>DJUV01000310.1 GCA_002440625.1 Rhodobacteraceae bacterium UBA6273 | reverse complement strand
TCGGGCTGCGGCAAGTCGACGACGCTCCGGCTGATCGCCGGCGTCGATACCCAGGACGGCGGCGAGATCAGGGTTGACGGCGCGCTCGTCAGCGATCTGGCATCCTCGGTGCCGCCTGAGCGCCGGGCCATCGGCCTGATGTTTCAGGATTTCGCGCTTTTCCCCCATCTCAGCGTCGCCGAGAACATCGCCTTCGGTCTCCCCAAATCCGCCTCCGACCGGGCCCGGCGCGTGGACGAGCTTCTCGAACGGGTGTCGCTCTCCAGCTTTGGCCCGCATTTCCCGCATGAGCTTTCGGGCGGTGAACAGCAGCGCGTGGCACTGGCCCGGGCGCTCGCACCCCGCCCGCGCATCCTTCTGATGGACGAACCTTTCTCCGGTCTGGATGAGCGGCTCCGCGACGGCATCCGCGACGATACGCTGGCGCTTCTGAAGGAAGAGGGAACGGCGGTCCTTCTCGTCACGCACGAGCCGCATGAGGCGATGCGCATGGCCGACGAGATCCTTCTGATGCGCGCCGGTCGCATCGTCCAGGGGGGCGCGCCCTACAACATCTACAACGCCCCGGTGGACCGTGCCGCCGCCGCCTTCTTCTCCGACATCAACATCCTTTGCGGCAGGGTCGAAGGCGCGCTGACCCAGACCCCCTTCGGCGAGTTCCTCGCGCCGGGCGTCCCCGACGGCACCGATGTGGAGATCGTGATCCGCCCACAGCACCTGAAGATCGACTTCGACCGCGCCGGACGCGGCCCGAACCCGACGCCCACGGACGGCACCGCCGCCCGCGCCAGCGTGCTCCGCGCCCGCTTCCTTGGCCGCGAAAGCCTCGTCGAGTTCGCGCTGGACGATGGCGGCACCGTCCTCAAGGCCTCGGTGCCTGGGGTCTTCCTGCCAAAGCCCGGCACGGTGATGTGGCTGATGATCCGCCGCGACCGCTGTTTCGTCTTTCCCGCGAGCGTTCAGACTGGCGACAACCGCGCGAGGTAATCCTCGACGGTCTTGCCCGCCTCAGGCAGGAAAGCGCCGCCATCGGGTGTGAGCGCCGTCACAAGGTCGACGCGGAATACCCTGAAATCATGCGCCGAATCCGACCACGCCATCAACGTCCAAGCCTTGCCCCAGTAATCGAGGTGCAAAGGCCGAATGCGCAGCGCCTCGCCGCCGCGATAGCCAAGCGCCAGCGTCAGGTGATCGCGGATCGCGCGCCGCACCAGCGCCAGATGCGGTGCCGCCCGCGCGGCCTCCTCGCTTGCGAAGACGAAACTGTCGCTGCCGGGGTCCTGGGCGCGGGCCGGCGCCACGGCGGCGGTCTTGGCGCGCAGGCTCAGGGCGGCGCGGGCGATGGTCGGGTCGGCGGCACCCGCAACCAGCGCCACGCCAAGCCTCAGCGCTTCGAACTCGTCGCGGGTCAGCGCCATCGGCGGCAGCATCGTCGGCTCCTTCAGCCGGTAGCCGACGCCGCGGGCGCCCTCGATCGGAAGGCCGCCTTCGCTCAAGTCGCCCATGTCCCGCCAGACGGTGCGGACCGACACGCCAAGCCGCGCCGCGAGGTCGCCCGCGCGGTGCAACTGTCCGTCCCTGAGGATCTGGACGATGTCGAAGAGGCGGGTCTTGCGCGGCATCAATACGGTCGGAGAGAGGGTTGCAACCGACAATATACTGTCAGTTGAGCCGCCCCGGCAAGGCCTCGAGGCGGTGCCGAAGGGCCAAAAGCACTATGAGGACTCGTCCGGAAGCACTACATGAAACAGGTGGAAGGGCGTGCCACTTACCGCGCCCGAGGAGTCAATACTATGCTTAACAACATCGGCATTCCCGGCCTTCTCCTGATTGCCGTCGTGGTTCTCGTGCTGTTCGGACGCGGCAAGGTCTCTTCGCTGATGGGCGAGGTTGGCAAGGGCATCACCGCCTTCAAGAAGGGCGTCAAGGACGGGTCGGAAGAAATCGAGCGCGCCTCGGCCGATCAGGCCCGCGACGTGACCCCCGAATCCGAGAAGGACAAGGCCTGAGCCTTGGTCTTCGCCTGAACCGGGGCGGGTGCATCCATGTTTGACATCGGCGGGGGTGAGCTTCTGCTCATCGCTATCGTGGCGCTGATCGTGGTCGGTCCGAAGGATCTGCCCGGCATGTTCCAGACGCTCGGCCGCTTCACCGCGAAGGCGCGCGCCATGGGTCGCGAGTTCCAGCGCGCCATGGACGACGCAGCGCGCGAGTCTGGCGTGAAGGGCGCGGCTGATGACCTGAAGGCGATGACTTCGAAAAAGAGCCTCGGCCTCGACGCGCTCGAAAAGGCCGCGACCAAGTTCGAGAAATGGGATCCGACAAAAAACCCCGCCATGAAAGGGCCGGCGACCCAGGCACTGGCTGAAAAGCGCAAGGCGGAGGCGGCCGAGCGGCTGGCCAATGCCGTCGAAGCCACCAAGCCGGCAGCAGCGCCGGCGGCTGAGGTTCCGAAGGCAACTGCGCGCACGCCGGGCCGGGTCCGCAAGTCTTCCGTGGTGTCCGGTGCACCTGCCTCCACCGCAAAGCCTGCCACAGCGAAAAGCCCGGCAACGGATGTGAAGGCGGCGGCGCCCGCACCTGAGGCCCCAAAGTCACGCGCGACCAAGGCCGCGGCTGCGAAACCCGATGCAGCGCCCAAGGCCGCCGCGCCGGCCAGGACGCGCGCCAAGAAGGGTGATGCATGAGCGCCAAGGACGACATTGACGACAGCGCCGCGCCGCTGATCGAGCATCTGGCGGAACTCAGGACCCGGCTGATCTGGTCGCTTCTCGCCTTTGTTGTCGCGATGACCATCTGTTTTTCCTTCGGCAGCGCGATCCTCGACTTTCTGCTATTGCCAATCGAACGGTCGATGCGGGCGCTCGGCAACGAAAACCCGGTGATGCAGTATACTGCGCCGCAGGAGTACTTCTTCACCCTCTTCCGCATCTCGATGGTTGGCGGGCTGGTGATTTCCTTTCCCTACATCGCCTTCCAGATGTGGCGCTTCGTTGCCCCCGGCCTCTACCGCAGCGAAAAGCAGGCCTTCCTGCCGTTCCTCATCGCCTCGCCGGTCCTCTTTCTCATCGGCGCGGCCTTCGCCCATTACGTCGTCGTGCCCATCGCCATGAAGTTCTTCCTTGGCTTTGCCGACGTGCCTTCCTATTTCGCCGCCGTTTTTACCGGCGACAGCACCCGGCCGCAGACCACCGGCAGCGGCATCGACATCGTCTTCAACGGCAAGGTCAACGAAACCCTCGATGTGACCCTGAAAATGATCGTCGCCTTCGGCCTCTGCTTCCAGCTTCCGGTGCTTCTGACGCTCATGGGCCGGGCCGGGCTTGTCACCGCCCGCGGCCTTGGCAACTTCCGCCGATACGCCATCGTGGTGATGCTTCTCGTCGCTGCGGTGGTTACGCCAGGACCGGACATGCTGTCGCAGCTGATCCTCTTCGGCGCCGTCTATCCGCTTTATGAACTCTCGATCTTCCTCGTCCGTCAGCACGAAAAGAAACGGGACCGCGAAGCGCGCGCGGATGGAACCATCGGCGAAGGCGAAAGCCTTTACGATGATGAGCCCGACGCGGACGACAAGGCATGAGTGACGATCTCAGGCGCATCGCCGAGGCGCTGGAGCGGCTCGCCCCGGCGCCTGCGGCGGCGCCGGATTTCGGCGCGGCCGATGCCTTTGTCTGGCATGTGGTGCCCGACCGGCTTGAACCCGTGGCGCGCGTGGCGCGCGTCGATCTGCCGCTTCTTGTCGGCATCGACCGGGCGCGCGACACGCTTCTGGCCAATACCCGGCAATTCGCCAGGGGGCTGCCCGCCAACAATGCGCTCCTCTGGGGTGCGCGCGGCATGGGGAAGTCCTCGCTCGTCAAGGCGGTTCATGCCGAGGTCCGGCGCGAGGGGTCGGCGCTGAAGATCGTGGAACTGAGCCGCGAAGACCTGCCGAGCGTTGGCCGGCTTCTGGCGCATCTCCGCGCCGCCCCCGGCCACCGTTTCATCCTCTTCTGTGACGACCTTTCGTTCAGCCATGACGACCAGCA
>DJUV01000308.1 GCA_002440625.1 Rhodobacteraceae bacterium UBA6273 | reverse complement strand
GACGGCGGCCGAGGACCGGTTCCGCGCCCTCCGTGCCGCCTTGGGCGAGGGCGTTGTTGCGCTGGTCCACGGCCAGATGCCGCCCGCCGAGAAGGACGCGGCGATGGCTGGTTTCGCGGCGGGGCGGACCAAGGTCCTGGTGGCGACGACGGTGATCGAGGTCGGGGTGAACGTGCCCAATGCCTCGATCATGGTGATCGAGCGGGCGGAGACCTTTGGTCTTGCACAACTCCATCAGCTTCGCGGCCGGGTCGGGCGCGGCACCGCCGAATCGACCTGTCTTCTGATGTACCAGCCGCCCCTGGGCGAGACCGCCGAACGCCGTCTCCAGATCCTGCGCGAGACCGAGGACGGGTTCCGCATCGCCGAGGAAGATCTCGCCATGCGCGGCGCGGGCGACCTCATCGGCACGGCGCAGTCCGGCCTGCCGAAGTTCCGCATCGCCGATCTCGAACGGCAGGCGGCGTTGATGGCGGTGGCGCAGTCGGATGCGCGCAAGCTTCTTGGTGACGACCCCGGCCTGACCTCGCCGCGCGGCGCGGCGGCGCGGGTGCTGCTTTGGCTGATGGAACAGGATCGGGCAATAAAGCTCATTTCCGTGGGATGAGCGGGAAAATCCTGGTTCGTTCACAAATGTTCTTAAAAAGTTCTTTACAGCGCGAGGCTGATATGAGAACAAATGGGCAACTCAGTGAGCGAAGGGAGACTTCAGATGGCCAAGGAACTGCAATCCGTCATTCTCCGCAACCGCAGCACGCTTCTGCGTGACGGCGCCGGGGTCGTCTCTCTCATCGCCATGCTGATCGTCGGGCTGAACCTCCCGAGCCTGATCTGACCTTTTTGCCTCGCGGTTCTCCGCCGGTTTAGCGCCTGTCCCCTGTCACTCGGGCTTCCCCAAGCCCACGCGCCCGGATGCCGGAAATCGCCACTTGCCGCCGCACTCCCGCCCGGGGTGCGGCGGCTTTTTCTTATCTTGTCTTTGCTGGCGCGCTTGCCGCAACCGTGACCGAAGCCGGGGGACGCCGGGCCGGGGTCAGGACGATTGCAGTCAGGACCAGCGCCCCGGCCAGCGCCTCGCGCCAGCCGATTGCCTCGCCGAAAGCAAAGAACCCGACCGCAAACATCGTCGGAAGTTCGATACTGCCAAGTGCCGCCGCCTTGGCGCCGCCGATCTTCGGCACGAAGGTCGTGTAGATGAGTTGCGGCAACAGCGCCGAGACGACGCCGAGCGATACCACAAGCGTCCATTGTTCTGCCGTCGCGGGCAGGACCGCCTCGCGGGGGTAAGTCGCGATCAGCGGCATGAGGCCGGTCGAGGAGCCGAGCGCGAAAGACGACATTCGGCCTAGCGGCGAGAGGCTCGCGAGCTTGCGGGCGAGGACATTGATCGACAGCCCGAACGACAGCGGGGCGGCGAGCGCGAGAAGGATTGCCGATAGCGTCAATGCGCCCAACTGGTCGGCGGAGCGTGCGGCCAGCGCTGCCGCGCCAAGGATCATCAACCCGCCGAAGACCGCGCGCAATTCGGGCCGGTCGCGGAACACCGCCCAGCCGATGATGAGGGTAAAGAGCGGATAGGTCATGTAGAAGACCCCCGCGACGGAGACCGGCAGCAGAGCCAGCGCCTTGACATAGCCGACCCAGCCGAGACCGACGCAGAAGCCGGTGCAATAGCCCCAGAGCGTTGCCCGCCCCGCGGCGCCCGTCAACCTGATGAACGGCAGGAAGGCAATGGCCGAAAACGCATAGCGGAAGAAGGCGATGGCCGGCGGGGCGATGCCCGCTTCGACAAGGCTGCGGGCAAAGAGCGGGATCAGGCCGAAGCAGATCGAGGAGAAGCCGACCATTACCGCCCCGAGAAGCGGGTTGTCCAACCGGCTTTCGAAGGTGGTGCCCGTCGTCACAGATGCGGCGCTTCGGGCAGCCGGCCTTCGGCGAGCGCCGAAATCGCACCTTTGATCCGCGTGAAGCTAAGCCGGGCGCGGGTCACGGTGACGCGGGCGCGGAGATAGCCGTGGACGAGGCCCGGCTCGACCCATGCCACCGCCGCGCCGCGAGCCTCGCGGATGCGCGCGGCATAGTCGGCGGCGTCGTCACAGAGGGGATCGCATTCCGCGCCGATGGCGACGGTCGGCGGCAGGTCGGTGAAATCTTTGTCTTGCAATGGCTTGGCGGTCACATCTCCATCGGAATCATACCCCTCTGGGAAGCGGACATGCGCATAGAAGTCGATGTCGGCCTTGGTCAGCATCGGCGCTTCGGCATGGGTGACATAGCTTCCCCGGCTCTGGTCGCCGCCAAGGCCGGGGTAGATCAGCACCTGCCCGGCGATGGCGGGCCCCTTGGCCCGTGCGGCATGGGCGACTGCGGCGGCAAGGTTGCCGCCCGCGCTGTCACCGGCAAGGATCAGCGTCCCGGGGAAGGCCGCAGCCACGGCGAGCGTGGCGGCGAAGGCATCGTCGAAATGCGCGGGGTGGCGGTGTTCGGGGGCGAGGCGGTAGTCAACGGAGACGACGCGGACGCCACAGCCATCGGCGATCTCGGCGCAGACATCGTCGTGGCTGTCGAGCCCGCCAACGACAAAGCCGCCACCGTGGAAATAAACGACTGTCGCGCGGGGGGATGCCGGGGAATAGACCCGGCAGGGGACGCCGCCCATGGCACGGTCCTCGACCGAAAGCCCTTCGGGGCGGCCCCGGTAGAACGCCCGGCACATGGCGTCATAGACCCGCCGCTGCCCCGCCATGTCGAGCGTCACCGCGTCGGGCGGATAATATCTGTCGGTTTCCCGGATGAAGGACCAGGTCTCGGCGTCGATCAGGCTTGCATAGTCAGCGGGCATGGCATCTCCGGGCGGATGCGGCCATGGTGGCGCGCACTGTCCCGCCCGGCAATGCCATTCGCGACGTTCAGCCGGTCAGCGACCGACGAAGCTCACCCGGGTTCCGGTTTGCGCCGCCTCGGCCGCACCGTGGATGACGCGCTCGATCTCCAGCCCTTCGGCAAAGCCCGGCCAGCAGGGCTGCCCGCCCGCGATGGCGTGCAGGAGTTGCGCCGCCTCGATCACCTTCAGGTCGTTGAAGCCGATCTGGTGGCCGGCCGCGGGACAGAAGGCGCCATAGGGCGGATGCGCCGGTCCGGTCAGGATGGTGCGGAAGCCCTGTTCGGCGCGGTCGCCCTCGTTGACGTAGAGATGCAGCTCGTTCATCCG
Source organism: Rhodobacteraceae bacterium UBA6273 (assembly GCA_002440625.1). Lineage (GTDB taxonomy): Bacteria > Pseudomonadota > Alphaproteobacteria > Rhodobacterales > Rhodobacteraceae > Albidovulum. Next base: position 1,699 of record DJUV01000308.1, on the reverse strand, counting down.
TTCCTGCGCGAAGGAGATCATGCCCTTCGTGCCATGCACTTCCCAGTCGAGCCGGTTCTTCCGCCCCCAGGCCGAACGCGAGGTCGAGAATGAGCCCTGCGCGCCGGAGGCGAACCGCAGGATTGCTGTGGCGGTATCTTCGTTCTCGACCCTGGCCCGTCCGCCTTCCGGCAGGGGGCGCGTTTCATGGATGATCTGCGTGTCGGCGACAAGGCTTTCGACCGGCCCCATGAGCCGCAGCATCATCGAGACCAGATGGCAGCCAAGGTCGCCGAGCGTGCCGAGCCCGGCATCCTTGAGCTTCGCGCGCCAGGTCCAGTGCAGGTCGGGATCGGCCTGGTAATCCTCATCGACCCAGCCGCGAAAATGCACCACGCGGCCAATGCGGCCCTCGGCGACCAGCCGCACGGCATGGTCGATGGCGGGGTTGCGGATGTAGTTGTAGCCAAGCAGCGTGACCTTGCCCGCGGCGTTGGCGACGCCGGCCATCTCTTCCGCTTCGGCCAGCGTCAGTGCCATCGGCTTCTCGCACCAGACATGCTTGCCCGCCTTCAGCGCGGCGACCGCCATCTCGCGGTGCATGCCGTTCGGCGTGGTGATCGAGACGATGTCGATCTCGGGGTTCGCAACCGTCGCGCGCCAGTCTTCGCTGGAATGCGCAAAGCCGAACTGATCGGCCATCTGCGCGGCCTTTGCGGCCGGCGTGTCACACAATGTGTGGAGTGCAACTTTCGGCACATCGCCGAAGGTCTGTCGCACGGCATTGAAGGCCAGCGCATGGGCCTTGCCCATGAAACCTGTTCCGATCAGCGCCACATTCAGTCGTTTCATCATTCACCCGTTCGTTGAAAGCCAGTCGCGGAAGTCCGATGCTACCTCGGCCTCCGCCTTCACGAGATAATCGTCGGCGGGATAGGCGCCGGAGTGCACGTCGTCAGCGAAGGCGCGCATGGCGGTCGTCCGCATCTCTTGCAGCCGGTCGTATTCGGCGGCGAAGTCGGCATAGACCTTGGCGTGGCGGGGGGTATGACCACGGTTCTGGCCCAGTACATCGTCCGAGAAGAGATACTGCGCATCCCCCGCCGCTCCGCCGCCCATCGCCAAGAGAAACAGTGAGGTCTTTTCGGCGATCGCCGCGGTGATCGCATCCGGCACCACCTCGATCTCCACCGCGAAAGCGCCAGCCTCCTCCAGCGCCACGCATTGCTCCCAGACCCGTTTGGCGCTGTCGAGCGTCTTGCCGACGGCCGTGAAGCCGCCGGTCCAGGTGCGTTTCGACGGGATGAGCCCGACATGGCCGCAGACCGGAATGGCGTGGTCGGCCAGGGCGCGGACCGTGCCGAGGCTGCCGGAGCAATAGACCGCATCGGCGCCGTGCTTCACCAGGGGGAAGGCCCAGCGCAGGAAGTCGTCGGTGCCGCCGATCTCATAGAAGTTCTCGCCTGGGAAGGCGAAGGCATTGGGCGCAACCTCGCGAAAGCGGCGGTCCATGATCATCGCCGGCGGGACCGAGAATATCTCGACCCCCGCCGCCTCTGCCGCCGCCGCCTCGTCCAGCGTCTCGACGCGAAGCATGGCGTATTTATGCTTGCCGCGCGCCGCACGCAGGCTGGCGACGGTGTGCTTCCGCGAAGGCTCGAATGCCATCTCAGGCGACCTGGATCAGGACGCGCTCGCCCTCGACCTTGACCGGATAGGT
>DJUV01000307.1:525-5840 GCA_002440625.1 Rhodobacteraceae bacterium UBA6273 | reverse complement strand
GCCAGCATCTGCTGTTCGCCGCCCGAAAGCGTCCGCGACATCTGGCCGAGCCGTTCGCGAAGGCGCGGGAAGATGTCCAGCACGCGCTCCCGCACCCGCGCATCGCGGCCCCGCGTCATCAGCCCGATCTCGATATTCTCGGCCACCGTGAGTTCGCCGAAAAGCCGACGGCCCTGCGGGACGTAGCCGATGCCCTGCTTCGGCACCTCATGCGCCGGAAGCGTGTTGACCGGCGTGCCGTCGAGAACCACCGATCCCGCCGTCACCGGAACCTGCCCCACGATCGCGCGCAGCGCCGTCGTCTTGCCGGCGCCGTTGCGGCCCATCAGGCAGAGAACCTCGCCCGGGCGCACCTCGAACGACAGGCCGCGCAGCACCTGCACCGCGCCGTAACCTGCCTCGATGGACTGGAGCGTCAGCATCATGCCCCCAGATAGGCCGACTGGACGGCCGGATTGGCCCGGATCGCGGGCGGCGTGCCGGTCGCCAGAACCTGGCCGAAGTTGAGGACGGTGATCCACTCGGCAAGCTCCATGACCACATCCATGTTGTGCTCGATCAGCAGCACCGTCGCCTCGGGCACCACCGATTTCACGATGCCGTTGAAGGTCTCGATCTCGCCCTGCGACAGGCCCTGCGTCGGCTCGTCCAGGATCAGGAGCCGGGGTTTCAGCGCCAACCCCATCGCGACCTCAAGAAGCCGCTGGTGGCCATAGCTCAGCGTCCCGGCGATCTGGTCCTTGCGCGCCTCAAGACCGACGCGGGACAGCGCCTCCATCGCCGCAGCGCCAAGGGGATGGCTGCCCCGGCTTTGCGCAGCCAGCGCCACGTTGTCGAAGACGCTGAGCGCGGCATAGATTTGCGTGATCTGGAAGGTATAGGCGATGCCGAGGCGGACACGGGCATGGGCCGGCAGGCGGGTGATGTCGCGCCCGTCGAAGCTGATCCGGCCCGACTGCGCCTCGATCCGGCCCGAGAGCAGGCTGACGAAGGTGGTCTTGCCGGCGCCGTTCGGGCCGATCAGGGCATGGATCTCGCCCTGCCGAAGGTCGAAATCCACCCCGTCCACAGCCTTCAACCCGCCGAAATGCCGCGTCAGCCCCCGCGCCTCAAGGATCACGGCAGCCATCGCGCGTGCCTTTCCCGCAGAGTGCCAAGGATGCCCTTCGGCGCGAACAGGACCAGAAGGATCAGCGCCGCGCCGACGATGAAAAGATAGGCCGAGGTGGCGGAACTGGCATAGTCGATGAGGTAGAACATCAAAAGCGCGCCGAGGAACGGGCCAAGCACCGTCCCCGCCCCGCCAAGAAGCACGTAGAGGAGCGGCAGGATCGAGTATTGGACCGAGGCGAGGCTCGCGCCCACATAGCCGAACACCACGGCATAGGCCGCCCCCGCCGCCCCGGCATAGACGCCCGAGACGGCAAGTGCCGTCAGCTTCACGGTATAGGGGTTGTAGCCCAGCATCCGGCTCCGCGCCTCATTCTCGCGCATGGCGACCATGATCCGGCCAAAGGGCGAACGGACGAGGGCGAGGTTGAGAAGCAGCGCCAGCGCGAAGATCCCGAAGGCCAGAAGGTAGCGTGGCGTGTCGGCGGAAAGATCGACCGATCCGATGGCGCGGGCGGCGCGGGCGATGACGATGCCTTCGTCGCCGCGGGTATATTTCACGAAGTAGAGGATGGTCAGATAGCCGGCCTGGGCGAACATCAGCGTCACGATCATGAAGGCGACACCGGCGGTTCTGAGCGCCAGAAGCCCGACGAGCGTTGCCGCAAGCCCCCCCGCCACCGGGCCAAGCACCAGCGCCCCCGCCGCCGAAAGCCCGAAGAGGCTGATCCCCATGCCTGCCGCGTAAAGCCCGGCGGCGAAGAACATCGCGTGGCCAAGGCTCAGAAGCCCGGTGTAGCCGAAGGCGATGTTGTAGCCCATCGCATAGACCGCAAGCACCATGATCTTGGCGATGTTGGTGACGTGATAGGCCGCGAGCATCGGCAGGGCGGCGAGAAGCGCCGCAAGTACCGCGAGATGCAGGAAAAGCGCGCGGCGGTCGATCATGCCATGCGCTTCCCGAAAAGGCCCTGCGGCCGGAAGACGAGGACCAGCGCCACGACGAGCGTCGCGATGATCTTGGCCAGCGTCGGCGTGAACCATGCGCCATAGGCGGGGAAGACCACTGGCATGAAGATCGGGATCATCTGGTCGACCATGCCGATCAGCAGCGCTGCAACCACTGTGCCGCGCAGGCTGCCGAGGCCGCCGATGATCACGACAGAGAAGGACAGGAGCAGGGGATCGGCCCCCATCAGGTAATGCGCCTGCTGGATCGGCACGATCAGCACGGCGGCGATGGCGGCAAGGCCGGCCCCCATGGCGAAGACGCCGGCATAGACCCGGTCGACGTTGATGCCGAAGGCGCGCGCCGTGGCGCGGTCGATCTGCGTGGCGCGCATCACAAGGCCGATCCGCGTCCGCGTCAGGATCAGCCAGAGGCCGAGGAGCAGAAGCACAGCGGCAAGGATCACCGCGATCTTGTAACCGGAATAGCCGAAGCCCGGAAACTGCAAGCGGAAGTCCAGGGGTGCCGGCACCGGCAGCGCGTTCGGGCCGAAGACGGTCAGCGCGCCCTGCTGGAGGATGTAGAGAAGCCCGATGGTGGCGACGATGGTCGCCTCAGGCTCATAATTCAGCCGCTTCAGGACCAGCATGTCAGCCAGCGCCGCGACGGCGCCGACGATCAGCGGACAGATAACTAGAGCCGCCACAAAGGTCAGCGCCGGCGGCCCCGGCATCAGCGATGCGGTGAACCACGCCAGAACCGCGCCCAGCATGAAGAATTCGCCATGTGCGACGTTGACCACCCGCATGATCCCGAAGACCAGCGACAGGCCACAGGCGGTCAGCGCAAGGACCGAGGCGCTGACCAGCCCTTCGAGAAGGGCGAGAAGGAAGATGGAACCGAGTTGCAAGCTAAGGTCGGGCGGGGCTGATGCGCCCCGCCCTCTCCCGGTCAGAAGGATTGCGTCGTGTAGTCGACCTCATCGGGATATTGGCCGTCCTCAAGCGTGGTCTGGTGCACGCGCACCAGCTTGCCGCCCTCGACCTTGGAGATCGATTGAATCCCGAAGGCCTGATGGGTCTTGCCGTTGAAGGTCTTGGCGCCCTGCGGATGCTCGGCGCCCTCGGCAAAATCGGTCATCGCCTCAAGCGCTTCGACGAATTTCTGCCGGTCTGCGGCACCCTGATAGCCGGATGCCTCCATCGCCGCCTTGATGATGAAGAGCGTCTCCCAGGTCGAGAACATGTGCGAATAGGTCGCCACGTCCGCCGGGTCATTCGCCGCCGCGCCGTTGTCATCGACGCCGACGGCGGTGCGGTAGAAGGTCTCCGCCTCGCTCGCATCGGCCTGCTTGTAGCGCGGATGCGCCTCCCAGAAATGCGAGCCGTCGAGGAATTCGAGACCGGGCGAGGCGATGTCGACCGCCTCAAGCGAATCCATGAAGCCGAAAAGCTGCGGCCTTGCGCCGGTGCCGTAGAACTCGCCGAGTTCCTTCACGAAGGTCAGGACGGCGGGGCCGACCATGACGTGGTAGATCACCTCGGTCTCCGCCGGGATCTGCGGGAAGTAGCGGGTGAAGGTGGTCTCGGTCGGCGGAATGGCGATCTGGGCGATGACCTCGCCGCCCTGCGCGGCCACGGCGGCGCTGAAATAGTCCCGATGATCATGGCCGAAGGCGAAGTCGGGGAAGATCATCGCGACCTTCTTGCCGAGGTTCTGGGTCACGAAGGGCGCCATGCCCTGCACCTGGCTTTTCACGTCGGTAATGCCGGGTTGCAGCGTCCAGCGGTTCAGCATCCCGCTTGCGACATGATGGCCCTCGGAGCAGACGAGATAGGGCACTTTCAGCTCCGCCGCGCGGGGCGCGGTGCCGATGACGACGTGGGAGAAAAGCGCGCCGAAGACGAGGTCGCAGTTCGACTGGGTGGCGAGCTTGCCGAAGACTTCCGCCCCGCGCGCCGGATCGGTGCCGTCATCCTCGAAAAGGATCTCGACCGGACGGCCATTGATGCCGCCCGCGTCGTTCACGACCTTCAGTGCTGCGGTCGCGGTACGTTCGTACCAGCGGCCATATGCGGCCCCGATCCCGGTGCGGTGAAGCTGGAAGCCGAGCTTGATCGGCTCGGACGATTGCGCCTGCGCGAAGCGCGGGGTCAGTCCCGTCGCCAGAAGCGCGCCACCGGCGGCCATTCCGGTCAGGACAGTGCGGCGAGTCGGGGTGATCAGCTTGTTCGTCATCAAACATCTCCGCTGTTGATAAGGCGCGTTTTTTGGGGTTTCCCGCGCTCGAAGGCATTTTCCCTGAGCGAACGGAACAACGAACTGCCCGTAATTGCAAGGGAATCTCACCCGGCGGCGGGCGCCGAGAGAAGCCAGAGACCGAAGACGGTATGGGCGACCGTCAGGAGCGTCATCAACTTTTGCCCGGCGAAACCTCCACCGACCGCGCCGGGCCGGAGTGCCGGCGCATCAGCGCAAGCCGTCCTCGCCCTTGATATCAGCGGCTTCGAGCCCGCCCATCCTCGAATGCACGCGCGGCCCCTTGGCCATGACGAGGGCAAAGACGATCTCATCCGCGCGCGGCCCGTCAGGGACCGAAACCGTCATCGCGTCGAAATGGCTGCGGACGTAGGAGGCGTTGAGATGGGTCAGCGGCAGGTCGATGGAGGCCCCCATCGGCCCGACCTTCTTGGTCGAGGGCACGATGGCCTTCGGCGCGCCCAAAGTGTCGCGCATGCCGTAGCCGCCGGGGGCGTGCCAGAGCGCGCCATGCTCCAACTCGCCCGCCTCGCCGACAAGGGCGCCCTTGCCATAGGCGTCAATCCCCTCGCGCCCGCCAAGGGCCGCGATCAGCCGCTCCGCCATCCTGAGGCCAAGGGGTTTCAAGGCCTCCATCGCCGGTTGCAGGTCCGGCTCGTAGCGCCCGGCGAAGGGGTTGGAGACGACGGAGAGGACCGCCCCCCGGAGCCGCGGCGTGGTCGCATCCGGCCCGCCGTCATGGTGGATCTCGTCGAGAACGAGGGTCATCTTGCGCAGGCGGAAGAGGGTCATTCGGGTCTCCGGCGATCAGGGTCGCGGGCATCCTGACCGATTGGCGTAGGATGGGCAATATTGCCCATCCTACCGGGGCGGCATGCGTCGGGTTCGCGTATGGCATCCGTCACGACAGCTGTCGGGCATTTTGCGGCATGGCGAGGCATGCAGGGCGGGGCTCACCCCGCCATGGCGGCGCGTGAGAGAGTCGGGGTGAACCCCG
>DJUV01000307.1:221-422 GCA_002440625.1 Rhodobacteraceae bacterium UBA6273 | reverse complement strand
GGGGTGAACCCCGACCTACGGGGCGATGACCAACTCCACCGCCGCCAGCCCTTCCACCTCTCCATGCAACCGATCCCCCGCCACCACCGGCCCGACGCCCGCCGGCGTGCCGGTCATGATGAGATCACCCGGCCCGAGGTGGTAGAGCGTCGAGAGATGGGCGATGATCTCGGCCACTGACCAGACCATGTCGGAGAGATG
>DJUV01000307.1:0-120 GCA_002440625.1 Rhodobacteraceae bacterium UBA6273 | reverse complement strand
ACCAGACCATGTCGGAGAGATGGGCGGACTGCGCCAGCCTCTCCCCGACCTTGAGGGTGATCGCCTGCGGACCCGGTTCCCCGAAACCGGCCTTGGGCGTGATCGGGCCGATCACGGCGG
>DJUV01000333.1 GCA_002440625.1 Rhodobacteraceae bacterium UBA6273 | reverse complement strand
AACTCGATCCTGCTGGTGGACTTCATCCGCCACGGCGCGAGCCCCGGCCAGTCACTGATCGCGACCCTGCTGCACGCCGGCGCGATCCGCTTCAAGCCGATCCTGCTGACCGCGCTCGCGGCGATGATCGGCGCGGCGGTGATCCTCACCGACCGATCTTCCAGGGCCTCGCGATCTCGCTGTTGTTCGGCCTCCTGTCCTCGACGCTGCAGACGGTGCTGGTGATCCCCGCGATCTACCGCGTGCTGCGGACCTGAGTGCGACGGCTTCGCGATGTCCCGCGGCGATGTGCCGGCAAGGCCGAACCACTTGCGATGGTCAGCGACGGCCCGTCGGCAGGATCACCGAGGCTTCGAACCCCAACTCCTTTCCGGGTCTGGGCGATTGCAGCACCAGTCGCGACGAGATCCGGCCCGCGATGGCGGACACGATGGCCAGACCAAGCCCGCTGCCATCCGTCCCGGCCGTTCCCCGTTCGAAGCGCCGGGCCAGCCGTTCCAGCACGTCCGTCGGCACGATGGGGCCGTCATTGGCGACGCGGAAGGTGCCGTCCTCCGCCAGACTTGCCTCGACCGGACCATCGGGTGCCCCGTGCCGCAGGGCGTTCTCGATCAGGTTGCGGCAGATGATGCCGAAAGCGTCCGGGTCGAGGCCCGACATCACTGGCCCATCCGGCAGAGTCAGAAGGATCCGGCCCGGCGCGGCCCTTGCGATGTCCTCGACGATCAGCCGGGCGGCGAGGCGCAGATCCGAGGTCTGCCCAAGCCGCAACTGGCCGCCCTCAGCCCGCGCAAGTTGCAGCAGCCGTTCGGCAATCCGGGTCAGCCGCTTCAGCGCGGCTTCGATCTCGGCAGCCCGCTGCGCGGCATTGTCGTCCTGCGTCTCCGCCCGTAGCCGCTGCGCCTGCGCGATCGCCCCGGCCAGGGGGGTGCGCAACTCATGCGCGGCGTTGGTGGCGAAACTGCGCTCCGCGTCGAACGCGGATTTGAGCCGTGCGAGCAGGGCATTGAGGGCGGCCCCCACCGGGGCGGCCTCGGTCGGCAGGTCGTCGCAGGGGATCGGGGTGAGGTCGAGGGCGGAACGGGCCGCAAGCCGGTCACGGTAGCGCCGGAGCGGCACCAGGCCGGACCGGACGGCCAGCATGATCGCCAGAAGTGCGGCGGGGATGACCACCAGGAGCGGCACCCCGAGGCCCGCGCGAATGTCGCGCGCCGCCGCCGCGCGATGCGCAAGCGGTTCGGCGACGGTAATCCGTATCGTGCCCCGCACGGCATCCTCGCCATAAAGCCGATGGGTCGCGGTGGTGCGAAAGCCCGGCCCGTCCCAGGCGGGGAACAGGGCGGGGTCGGCTTCGTGCGATTGCAGCAGGATGCGCCCGGCGTCATCGCGCACGATATAGGTGAGGAATTCGTCATGTTCGTGCAGGTCGGCAAGGCGCTGGGTGACACCCTCCTCCTCGCGTCCGATGATCTCGACCGCCGCCAGCGGCAGCAGGCGTTGCGCCGCCTCTTGCAAGGTCGAATCGAAGATCCTGTCCATCTCCTGCCGCAGCCTCACCGCCGTGACCGAGGCCGCCGCGATCCACAAGAGCGTGAGCAGAATGCCCAGCGACAGCCCCAACCGCACCTGAAGGCTGCGCAGCCTCATGGTGCCCCCAGCCGGTAGCCCAGCCCACGTTCGGTCTCGATCACCGCGGCGCCCAGTTTCTTGCGCAGGCGGCTGACATGAACCTCGATGGTGTTGCTTTCCACCTCGGCGTCGAAGGCATAAAGCTTGTCTTCAAGCTGTGCCTTGGACAGAAGCTGCCCCGGCCGGGTCAGGAATGCCTCGAACAGCGCCCATTCGCGCGCGGTCAACTGCACGGGCCGGCCATCGCAGCGGATCGTGCGCCCGGCAAGGTCGATGACCAGCGCGCCGTGGGCAAGAATCGGGTTCGGGTTGCCGGAATAGCGCCGCGCCACCGAGCCGATCCGCGCCGAAAGCTCGGCCAGATCAAAGGGCTTCACCAGATAGTCGTCGGCACCGGCGTTCAACCCCTCGATCCGGTCCGAGATCTGGTCAAGCGCGGTCAGGATGATGACCGGCGTTACATCGCCCCTGGTGCGCAGCGACCGCAGAAACACGATGCCGCGCCCGTCAGGCAGCATGAGGTCGAGCAGCACCAGATCGTAGGCCGCACCCGCCATGGCGTCGCCCGCCGCATCAAGCCGCGTGACCCAATCCACTGACTGGCCATCCGCGGCGATCTGGTCGCGCACGGCGGCGCCCAGAACGGTATCATCCTCGATCAGCAGGATGCGCATCGCCCTCTCCATCCACTTCCTGATGGCGATTTCTGACCGTTCAGGCTGACGCGCAACTGGCGCCGCTATACCATCGCCTTCAGCATCCCGTCAGCTTCGCCGCGCATAATGTCGTCAAACTGGCCGCGATACGGAGTTTGGCCCATGAAGCAACCGCTGACAATGCTTGCCTTTCTTGCGGTCATTTCGCCCGGGGCAGCCTTTGCCGACGACGACTGCTTCGTGCCCATGGCCGACTGGCAGCCGCGCGGTGCGGTGGCGCGGCTTGCCGAAGAAAACGGCTGGAGCGTGCGGCGCATCAAGATCGACGACGGCTGCTACGAGATCAAGGGCGCTGACCGCGAGGGGCGCCGGATCGAGGTGAGCCTTCATCCCGGCACGCTGGACGTAATCGAGATCGAATACGAGGACGGGCATGATCGGCCCCGCCCCGATGGCAGGAAGAAGGGGGACTGACGGCGCAAAGGCGACCCTGCCCGCGCTTCCGCGCCGCGACTGCACCCAATCTGCGACGGCCCCGCTCCAGGCGGGGCTTTTTTCTGCCCCCCCGTTTCTGTCCTCCGCGCGGCTGACGGGAGGCTGACAGGGTTTCGGCCGTGTCGTCAGCACCGGGTCAGGGCAGGGGCGCAGGATGCGTGCAATGGAAAACCGGACCAAGGAGTTCATGCCATGACGAAGATGCTCGCAACCCTCGCCCTGCTTGCCGCCATTCCCGCCGGCGCCGCATTTGCCGACGACGACTGCCGGCCGACGTCGCAGCCGCAATCCTGGGAGGCGGTGACCCAACTGGCCAACGACTATGGCTGGACCATCCAGTGGCAGGAAATCGACGACGGCTGCTACGAGATCCTGGTCACGGATATCGGTGGCAACACCCTCAAGGCCAAGATCGACCCCGAGACGCTCGATGTGGTCAAGGCGAAGATCAAGAAGTTCGCAGACGAGGGCGCGGCCCCTGCCGCCGCCCCCGCAACCGAGCCGTCGAACTGAACCCCGGCCCGCCGGGGCAGCACTTCAGGCAAGGGCCGACCCGATGTGTCGGCCCTTGCCATTCGGCGAAGCTGACGGCGGGCTGACGCAGAAACCTCGCCTCCGTCAGGCAAGCCTCAGGCCAGGCACCCATTCTGCCCGCATCACCCCACTGGAGGTTCCGATGAAAAAGACCCTGACTGCCCTTGCGATCCTTGCGGCGATTCCGGCCGGCATGGCGCTGGCCGATGACGATTGCAAGGTGCCCCTTGACGAGTGGCAACCGAAGGAAGCCGTGTCGCGCCTGGCCGCCGAGAACGGCTGGACCCTGCGCAAGGTCAAGGTCGACGACGGTTGCTACGAGGTCAAGGCGCAGACCCGCGAAGGCCGCCGCATCGAGGCCAAGATCAACCCGAAGACGCTTCAGGTAATCGAGATCGACGACGAGGATGACGACGACGCGGGGCGCGGCAAGCGCGATCCGGCCCCGGTGGGCAGCGTGGCACCTCCGGCGAATGGGCTGTTCGGCACCGGTGCGCCGCCCAAGATCCAGGTGAACTGACCTTGCTGCGCTGCGGCGGAAATGCCGCAGCGCAGCCGTTCGATATCCGCAAACCCCTTCCAAGGAATGGTGCCATGAAATCCCTTCTCACAACGCTTGCGCTGACGACTGCGCTGACGCTTCCCGGTCTGGCCCAGGCGCGGCCGGTCACGCTGACCACCACGCTCAGCGGCTATGGCGGCGATGGCGCCTATCTGGTGCTTTACGTCACCGATGCGCGGGGCGCCTATGCCGGAACCCTGTGGATGGCCGGGGACAAGTCGAAATACTACCAAAGCCTTGGCGACTGGTATCGCGCCACCGGCGGCAATCCGGCGCAGATCAACGGCATCACCGGCGCGAGCGTCGGCGCGGGGCAGTCGCTAAAGATCACGCTTGATCTTGCCGATGCGTTGTTCGATGCGGGCTATGTGCTGCACATCGACGCCGCCGTCGAGGAAATGCGCGACAGCCCGAACGAGATCGCCTTGCCCCTGACAAGTGCCGGCGCGGGCAAGCCCGTCCGCGGGCGCCGCTATATCGCCAACTTCCGCTACGATATGTGAGGTGCCATGATCCGCGCGCTTCATCGTTGGCCGGGCCTGTTGGCCCTTGTGCTGGTCACCATCCTTGCGCTCAGCGGCGCGGCGCTCTCGGTGTTTCCGGCGGCCGAGCGTCTGGCCGCGCCGCAGGCCGGGGCGGGCATCAGCGTCGCCGAACTGGCTGCAAGGGTGCAGGAGGCTTATCCGGGGGTCGAGCAGATCCGGCGCGCGCCCTCGGGTCGGATCACCGCCTACTGGTTCGATGCCGACACGCCCGGCTCTGCGGTCATCGACCCCGCGACCGGGCGCGGCGTTGCCAGCGCCGACCCTTATCCTGTCCAGCGCTGGCTGACCAACCTGCACCGCTCGTTGTTTCTGGGGGATGCCGGCCGCATGACCATGGCCATGGCAGCCGCCGTAATGCTGGTGCTGTCGGTCTCGGGCGTGCTGCTCGTCGCGCGGCGCATGGGCGGCTGGCGGCGCTGGTTCGCGCGCTTGCGTGGACCGTGGCCGGGCCGCATCCACACCGAGATTGCCCGCGTGGCGGTCATCGGGCTTGCCCTGTCTTCGGCGACGGCGCTGTGGATGGCGGCCTCGACCTTCGATCTGCTGCCCGACGGCCCTGCGGCACCGGCCTTGCCGACCGAGGTCAGCGGCCAGTCCGGGGCCGCGCTTGCGACAATGGCGCCGCTTGCCGCCACCCCCGTGGCCGAGCTGCGCGAGTTGAGCTTCCCCTACCCCGATGATGCTACGGATGTCTTTACGCTGAAGACGGATCGCGGCACCGGCTATCTTGATCAGGGAACGGGCAAGCTGCTGGCTTGGGCCGAACCGACGGGATGGCAGCGGGTGTCGGAAATCGCCCTCATGCTGCACACCGGCCAGGGGGCGGCGGCGCTTGGCCTTGTGCTGGGGGTGATGGCGCTTGGCGTGCCGGTGATGGGGGCGACCGGCGTCATCCTGTGGCTTGCCGGGCGGCGGGCGCGGCCACGCATCCGTGGCAACCATCCGGCGAAACGTGCCGCAACGATCCTGCTGGTCGGATCGGAGGCAGGCAGCACCTGGGGCTTTGCCGCGACGCTGCACGGGGCGCTGACCGCGGCGGGGCAAAGCGTTCATGTCGCACCGATGTCGGGCTTCGACCCAGGCCGCTATCCGCTGGCCGAACGCTTCATCATCCTTGCCGCCACCTGGGGCGAGGGGCAGGCCCCCGCCACGGCGAAAGGCTTCCTCGACCGTCTCGCGGCGCTGACATCCGTCCCGGATGCCCCGCTGGCCGTTCTGGGCTTTGGCGACCGCAGCTTCCCCGCCTATTGCGCCTTCGCCGATGAGGTGGCGCGGCTCGCCGCCGCGAAAGGCTGGGCGCGACTGCTGCCCATCGACACCGTGGACCGGCAGTCGCCGCAGGACTTTGCCCGCTGGGGCCGTGCCCTGGGCGAGGCGCTGGCGATCGAGCTTGCACTGGCGCACCAGCCGATGGCGCCGCCGACCAAGGCGCTGACCCTGATCTCGCGCCGCGACTACGGCGCCGAGGTGCAGGCGCCGACCGCGATCCTGCGCTTTGCCCTGCCTGAAATCAGCCTGTGGCAGCGGTTGACGGGGCGCGGGTTTGCGCGGTTCCGGGCCGGCGATCTGCTGGGCATCCTGCCCGAAGGCTCGGACCTGCCGCGGCTTTACTCGCTGGCATCAGAGCGGCGCGACGGCTTTGTCGAGATCGTGGTGCGCAAGCTTCCGGGCGGCCTGTGTTCGGGGCAGTTGCTGGCGCTGGAGCCGGGTCAAAAGGTCCGTGCCTTCGTGCGGCGCAACCCCGGCTTCCACCCCGCGCCGGGCGCGGCGCCGCTGATCCTGATCGGCGCCGGCACCGGGATCGGGCCGCTTGCCGGCATCATCCGGGGCAACCGCAAGCGGCGGCCCGTCCATCTGTTTTTCGGCATGCGCCACCCCGACAGCGACTTTCTTTATGGCGAGGATCTGCCGGGCTGGCGGGCGGACGGTCGCCTTGCGCGGGTGACCACCGCCGTCTCAAGGGGTGCGAAACCCGATTATGTCCAAGACGCATTGCGTGCCGAAGGCGCTGAAATAGCCCGGCTGATCCGGGGTGGCGCGCGCATCATGGTCTGCGGTGGGCGCGAGATGGCCGCAGGCGTGGCCGAGGCGCTGGCCGACTTCCTCGCGCCCGCCGGACTGACCCCGATCACCCTGAAAGCGAGGGGACGCTATGCCGAAGACATCTACTGACCCGACCCGCCACGCCCTGAACGGCCCGACCATGGGCACGCGCTGGTCGGCCCTGTTCCATGCCGAGCCGGGGTTTGACCCCGCCCCGGCGCAGGCGGCCTTGCAACTGGCTGTGGCCGAGGTCGATGCCCAGATGTCCACCTGGAAGCCCGACAGCGACCTGATGCGCCTGAATCGGGCGCCCGTGGGCGCATGGGTCGATGTTCCGGCCGGGCTGGCGCAGGTGCTGGACCTTGGACTAAGCATCGGACGCGCCTCGGGCGGCGCTTTTGATATCGGCATGGGCGATGCGGTGCGCGCCTGGGGCTTTGGCCCCGATGAGGCCAGCGCCGACGGCATCCGCAGGGCCATGGCCGCCACGCGCCCGCCCACGCATGAGGTGCTGGAGATCGACCGCGCCGCCCTGCGGGTGCGGCAGCATGCCCCGGTCACGCTGGACCTGAACGGGATCGCCAAGGGCCACGGCGTGGACCGGCTGGCCGGGACGCTGCGCGATCTTGGCATCACGGCGGCTCTGGTCGGCATCGACGGCGAGATGCGGGCCATGGGCCTGCGCCCCGATGGCAAGCCCTGGACCATCGCCGTCGAGGCGCCCGACCTTGCGCGCCGCGCCCCCCATTCCATTCTGGCGCTTGAAGATGCCGCCGTCGCCACCTCGGGCGACTACCGCCACGGCGTGATCGTGCGGGGCATGCGCCTGTCGCACACGATGGATCCGGCGACGGGCGGGCCGCTGCGATCCTCTCCGGCCTCGGTCACCGTCGTCGCCCGCACCTGCGCCGAGGCCGATGCCTGGGCGAGCGCGCTGATGGTTCTGGGGCCGAAGGCCGGCGGCGATCTGGCCGCGCACCTTGGCCTTGATGCGCTGTTTTTGATGCGCGAGGCGGATGGCATCCGGCCCTATGCCGTCGGCGCCCTGTTTCACGGCGCGGCGGCACCTGCCTGAGGGGCAGACGAGGGTTTCCCTCTGGCTGGGCAGGTGATCAGCTGGCTTTCCGGAACCGCCAGGCCAGCACCGCGATGCCGATCCAGACGCCGCTGCGCAGGATCATCGCGCCCATGGTGCGCGCCTCCCAGGCGCCGCCCGACCAGACGTGCCACAGAAAGGCTGCGAACACCGCCAGCGTCGCCAGGGCAATGCCAAGCGCCAGCATCGGCGCCCAACCCGCGCCGCGCCACAGGCCGATCCCGGCCAGGACATAGGCGAACCCGGCGCCGAAGTTGAACCATAGCACGAAGGGCACCACCGCGCCCATGTCCACACCACCGAACAGCGCCCGACCACCCGAAACGATGGTGAGAAGGCCGAAGATCACCGCGACAATGGCTGCGATGGTCAGGAAAAGCGGTCTTGCGTTCATGGAATGCCTCCGGGGATCAGGCATCGGCCAGCCTGCCGTCGCGCAGGTGGATCAGGCGGTCAAAACGGTCGAAGATCTTTTCGTCATGGGTGACGGTGACGATGCAGGCCTCCTGCTCGACGGCAAGCCGGCGCAGCAGGTCCATCACCAGCCCGGCGCGCGCGCCGTCGAGCGCGGCGGTCGGCTCGTCGGCCAGGATGATGCGGGGCCGGTTGGCCAGCGCGCGGGCAATCGCCACCCGCTGCGCCTCGCCCCCCGACAGCAGCGCGGGCTTGACCGCCCTGCGGTGGCCGACCTCCAGATAATCCAGCAGTTCCCGCGCCCTTGCCCGGCCCGCCTCGGTGGGCCAGCCTGCGAGGTCGGGGACGAGTGCGACATTCTCCTGCGCCGTCAGGAACGGCAGCAGGTTATGCGCCTGGAAGATGAAGCCGATCTTGTCCAGCCGCAGCCGCCGCAGGTCGCGGCGCAGCCATTTGCCGTCAAAGACCAGCTCGCCATCCAGCGCCACCCGGCCCGCCGACGGCGCAAGGATGCAGCCGATGATGTTCAGAAGCGTGGTCTTGCCCGAACCCGAGGGGCCAAGCAGCGCGATCACCTCGCCGGCCCGCACCGTCAGATCGACGGCGCGCAGGGCATCGACGCGGGTTTCCCCCTCGCCGAAATGCTTGGCCACGTTCGAGACCTCGATGAGGATGTCGCCGAGCGCCATATCAGCTCCCGAGCGCGGTGGCCGGGTCGACCTTCATCGCCGCCCGCACGCCGAGCGCGGAGGATAGAAGGCAGACGGCGGCGATGATGCCGGCAAGCACCATGGTGTTGAACGGCTCCAGCACCACGCGGCGGGGGAAATAATCCTTGACGGTCAGGATCAGCAGCAGCCCGATCCCCCAGCCCGAGGCGCCAAGGATCAGCGCCTGCTGCACGATCAGCGCGATGATGGTGCGGTCGGGCGCGCCGATCAGCTTCAGGGTGGCGATCTGCTTCAGCTTTTCCATGGTCATGGTGTAGATGATCAGCGCGATCACCACGGCGCTGACCGACAAGAGGATCCCGAGGAACAGCCCGATCTGCCGGCGCGCCTTGTCAACCACCGAGGCCAGCAGCAGGTCCTCCTGTTCACCTTGCGTCATTGCGGCAAGGTGTTTCCATTGGCGCACGGTCGCGGTCAGCAGTTCGACATCGGCGCCTGGCGCCATGCGGGCGATGACGGCGGCGACCGATGCGGACTTGACCGATACCGCGCCGCGCGCCGCCTGCACCCGCTGGGCGGCGGGGTCGAGTTCGGTCTGCAGCACCATCGCATCGGCCAGCGTCACATAGACCGCCGGATCACCGCCCGAGTTCATCGCCCCCTCGACCAGCCCGACCACAGCAAAGCGGTTGCGCCCCAGCCGGATCGTCTCGCCGGGCACAAGGCCGGTCTTGCGGTCGGCGACCAGTTCGAAATGGCTGGCGCCAAGGCCGCGCCCCTCGGCGATCGCCTGCGGCCCGCCGGGGCGGCCCGGCTCATAGCCGATGACGTAAAGCCGAAGGGTGCGCCCGCCATGCGGAGCCTCGACGTTCTGGAAGTTGACGGCGCCGGCCTCGGCCACGCCGGGCATCCGCGCCACTGCATCGCGGGTGTCGGCGGGGATGCTCGAGGCCTCGGCGAAGGGGCCCTGCGTCCCGGCCTCGACCAGCCAGACATCCGCCGCCGGTGCCTTCACCACCGCCAGCGCATCCGACACCAGCCCGTTGTAGATGCCGATCATGGCAAGGACGACGGTCATCAGGAGCCCCAGTCCGAAACAGGTCAGCACGAAGCGGAACAGCCCGTGGCGGATGTCCTTGAGCGCGAGGTTCATGGCCCGTCCCCGCCGCGCGCGCGCCGGCCCTCGGCCACGCCTTTCGGCGGCCGGGCAAGGATCATGGCCCCGTCCGGCAGACCGCCCGTCACCTCGACCCGGCCGCGATCATCGCGCGCGCCGAAGGTCAGCTCCGCGCGCGCCAGCCGCCCGTCCCGCACCGTCCAGACCGTGCCGCGATGACCGTCAAAGCCGGAGATCGCCATTTCCGGCACCATCAGCGCGCTCGCGCGGGTGCCGGTCAGGATGCGCACCTCGGCCTGTTCGCCAAGAAACATCTCGACCGGGCAGTCGGCGCAGGCCAGCCAGACGCGGCGCTCCTCGTTCACCCGGTCGCTTTCGAGGCCGATGCGGGCAATGCTGCCGTGAAACTCGCCCGCGGGCTGCGAGCGCAGCCGGATCGTGCCGGGCTGGCCAAGTGCAAGCTGGCCGGCGCGCTCTTCGTCGACATAGGCCTGAATCCAGATCGTCGCCGGGTCGATCAGGGTCAGGATCGGATCGCCCGCCTTGACCACGGTTCCCGCCTCGGCATGGCGGGCGATGACCAAGGCGGCATAGGGGGCGAGCAGGCGGTGATGGGCCAGCAGGGTTTCCTCCTGCCGCAAGGCCGCCGCCGCATCCATGCCCTGCGCCCGGATCACCGCGACATCGGCCTCGGCCACCGCCAGATCGGCGCGGGCGACATCCTCGTCGCGCTGCGCCTCCTCGGCACGCTGGAGCGAGGCGACATCGCGCTGCGCCAGATCCTGCTGGCGCCGGTTGGCCACCGCGCGCTGCGCCAGCACGGCCTGGGCGCGCGTCACCGCTGCCTCTACCTTGGCAAGGCCGGCCTCGTTCGCCGCAACCGCCGCATGGGCGCGAGCCACGCGCGCCTCCTGCTCGGCGGCATGCAGGCTGGCCAGTTCCTGCCCCGATGCCACCCGGTCCCCGGCATCGACCGCCAGCGAGGTCAGCGCCCCGCCAACCTCGAACCCCACGCGGCTGAGGATGCGCGCCTCGACCGTGCCAAGCCCGTAGATGCGCAACGCCACATCGCTTTCGGGCTGCACGACCGTGACGGTCAGCGGCCTTTCGGTCAGGACCAGGAAACCCGCCGCAATGGCCGCCACCGCAAGGAACCCGTAAAGCCAGATGCGCCGCATCGCCTATTCCCTTCCTGCCGCAAGAAGCCGACATTGCACGTCGAACAGGCGCAACCCCTCGCCCGGCAGGTCGAAGTCGCGCGCGCCAAGCGCCCAGCGGATCGCCACGCCCTGCACCAGCGAGGTCATCAGCACCGCCGCATCCATTGCATTGATGTCATTGCGAAGCAGGCCGGCGTTCTGCCCCGCCGCAACCTGCTGTTCAAGAAGGCTGCGAAACACCATCAGTCGGCCGTGAAAGGTGGCGCGCAGGTCGGCATTGGTGACATTCAACTCGCGCGAGAACAGCAGCATCGGAAGCGCCGGGGTCGCGGCGATCTGCGCAAGCTGTGCAGCAATCAGCGCGCGCAGCCGGACAAGCGGCCCGTGGTTTTGGCTCAAGGCCTCGTCCCAGGCCGCCCCCAGCCCCTCGGCCACATGCTCGGCCACCGCCAGCCACAGCGCAGCCTTGCTCGGGAAATGCCGGAACAGCGCGGCCTGCGTCACCCCGATCATCGACGCCACCGCCCCGGTCGTCACCCGGTCCGGGCCAATCCTGTCGGCCTGGTCAAGAACCGTGGCGACAATCTCGGCCCTGCGGAGATCGGCTGGCTTGCGCATGAAGCACCTGTTAGTAATCGGTTACTTACTAACTTGAATACTCTGCACCCTGACGCGAGTCAATCGCACGGCACCATGTCCGTGCGGGTGGTCGAGGATCGGCCCTATCACCACATAGCGCAACTGGGCAGGCCCCTGTTCAAGCGCCACGCGGACGGGGTTTTCGGGGGCGAGCAGCGCGGCGTCCGCCCCGGCCAGCCACAGGCCTGCAGTTTCGGCCTGCACCCAGACGAACCAGATCAGGAAGCCGCCGAAGATGGCACCCTTGTGGTTGCCTGAGCCGCCGATGATCACCATCACCCAGATCAGGAAGGTGAAGCGCACCGGCTGGTAGCTGCCGGCGGTGAGTTGCCCGTCCAGCGTGACCAGCAGGGCGCCGCCGATGCCGACGATGGCCGCCCCGAGAACGAAGGCCTGAAGATGACGGCGGGCTACGTCCTTGCCCATGGCGCGGGCGACCTCCTCGTTGTCGCGAATGGCGCGCTTCATCCGGCCCCAGGGTGCACGGCCCAGCCGCTCCAGCGTCCACCAGATCACCAGCAGCACAGCCAGGAACCAGGCGGCATAGGCCAGCTTCACCAGAACCGAGGCTGTGTCACGCATAGGCCAGTCCAGCCAGCGCGCCAGATCCTGCACCCATCCGGCAGCCTGAAGATCGGCCTCGTAGGGCACCGGGCGCGGCAGGCCGGTGACGTTCTTGACCCCGCGGGCCAGCCATTCCTCGTTCCAAAGAATCGCCAGGATGATTTCGGAGATCCCGAAGGTGGCGACGGCGAGGTAATCCGACCGCAGATCCGCCGTCAGCCGCCCGATGGGCCAGGCCACCACCGCCGCCAAGAGGCCTCCCACGACCCAGGACAGCACCACCGGCAGGCCAAGACTGCCGAGATATCCGGCGCTCGCCGCATCCACCGCCTCGATGGCGGCGGTGGCAGGCAGGAACCAATGCTGCACAAACCAACACGACCACCGATACCGCCATACCGCGCGACAAGGACCAATCCGCCAACCGACGCCACAGCGCGAAGGCCAGCGCCGTGGTGGCCAGCAGGATCGCCAGTGCGAACATCAGCCCGCCGCCGCCCGCCGACCACGCCATACGCACCGGTGGGGCCGAGACCAGCACCACCGCCAGGCCGCCGACGGCGGCCGAGCCCATGGTGCCGACGTGGAACATCCCCGCCACGCCCCATTGGACATTGACGCCCAAGGACATCACCGCGGAAATCAGGCACAGGTTCAGGATGGTCAGCGCCAGTTGTCAGCTTTGCAGCAGGCCCACGGCCAGCAGAATCGTCGCCATCGCGGCGTAAAGCAAAGTCGCGCGGCTCATTTGGCAACTTTTCCGAACAGGCCCGCCGGGCGCACCAGCAGGACGATGACAAGGATCAGGAAAGAGACGGCGAATTTGTATTCGGTGGACAATGTCCGCATCATCCCCTCGGGTGCCAGGGTTGCGGGCAGGAAGTAGGTCAGCGCCTTCTTCCAGGGAAGGTCAGCGCCAGTTCGGAAATGGCCACGATCATCGAGCCAACGATGGCCCCGAACGGGCTGCCCAGTCCCCCCACCACGGCGGCGGCGAACATCGGCAAGAGAAGCTGCTGGTAGACGAAGGGACGATAGCCCTTGTCCAGCCCGAACAGCACCCCGGCCAGCACCGCGACCAGAATCCAGGTCAGCCGCACGATCCGGTCCGGATCCACCCCCGACAGCAGCGCCAGATTGCGGTTGTCGGCATAGGCGTGCATCGACTGGCCCGCCTGTGTGCGGTTCAGGAACCAGAACAGCGCCACCCCGGCCGCCACCGCCAGGCCGATGGTCAGCACCTGCGAGGTCTTCAGCATCAGCGGCTCGGCCAGCCCCGACCAGTCGCGGCCCCCCCGCGCCGTGACGATGAACCGCTCGCCATCCTCGAAATCGCGGCCGTCCGGGCCGATCGCCAGCCGGATCACCCCGTTCATCATCAGCATCACGCCGACCGAGACGATCATGAACACTTCGGACCGGGCGTTGATGCGGCGGAAATCCTTGGCAAGGTTCACCGGATGCGCGGCAGGTTGTCCCTGCCCGCATTTTCCATCGGTGACGGCGTCCAGGGTCTGGCTGGTGTCCTGCTGGTGGCATTGCCGGTGGTTCTGGCGGCCGGCCTCGGCCTTGTCACCTACGCCTCCCACGGTCCTGCCGCCGCCATCGGCATCGCGGTCGGGGCGGCGGGCTTCGTCGCCATGAGCGAGGCGTTGATCCTCGCTACGCGCCCGCGCCTGCGGAGCCGCTGTTCGGGGGCCTTGACCGCATGTATCGCGCCCATAAATGGCTGGGCATCTCGGCGCTCGTGCTGATGATCCTGCACGACCTGATCCAGCCCGACTTCGGCCACGTGCTGCGCAAGACCGGCCTCGGCAAGACCGCGAGCGATGCCGGAGAACTGGCCTTCAATGCCCTGCTGGTGCTGATCGCGCTCAGCTGGTTCCGGCGGCTGCCGTTCACCCGGTTCCAGATTCCCTATCAGCTCTGGCGCTTCAGCCACCGCGTCATGGGCGCCCTGTTCGCCAGTTCTTCTCGACATGCCGGCCGGGGCGGATCCGTCGCTTGCCGTGCTTCTGAACGGCTTTGCCATCGCCGAACTTGTTGCCTGGATCGTGACCGAGTTCATTGCCCCGCGCCTGCGGCGGCGCACGTTCACGGTCGAGCGGGTCAGCCGCCACGGCGATACCACCACGGTGACGCTGCTGCCCAAGGGGCGGACCATGCGCTGGCGGCCCGGCCAGTTCGCCTTTCTCAGCGCGCCGGAGGCCGGCCTTGCCGAGCCGCATCCCTTCACCATCACCAGCGCTCCTGCCGCCGACGGCCACATCACCTTTGCCATCCGGGCGCTTGACGGCTGGACGCGGCGCCTGCCGGGTGCCCTTCGCAAAGGGATGGTGGTGCGCGTCGAGGGCCCCCATGGCCGCCTTGGTCAAAACCCGCGAAGGGTTCGCTTCGAGCAGTTCGACTTTGCCCGAGGTCCTGTCCGTATGCGCAAGGACAGCTTGCACCCTTTGCCAATCCCTGTGTGCTCATGGGCAGCCTATTTTCCAACCATGCGCAACGGCATCCTAGAACATCCGTTGCGGCCCGAGCCGAAAAGCAACCCAGGAGAAGACCATGCAGACCCTCAAGCCCCTCACCGCTCTAGCCGTGGCTTTTGCCCTCGCCCTGGGGGTCCCCGGCCTCGCCGGCGCGCAAACCAATGCCCATGACAGCCATGCTGCCTCGGCCCTTGAACTGGTGCTGAACGATGGCGCCAAATGGCAGGGCGATCAGAACATGCTCACCGGCATGAGTGCGATCCACGCCACCATGACCGCAAATCTTGACGCGATCCACGCGGGCAGCCTGTCGGCCGATGCCGCCAGCGGGATTGCCGCCGACGTGCAGAAGCAGCTCGATTTCATGGTCGAGAACTGCGTTCTGGCACCCGAGGTTGACGCGCAGTTCCACATCGTCCTTGGCGAGGTGATGTCCGGCGTCTCGGCGCTGGAGGAAGGCGAGGTGGAGCCCGGCGCGGTGGCCATCGTTCAGGCGCTGAATGCCTATGGCGCGCATTTCGAGCATCCCGGCTGGCAGATGATCGACTGAAGGCACGCCCGAAGGAACGACCCGGCCGGGGCATCACGCCCCGGCCGGTTTTCCATTGCGCGGGCGGCGGCCTTCCAGCAGGCCGGCCTGCGCCGCCAAGGCCTCGGCGATGAAATCGACGAAGGCGCGGATGCGGGCGGTCTGGCGCAGGTCCTCATGGGTCAGCAGCCACAGGTCGAGGCGGAAATCGCCCGGAAACGGCACCACCCGCAGCAGGTTGGGGTCGGGATCGGCGATGGCGCAGGGCAGCGGCGCGAGGCCGATCCCCGCCCGCGCCGCCGCCACCGCCGCCGAGATCGAATTGGTGCGGAACTGCGGGCGCAGGCCGGGCAGCCAGTCGGCCAGCACTTGCCGCAATGGCGCATGGCCGCTGCCAAAGCCGATCCAGTCGTTATGCGCCAGATCCTCGGCGATGCCGGCGCGGTGGCGCGCAGCAGAGGCATAGATGGCGAAGGCGAGCCGCCCCACCCGCCGCCCGACCAGCGTTTCCTGCACGGGATTGCCAAGCCGCAGCGCCACATCGGCCTCGCGCCGGGTGAGGTCCAGCCGCATGTCCGAGACCAGCAGCTCCAGATCAATCCCCGGCCATGCCGCGCGGAACGCCGCCAGATGCGGCGGCAGCAGGCCGATGGCCAGCATGTCGGTGGCGGTGATGCGGACCTGTCCACTCAGCCGCTGGTCCTGGCCGGTGACCTGGCGGCGGATGGCGGCGATCTCGTCGTCGATGCGGGTGGCGGTCTGCTGCATGGCCTCGCCGGCGGCGGTCAGGGCGTAGCCCGAGGGCAGGCGCTCGAACAGGCGCACGCCGAGGCGGTCCTCGAAACTGCCAAGGCGGCGAAACACCGTCGAATGCGTCACGCCCAAGAGCCGCGCCGCCCCCGACAGCGTGCCGGTCTGGGCGATGGCCAGGAACAGGCGGTAATCGTCCCAGTTCTGATCCTGTGCATCCATGCAAGCATCCTTTGCGCTGACTGCCAATACCCGCGCGCCTGCGGACAGCCTATCTTGAAGGTGACGGCAAGGTCCAGCCCAAGGCCGGACCGTACAGACAAAGGAGAAAGCCATGTCCACCCCCCTCACCACCATCCTGCGCAGCGACGAGTTTTCCTGCCCCTCCTGCGTGGTCAAGATCGAAAAGGCGCTGAAGGCGCTGCCCGGCGTCGCCGAGGCCAAGGTGCATTTCAACACCGGCCGCATCGAGGTTGCCCATGATCCCGCCGCCGCCCCGGTCGAAGCCCTTGTCTCTGCCGTGCGGTCCGCAGGCTATGGTGCCCGCCCCGCCGCGTTCTGACGCCGCCGCCGCCCCTTGGGCGATCATCCCGCAACCCTGCCCGCCGCCCCCGGTGGCGGGCCGTCTGTCCTGCAAGGGAGTATCCGACATGACCCCCACGATCCTCGCCCCGCTGCAAAACCCCGCGACGCGGCGCAAATGGTTGACCATCATCAGCGGCGCGCTGATCGCGCTTGGCTTGATCGCCCTTTACGGGTTCGGCCTGCGCGGGCTCTGGGCGGGGGCGATGCTGGCGGCGGCCTTTGTCGCCGGCTCCGATATCGCCTGGCGCGCGGTGCAGGCGCTGCGCATCCGGCATTTCTCCATTGAGCTACTGGTGACCGTCGCCGCCATCGGCGCGCTGTTCATCGGCGAATACTGGGAATCCGCCGCCGTCACCTTCCTGTTCATGCTGGGCGCTTGGCTGGAGGCCCGCACCCTGCGCCAGACCCGCGGCGCGCTGGCCGATCTGCTGAAGGCCGCGCCCGAGGTCGCCACCGTGATCCGCGACGGCCAGCCCGTCGAGGTGCCCGCGTCTTCGGTCCAGCTGGGCGAGACGGTGCTGGTGCGCGCCGGCAGCCGCATCCCCGTCGATGGCGAGGTGACTGAGGGCAATGCCGCCGTCTCCGAGGCTGCCATCACCGGCGAGCCGATCCCGGCTGAAAAAGCACCGGGCAGCCACGTCCATGCCGGCACCATCGCCGAGAACGGCGTGCTGCGCATCCGCGCCACCGGCATCGGTTCTGATACCACGCTGGCCCGCATCATCCGCCGCGTCGAGGAGGCGCAGGAGGAACGCGCGCCCAGCCAGCGCATGATCGAACGCTTTGCGCAATGGTATACGCCCGCCATCATGGTGCTGGCCTTTGGCGCCTGGGCGGTGACGCAGGATCTGCGCCTGGCGCTGACGCTGCTGGTGGTGGCCTGCCCCGGGGCGCTGGTGATCTCGACCCCGGTGTCGATCGTGGCCGGGATCGGTCGGGCGGCGCGCTCGGGCATCCTGATCAAGGGCGGCCAGCATCTGGAAAGCGCCGGGCGCATCGACATGCTGGCGCTCGACAAGACCGGCACGCTGACCGAGGGCCGCCCGAGCCTGGTCGAGGTGCTGCCGCTGGCTGGCGTGGACCGCAACGAACTGCTGCACTGGACGGCCATCGCCGAATCCGGCTCGGATCACCCGCTGGGCCGGCCCATTGTTGCCGCGGGCCGGGCCGCGGGCGAGATCCCGGCCCCGGAAGCGGTCGAGGAAGTCGCCGGCATGGGCCTTGTGGTCAGCCACGAAGGCCGACAGGTCACGGCGGGCAACCGGCGGCTGTTCGACACGCTGGGCATTGCCTTCGACGCCGAGGCCGAGGCCGCGCTGGCCGGGGTTCTGGAACGCGGGCGCACGCCGATCATCGTGGCGCTGGACGGGCGGATCGCGGGTATCTTTGGCCTGTCAGATCAGCCGCGCGCCTCGGCGGCGCCGGCGATGGCGCGGCTGCGCGAGATCGGGGTGAGCCGCATCGCCATGCTGACCGGCGACCAGCCGCAACCCGCCCGCGCCATCGCCGCTGAGCTGGGCATCGACGAGGTCCATGCCGGGCTGATGCCCGAGGACAAGCTGGCCCTGATCCGCGCCTTCCAGGCCGAGGGCCGCCATGTCGCGATGATCGGCGACGGCATCAACGACGCCCCGGCGCTGGCCGCCGCCGATACCAGCATCGCCATGGGCGCCGCCGGCTCGGACGTGGCGATCGAGACCGCCGATATCGCGCTGATGGCCGACGACCTGGAAAAGCTGCCCGAGGCGGTGGCGATCTCGCGCGCGACGCTGCGCAACATGCGCCAGAACCTGGTGATCGCGCTGCTGACCGTGGTCGGGCTGCTGGCGGGGGTGTTCAGCGGTGATGTCCACATGGCCTCGGGCATGCTGATCCACCAGCTCTCGGTGCTGGTGGTGATCGCCAACGCCATGCGCCTGCTGCGCACCCCACGCCCCCCCGGCGGCGGCAAAGGCAGGCCGGTGCCCGCAGACAGCACCCTCGCGCCCGCCGCCGCCTGACACCCCGCGCCAGATCGACAAACCAGCCCCCGTGCACCCGCGCGGGGGCCTTTGCTTCAACCCGGTGGGACCATGATGACCAACCACGATGATGCAAGACCATGGCACGAGGTTCTGGCCTTCTGGTTCCCCGAAGGCCGCGTGCCGGACATCGCCTCCGAACGCCACACCGAACATTGGTGTCGCATAGCCCTTAAATGGGGTCATCCTCAATTTGTGTGGTGCAGAGGAAGCATTCGGGCCCTGAGCAAGTTCGGGCCGGCTCGCCCATACATCGCGCGCTTCAAGGTCTTCAATCGGTTGATCTGGCCTTCGGCTTGACCATTGCTCCACTCCATTTCGATCGCATTCCTGACCGCATCAATGTCTCTGTTCAAGGTTCGGGCGAACCGCACGATGGGCGCCAGGTCCGTTTCGATCGCATCGTCGATCCAGGCGGGCAGCGGGTCTGCTTTTCGACCACGCAAGATGCCATTGAAACGCATGGCGAGGCGCCGCATTGTTGTGAAGGCAGGCGAGCCTTCCTTGAGAACTTCGACTTTTCTCGCCTGTTCCAAGGTGAACTTTCCTCTTGGTTTGATGCAGAGTGCGGCCGCGATAACCGGGGAAATCGCGTGCCCGGTTTCCGGGTCCCGGACCGGTGCAAGGATCTGATCTTCCTTGATGGGTCCCTCCTGTTCCTGTTTTTCGGCTCTGCGCCATCCGGCCAAGAGCCGCTGCAAGTTTGACAGGCTGCCCTCGTAACCACGTTCTTGGATCAAAGGGAGCAGTGCATTGCCGCTGCGAATACCGTTCTCCCAGCGTTGCTTCAGGTACTCTTCAAAATACCATGCAGACGAGCGTTTGAGGACCGCGCGCTTTCGGTCCGGTGGCGTCTCGAACTGCAGCCATTTCGCGACGCTACGTCGGGGAAACCCCGTCCTCCGCCCGATCTCGCTGCACGTCAGCCCTTGCTGCCGAAGTGCCGAAATGGTCCTGAAAATCTCTTCTCGGGATTTGCGATGGGCAAGACGTGATTTCAGAAGGTTCTGAGCTGTGCTGATGTTGTCTGCATCGGAGAGTAAGGCCCTGCCAGTTGCACGACCGTGCAGGTTCATTTGCTCCTCGATTGCCATGCGAAGGTTCTGCACGATATGAAACCGGTCGGCGACCTGTTCCGCCTGCGGCGCTCCTTTTCGGGCGGCTTGGGCGTAGAGACCGCAGCGATCCCGGCTTATGACTTCCACCTCAGGATGACGCCTTAGCCAGTCGGTGCATGTGACGACATCACGATCTTCGAGAACATCGATGACGGCGCGACGCTCGAGGTCGATGATGATCGTCCCGTAGTTCTGCGACTTTCGCCAACTCCAATCATCGATCCCGATGATCCGTGCGCGTGGTGGAACAACTTGAGCTGCGCGTAGCAACTGTCGGAGAATAGTATCGTCACTGACCCGGATACCCAGTCGCCGCAAGAGCCGTTCAGCTGGGGTGCCGCCAGCGGCGTGCGCCACATGGCCTAAGAGTTGCGCCTGTCGAGACGTCCGGCGCGCATAAGGGGTCGCCACCGCCGCCTCGCGATCGGAGAACGTGCGGCGGCGGCAATCCGAGTTCAAACATCGCCATCGACAAACCCTGAGCTCGATCCAAACCGCTTGGCCCTGAGCAGGAAAATCCTCGATCCGCCGGCACCTCCAACCATGTCGCTGTCTTGAGGGCGTCCCGCACTCAGGGCAGGTGCCATTCGGAGCCAGTCTGCCAGATACGACCCATGCACCCGTCTCAGACTGGCGGACCTCACCAACCTCCACGTTGGCGGTTGGAGCCCAATGCTTCTTCGATACCACGGCCTGATCCCTTCAATCTGTGAAGCTCGGTCAGACCGTGACACACAAATTGAGGATGACCCTGTTTTATGCCATGCTGCGCAAGACCCTCGACACGCGCGGCCTATGGTCTGCGGCGCGCGGGCTTGCGCGGCAGGAGGCTGCCTACAAGGAACACCTCGCCGCCTGTGACGGCCCCCGCCGTGGCGACCGTGACGGGCGCGGCACGCTCAGCGAGGCCGCGCTTGCCTCCTTCGCGCAGTTCTTCCTGCGCATCTGCATCGACCAGGTGGAGTTCATGTAGGGCCTCATGCGGCCCGACCGGCTGCGCGACCGCATCCTGATCTGGGCAGAAGAAGAGAAGCGTGCCGTATCTCTACCACCAAAATCCGATGCAGTGTAAGCGATGGGGTGGACGCCCCCCCGGCGGCATCGATGTGCCATGGTGGCGGGTGTTGAAGCACCGCTACGGAGGGGAGCGTCCATGGGAGAAGTTAGCATCATCGGCCTGGATTTGGCCAAGAACCTGTTTCAGGCGCATGGCGCCGGAGCAGACGGTTCCGTTGTTTTCCGCCGCAAGCTGTCGCGCGCACAGCTGCTGAAGTTCATGGCGGCCCAGCCACCTTGCGTGGTGGCGATGGAAGCCTGCGCAAGTGCGCATCACTGGGGCCGGGTGATCGGCGATCTCGGCCACGAGGTGCGGCTGATCCCGCCTGCCTATGTGAAGCCGTTCGTGAAGCGGCAGAAGAACGACATGGCGGATGCCGAGGCGATCGCAGAGGCTGCGTCGCGACCGACCATGCGGTTCGTGGCCGTGAAGTCTGAGGCCCAGCAGGCGGCGGCGATGGCCTACCGGACCCGGGATCTTCTGGTTCGCCAACGCACGCAGACGATCAATGCCCTGCGCGCCCATCTGGCCGAGCAGGGCATCGTTGCCCCTGCCGGTCCTGCGCATGTGGGACGTCTCGCGGCAATCATCGAAGGAGATGATGGCATGCTGCCTGTGGTGGTGCGCGACCTGGCGCGCCTGCTGCTGGACCAGATCGCCGGGCTGGCCGAGAAGATCGCGGGACTCGATGCCGGGCTGCGCAGGCGCGTGACCGCCGACGACACGGCACGACGGCTGACGACGATCCCGGGAGTGGGAGCGGTGACTGCGGCGGCGATCACCGCCTTCGCGCCGCCGATGGAGACCTTCTCGAAAGGTCGGGACTTCGCCGCCTGGGTCGGCCTCACGCCGCGCCAACATTCGAGCGGCGGCAAGGACCGGCTGGGCCGCACCTCGAAGATGGGCCAGCGCGACATCCGACGGCTGCTGATCGTCGGGGCGGTCGCCGTGGTGCGATGGGCTGCGCGCAAAGGCGCACCTGACGGCTCATGGCTCGGGCGCATGATGGCGCGCAAACCGAAGATGCTGGTCGCGGTGGCGCTGGCCAACCGCATGGCGCGCACAGCCTGGGCGCTCTTGCGCAAGGGAGAAGATTACAGGGATCCGGCGATGGCGGTCGCATAGGCCGGTATCGTCGGGTTGTCGCCGGATGTGAGAGGGGGCGAGGGAACGTAAGGGCAGACGGTCAAGAGACCGGGTCGGGCGAACCAGCATTCCGGACGGAGCGCCCTCGAGCGCGGGTAAGCGAACTGGCCCCGACCTGCATATCTCCATACAGGCCCGCGGCGCATGACAGGCCGCATCTTCGAGGCCGGACACACGACCGCACCTGATCACATGCCCGACCGTGCCCAGGATTCCGCTTGCATCCAAGGGGGCGTCCACACACGTCCGGTCTGACCGCTACCGGTTCCATCGCCATAGCAACAGGTCGTCGACCTTGGTGATCTTGTAGTCCGGGATGCGCGCGAGGGTGTCGGCGAGCCAGGCGTTGGGATCGACGGCGTTGAGCTTTGCCGTTTCGATCAGGGTGTAGGCGATGGCTGCGGCCTTGCCGCCTGCTTCGGAGCCGACGAAGAGGTAGTTCTTCCGACCGAGGGCGATGGCGCGCATGCCGCGTTCGGCGGCGTTGTTATCCAACTCAAGGATGCCGTTGCCGAGGTAGGGGCGCAGGCGTTCCATGCGGGCCAGCGCGTAGCGGATGGCGGCCGCGAGCGGGGATTTTCCGGATATCTTGGTCATTTGCATGGCCAGCCATTCCTCCAGATCGTCGAAGACCGGGGCGGCATGGACCTTTCGCAGCTCGGCGCGGCGGTCCGGCGGTGAGCCTCTGGCCTCCTTCTCGACGGCGTAGAGTTGCGCGATCCGGCCGATGGCTTCCTCAGCGATGGGGGAGCCCTGTGACCGGTGGATGTCGACGAACTTGCGCCTGACATGCGCCATGCAGGCGACCTCGCGGATGGCGCCGGAGCGATAGAGGTCCTCGAAGCCCGCGTAACCATCAGCGTGCATCCAGCCGCGGAAGCGGGCGAGATGGTCCCGCGGATGTTGGCCTTTCCGGTCACCGGAGAACCTATACCAGGCGGCCGGGGGCGCATCACCGCCCCAGGGGCGTTCATCGCGGGCATAGGTCCAGAGCCGTGCCGTCTGGGTCTTGCCGGTGCCGGGCGCAAGCATCTGCACAGGCGTGTCATCGGCAAAGATCGCCTCGGCCGACAGGACATGGCGCCCGATGGCATCGGCCAGCGGCTCCAGCAGCGCGGTGGTCTTGCCGACCCAGTCAGCCAGGGTCGAGCGATCCAGATCGAGCCCTTCTCGGTCGAAGATCTGGCTCTGGCGATAGAGTGGCAGGTGATCGGCATACTTGCTGACCAGCACATGGGCCAAGAGACCCGGCCCCGGGCGGCCACGCTCGATCGGGCGCGAGGGCAGCGGCGCCTAGACGAAGCGTTCGCAGCAGGAACAAGTCAGCCGGGGCCGCACGGTGCGGTTCACGATGAAGCGGCCCGGGACGTATTCCAGTTCCTCGGTCACGTCCTCGCCGATCCGGCGCAGGCGGCCGCCGCAGTCGGCACAGGCGTCGGCGCCGGGGCTGATCTCCACTTCCATCCGCCGGATGTGGTCCGGGATCGGGCGGCGCTTGGGTTTGTCCTTCTCTTCGATGTCAGGCAGCTTGAGGCGCGCGGTCATCGCGGCGGCGGCGATCTCGCTGGTCTCGAGCGCAAGCTGAAGCTGTTCCGCAGTCTCTGAGGATGCCCCGAACCGGTGTGCCCGGTGTCCGGCAAGTTGATGGCGCAGCTTCTCGATCAGGATCGCCTGCGCCTTCACCTCGGCCAGGAGCCGCACGGTGAAGCTGCGCAGTTCCTCGGGGTCTTCCGGCAGGGTCAGGGTCTGATCGAGCATGGGAGAAGTCTATCCCACGGGATTCCTTGTGGGAATCCTGCAATTGCACGGCGGCCAGATTACCCCGCCGCCAAGGGTCGCCATGTCCGCTCCGGCGCTTGCCAGTCGATCCCTTCCAGGAGCATCGCCAGCTGCGCGGGTGTCAGCGCCACCTTGCCCTCCTTGGCAGAAGGCCAGACGAACCGGCCCCGCTCCAGCCGCTTCATGAACATGCAGGCGCCTTGACCATCCCACCAGATCACCTTCACCAGGTCACCCCGGCGGCCACGGAAGACAAACAGATGTCCGGCAAAGGGGTCCTGCTTCAGCACCGCCTCGGCCTGCGCGGCCAGCGCCGCAAAGCCCTTGCGCATGTCGGTGACGCCTGCCGCCAGCCAGACCCGCGTGTTCGCCGGAACCGGGATCAAACCGACAACCCCCGGATCAGCCGCGCCAATGCCTCGGGATCATACCCGCCGCTGATCCGCATCCGGTGCCCGCCCGCCAGTTCGATCTCGATGCGATTGTCGGTGGCAGGCGCTGCCACGGGCGCGCTCACCTCCGCGACAATCTCCACCGGCAGAAAGCGCGCGACATCAGCCACGCCGACATCCGCAAACCGCGGATCACGAAGCCAGGCAAAGACCAGATTGGCATTCACGTCATAGCGCCGGGCAACCTGGCTCACCGATACCCCGGGCACGCGCGTCTGCCCGCAGATCATCCGCTTCTCGTCGTCCGACCAGACCCGCCGCTTCCGCCGCTTCGTCACCCGCTGCCTCGATAGTGTCCATTATCCGATGATGGACACTATCCTCTACGCAGCACCACAGGCAGAGCGGTCAGGCCGGACGGTTACGTTGCGGGCGCGGTAACCGGAGGCGGGCTGACGGTGATCGCAAACGCCCCCAATCCGGCGGGGGCGGCAATCCTGCGGGACATGTTCTCGGATGGTGCAATCAGCCCGCTCGGGCTTCTGATTGCTGCAGCCTTGCCAACTCTGACCGCAATCTGCGCATTCCGCATCCTTTGAGAGGTCGGCCTGGCAATGGACTAGGATGTGCCTCAAATTGTGTGGATTGACGATCCTGGCGTTGACATGTGCAATTGCTACCTAAGGGATGTTGGATTGCTGCCGAATCGGCCCTTGTATGCTTTGTAAAAACTTGACCGTGAACTAAAACCCGTGGCGATTGCGATTTCGAGAATCGAAAGCGGTGTGTCCGACAGAAGATTGCGTGCTTCCTCCAGCCGTAGCCCTAGGTAGAAGCTTTTCGGCGTTTCTTGCAGAACCGATCTGAACATACGCTCCATGTGGCGCGGCGATCGACCGAAAATATCGGAAAGTTCTTTCTGATCCAGTGGCGTAGCGATATTGGTCTTCATTGCTGCAATAACCCGGGAGATCGCTGGGTTGCGCAAAAGCATTGATGCAGGATAGGCTTTCTTCTGCGCGACGCTAGCCTCGCGCCGACGGTTGTGAAGGCACATTTCGGCCACAGCGTCGGCAAGCTTCTGTCCGTGGTGCTGCGCGACAAGCGCCAACATCATGTCCACGCCAGCTTCGCCCCCGGCACAAGAGAAATGCTTGCGCCCGATCACATAGATCTGTTCCAAGGGATCCAGGTCGAAGAGTTCACGGAAGGCGGACCGGTTTTCCCAGTGGACTGCGGGCGAGTCATCGCCCAGAAGCCCCGCGCGCGCAAGGGTGTAGGCGCCAGTGCAAATCGCGCCGATCCCGCCACCGTGACGGGCATGGTCCCGCAGCCAGTCCAAGACACTGAGGTCGGCGGCCTGCGATGCGTCCGTGCCAGAGCAGACTACGACACTTGTCTTGCGCCCGAGCGGTTGAAGCCCGTGGTCGACGTCGATCCGGACGCCGGCAGAACTTTCGACCGGGGCACCATCCATGCTCATCACCCGCCAAAAATACAACGGCTTTTGCGTCAGTTGGTTAGCGATGCGGAGTGGTTCGATTGCAGAGCTGAATGCAAGAAGTGTGAAGCGCGGCAACACGAGGAACGCAAATTCCCGCGTTTCGATCTGACCAGCGATTCGAAAGTGGGCGACGCCACGCGGAACGACGACGGCGGAGCTTCTCAAATGCTTTTCGTTGAGATGGCGGGTCAATTCGGTCTCCGTTGTCACAACTGCAGATCGCTACGGTTGACTATTGCTTGGTCTCCCCGTCCGAATTTCGACGCTTTCTCAAGCACAGGACATCTGTAATGAGCCGAAAGAACAACCAGAGTTGGTGACGCTCGAGCCGAACTCGATCCATCTGCTCTTTGCTTAGCCCCCCGCCCTGAAGAAAGACGATGCTCATTTCGCATTGCTCCTTTGCTCTAGCGGTGCTGCACGGTCCGAGGCGACCCGAGAAGAACAGGTAAGTCATGACGGTAGAGCTCTAGGCCTCTGCGACAAGGTGGGAATCCTGCGGGTTCCACCAGGCGTAGAGGCTTTGACCGGTCCCAAGAGGAAGGTCGGCCAGTTCGTCGTGACCTTTCTGGACCCGGATCTCCTGGCCATGGGCGGTTTCAAGATACAGAGTGGCCGTCGCGCCCACGAATTCCTCGCCGATGACGCGAACCGGCACGACGTTGACCGATCCCGTCGGCGCAGAAATACTAAGGTGGGTCTTGGTGTCTAGGACCGTTAGCGTCGCGGTGTCGCCGATGTCGTTGGTCGCCCCTGGTGCCAGCGCCAATTGGCCGACAGGTGTGTCTAGGGCCAGCCCCTGCCCGTCGGATCTGACCTTGCCAGTAAATAGATTCGACGACCCCAGGAAGTCCGCTACGAAGCGGGTGCGCGGAGTGCGATAGATTTCTTGCGGGGTCCCGATCTGTTCGATCTTGCCCCGGCTCATGATGACCACGCGGTCAGCCATCGAGAAGGCTTCGGACTGGCTGTGGGTGACATAGACGAAAGTGATTCCAGTCTCGCGCTGCAGGTTCTTCAGCACTGACTGCATCCTTACCTTCAGTGCGGCATCAAGTGCGGACAAAGGCTCATCGAGAAGCAGGATCTCCGGCTCCACTACCAGCGACCGAGCCAGGGCCACGCGCTGACGCTGCCCGCCCGAAAGCTGCGAGATGTTGCGCTCGGCGAACTCGGTGATCTGCATCCGGTCGAGCCACTGTTCCGCGCGGCGGCGACGCTCTACTTTGCCGACACCGCGCATCTTCAGGGCGAACTCCACGTTCTCGCGCACGTTCAGGAAGGGAAAGAGGGCCAGGCTCTGCCACACCATCGGCGTGTCGCGGCTCCACGTCGGCAGGTCGTTGATCGGCTTTCCGGAGAGACGGATCACGCCTTCGCTCGGCCCCTCAAGTCCCGCCAGCATCCTGAGCGTCGTGGTCTTGCCGCAGCCGGATGAGCCCATGATCGCGAGGAACTCGCCCTTGCGGATTTCGAAATCAAGCTTCTGCACAGCGACAAAATCGCCGAACCGTTTCACCACGCCCTCGAAGGAAACAAGCGTGTCGCGTTGCATGGGTTACTCCTTGTCGGCGCTGGTCTGACCCGCGCCGCGACCGGACAGCAAGAGCTGAGCCAGGATCACAAGCGTCATGGACAGGATGAAGACGAAGGTTCCGATCGCGTTGATCCGCGGACTGACCTGGCCTTGCAGGAAGCCCAGGACCTTCACCGGCAGGGTCTCGTTCAGGCCCGAGACGAACCAGGCCACGGCGAATTCGTCAAAGGACACGGCCATGGTGATGAAGAGCGCGCCTAGGATCGCGGGCATGGTGAAGGGAATTATCACATGGCGCATGGCCTTCCACTCGGACGCGCCGAGGTTCCACGCGGCAGGCTCCAGCGCCGGGTCCATCTGGGAAAGGCGCAGCCGGATGATCGCCATGGCGAAGGGGGCGCAGACGACGACATGGCTGATGATGACCGACAGGGCGTCGCCTGACAGGTTCACCCGGCTGAGATAGGCCAGCATCGCCAGGCCCAGGATGATGACCGGGATTGTCGGCGGCAGCAGTGCCAGCGCAAGGTAGATCTGCTTGCCGAAGAAGCTATAGCGAAAGTCGGTATAGGCGGCGCCGAAACCAAGCACGGTCGAGATCACGCCGACGATCACCCCCACCACCAGCGTGTTCCGCGCGCCTTCCCAGACCAGCGGGTCGGTGGCGACGGCGCGGTACCAGTCCAGCGAGAACTCGCCCAGCGGGATCGAGGGGAAGCGGTCAGAGTTGAAGGAAAAGACGAAGCTTGCCGCAATCGGCGCGAAGACGAAGGCATAGGCAAGGACGATATAGGCCATCAGCGCCCAGTCGACGGCCCGGTTGCGGTTCAGGTCGGCGGATCCGCTCATCTCGTCTTTCCCTTGTATGCGAACTTGACCGCGGCAAACGCCACCAGCATAAGCGTGCCAATCATGGTCAGCGCAATGACCGCTGCGCGGGGCCATTGCTGGCCGGACTTCGTGGTGTCGGTGATCAGGATCGAGAGCGTCGTGGGCTCACCCCCGCCCAGGTAGACCGGGCTGACGAAATCGCCGAAGGAAAGGATGAAGCAGAAGAGCGCTGCGATCACCAGGCCCACCCGGGCCGAGGGGATGACCACCGCAAAGACCGTGCGCAGCCGCCCGCAACGCAGGTTGTGCGCGGCCTCGATCAGGGTGCGCTCGATGAAGACGAGGCTGAAGAGCTGCAGAAGCACGACCAGCGGAAAGCTGAGCGTCAGGTAGCCGATCATCGTGGCGCCGACGGTGTTCAGCAGCGGAAAGGGACCAAGTCCGATCCAGCCGAGAATCACGTTGATGATGCCGTTGTCCGACAGGAATATCTGCCAGGAATAGACGCGGACCAGGTAGCTGGTGAAGAACGGGATCACCATCAGAAAGACTGCCCAGCGTCGGGCGCTGTCGGACAGCTTGAAGGCGATGGCATAGGCGCAGGGAAAGGCGAGTGTGCTCGTCAGGACCGAGGCCGCGGTGGCCAGCGCGAAGGTCGTGCCATAGGCCTGCCAGAACACGGCGCGACCATACATCGTGGTCCAGTTCACCGTGTCGAAGTCCGGCCGCATGGTGAAGTTCTTCACCGTCCAGAAGCTGAGAGCGACGAGGAACAGCAGCGGAAAGACGAAGAACAGGATCTGCCAGACCAGAAGCGGCAACGAGAAGGTCAGACCGTAAAGGGTAATCGGACGTCGCATCGGATGGCGCACTCTGGTTTGGGGGTGCGGGGCGGCCTCTCAGGCTGGCCGGCCCGCCTTGGCTTAGATGTCGGATCAGGAACCCTTGTATTCCGACCAGAAGTCGTTCCAGTCTTCCAGGCTCTGCTGGACCGGCCACTGGCGGTACTTGATCCGCCCGGCCCGGATCATGTCGATCACGTTGCCTGCCTCCTTGGTCATGCCCTGGCGCTTGGCTTCGTCCGGGTTCTCGGCGTTCAGCACTTCCCAGCCCTTCTGGTTCGGGACCAGCGCCGGGTATGCCGCCATCTGGGCCGATTTCGCCTGACCCTTGGCCGAGGTGATGTACTGGATCCACTTCTTGGCCAGGTCGGCCTTGGCCGAATCCTTGCCGATCGAGAAGCATTCCGACCACTGCAGGCCGCCCTGTTCCGGAATGACGGACCGCACCTTGGCACCGCTCTTTTCCAGCACCCCCGTGATCCAGTCGCCGATCCCGCAGAAGGCCAGCATCTGCCCGTCGTTCAGGGACGAGAAGGTCCCGCCGTAATCGAAGAAGCCCCCGATCTGCGGCCGCAGCGACATCGTCTTGTCCTTCACCGCCTGCCAGGCGGCCTCATCGATGTCATAAGGATTGGCGTTGCCGTTCAAAAGGCTCATCTGTCCCAGATTCGGGAGGTGCCAGTCGAAATGTCCGACTTTTCCCGTAAGCCGCGGGTCCCAGAACACGTTGTAGTTGGCGGCTTCCGCCTCGGTCAGGGCGTCGGTGTTGTAGGCCACTCCCAGGAAGCCAAAGCGGGTGACCATCGAGAAGAGCTTGCCGTCCGCCCAGTTGCCCGGGAAGTTCTGGAACTCCGGGAAATAGTCGGCAAGCGCGTAGTCGTTCGGGTCAAGCTCTTCGACATAGCCCGCTTCGTTCAGCGCCTGCACATACTCGGCATCCGACAGGATCACGTCGAACGTCCCGGGGGGCGACTGTGAGATCAGGCCCAACATGTTGTCGCCGCCGGTGTAATACTTCGGCACGAACTTGACGTTGTTCTCGGCCTCGAACTCGGCAACGATATCGGGCTCGGCGTGGCCGTACCATGCCAGCATAGTCAGTTCGGTCGCTTGCGCAAAGGCGCGGCGCGACAGCATCGGGGTAGCCAGAACGGCAGCCCCTGTGGCAAGCAGCGAACGGCGTGTCAGGCCCGTCGCGGCCGTGTCGATCCTGGACATCTTTAACTTCCCCATTCTCGTTGCATCAGCAGTGGTCTTGCTGCGACGTTAGGAGATCGGGTCAGCGGGACAAAATCCGTTCTTGAAATCCATTGATAAGCGCTGGTTATGATGCCGCGATTTCATCCGTTTGGTACCGTTTTCACGCCGGATCCTACGCTTTCCAGACTTGCCACCAGGTCGCTGACCAATTGCAGGCCCGCCGCCGACAGGCGCGGATGCTTGTAGAAAAGTCCGATGCGCAGAAGCTCAAGCTTTGGGAATCCCTCGTCCTCGCCCAGCTCACGCATGCCCGGAAGCATTGTGGCCTGCGTCAGCGCGGTGATGCACAGCCCGTTCAGAACCGCGTTCTGCAAACCGGAGATCCCCGGTCCGGTATAAACGATCCGCCAGCGCCGCGACGCGCCGTCCAGTGCTTCGATCATCCGCGCGCGGTAGTCGCAGCCTTCCAGATGCGCCCCAAGGGGAACTGCACGCCCTTCGATCAGCGCCAGCGACTCGGCCGCCGCCCAGATCGGCTGCTCTACCCATGCGCGCGACATATAGGGCATTCGCGCTGTCGGCATGGTGGCAACTATGATGTCAAGATCGTCGGACCTAAGATGCTGGTGTAGCTCGCGACTGAGGTCACAGTAGATTTCAAGGTCAACGTCAGGATGGTGGCGCATGAAATTCGTCAACGAGTTCTGCAGAAAGGCGACCGCGTAATCGGTCGGTAAGCCGATGCGAAGGACTCCGGTCATGTCTGACCGATGGAAATAGCGCACTGCTTCGTCGTTGATGCGCACCATCTCGCGCGCATAGGACAGAAGCGCCTCACCCGCCTGAGTAGGGTGGATCGACCGGCCCTCCTGCGCCAGCAAGGGCGCACGAACAAGGTCCTCAAGCCGTCGGATTTGCAGGGAAATCGCGGGTTGGCTGCGGCCTAGCACTGCCCCTGCCTTGGAATGTCCGCCAAGTTCCACCACCGCGATGAAGGTGCGCAGAAGGTCGGTCGGCAGGTTCGTCAGGAGCGCCATGGATTTGCCCCGCCAATGGAAGCATTGCGACAATCTATTTTCCTTATGCGAGCGCCGCAACGTAGTTTTCAAAAATCATCCTTGCAGGTCTGGTCCTCATGAAACACTCAACCGCCTTCGCCTCGGAACTCACCTGGCCCGACTACGCCGCCGCCGTGGGCGGGGGGCAGACGCCGATCCTGATCCCCATCGGCTCGATGGAGCAGCACGGCCACCACATGCCTCTGCATGTCGATGTGCTGCTGCCCAGCGAGTTCGCCCGCCGTGTGGCGCTGGAGGTCGGCGGTCTCGTCGCGCCGCCATTCACCTATGGCTACAAGTCGCATCAGAAGTCGGGTGGCGGGAACCACCTGCCCGGCACTACCAGCCTGGACGGTTCCACGCTGGTTGCGGCGCTGAAGGACGTCGTCAAGGAATTCGCCCGCCACGGCGTACGGAAAATCTGCCTGGTGAACGGCCATTTCGAGAACTCCTGGTTCATCGTCGAGGGCATCGACCTGGCCCTCCGCGAATTGCGCTGGGATGGCGTGACCGATGTGAAGGTCGTGGTGCTCTCCTACTGGGACTTCGTCGACAAGGAGGCCATCGCCAAGCTCTACCCCGGCGGCTTCCCCGGCTGGGACGTGGAACATGGCGGCGTCCTCGAAACCTCGCTAATGCTGGCCCTGCATCCGGAACACGTCCACCTCGACCGCGCGGTAGACCACGCTCCGGCGACCTTCCCGCCCTATGATGTTTATCCGGTCAAGCCGGAATGGACGCCTCCCTCGGGCACCCTTTCCTCGCCGAAAGAGGCGTCGGTCGAGAAGGGGCATAT
This sequence comes from Rhodobacteraceae bacterium UBA6273, assembly GCA_002440625.1. GTDB lineage: Bacteria > Pseudomonadota > Alphaproteobacteria > Rhodobacterales > Rhodobacteraceae > Albidovulum. The sequence continues at coordinate 2,533 of DJUV01000333.1, read as the reverse complement.
CCTCCTGGAGGTCTGCACCAGGGGCATCGTGGAGGCCCTGCGCACCGAATTCGCTTAGCCCGTCTTCTCCCACGGGTGACTAGGGGGCTTTAGTGGCCCCCTTTTTCTTTGGAACTTGTCTGCTGTCGGCGGGCCAGGTTCGTCCCGCCTGAACATAAAGAACGGGGGCCAGCTTTGCCGGCCCCCTCAACCGTCTTGAACGCCCGGCTCAGTTCCTGATGATGTTGTGCTCCGGACCGAAGGGGAAGCCAGTAATATTCTCGGCCCCGGTCTCGGTCACGATCAGAATGTCGTGTTCGCGATAGCCGCCGGCCCCGGGCATGCCCTCGGGCAGCATGACCATCGGCTCCATTGAAACGACCATTCCCGGCTTCAGCTCGGTTTCGATGTCCTCGCGCAGCTCCACCCCCGCCTCGCGGCCATAGTAGTGGCTGAGAACGCCGAAGGAATGACCATAGCCGAAGGAGCGGTACTTCAGGAGGTCCCATTGCCGATACATGGCGTTCAGTTCCAGTGCGATCTCGTTGCACTTGGCACCGGGCTTGATGAGGTCAAGGCCCCGGCGGTGGACGGCAACGTTCTTTTCCCAGATGTCGAGGCTCGCATCATCGACGCTGTCGCAGAAAAGCGTACGTTCCAGCGCGGTGTAATAGCCGAAGATCATCGGGAAGGTGTTGAGCGACAGAATCTCTCCCGACTTTATCTTCTTGTTCGTCACCGGGTTGTGCGCGCCATCGGTGTTGATGCCGGACTGGAACCATGTCCAAGTGTCCATGAGCTCGACAAAGGGAAAGGATTTGGCGATCTCCCGGATCATCGCATTCGTTCCTGCAATCGCCACCTCATGTTCCGGCACGCCGGCTGCAACCGCGCCGGCCACCGCCCAGCCACCCACGTCGCACACACGGGCGCCCTCACGGATCAGCTTGTGCTCTTCCGCCGACTTTATCGAGCGCATCCACATCGAGGGTTGGGCAATATCGACGAACTCCACCCCCGGCAGTGCCGCTTCCAATGCCTTGCGGTAGTCCAGATTCACATGGTCGAACTCGATCCCCAGCCGTCTGACACCCGGCATCAACTGACGCACCGCGCGGTAAAAGTTGTCGCGCCGCCAGTCGGTATAGGTGATGTTGTTGCCGGAGCTGCGCCGCCAGGGCTGGCCGCCGTCGATCCCGGCCGAGATCGTGGTGGCATTGTCCTGGGTGATGACCATGCCGTATTTGCGGCCGAAGTAGCAGTATAGCCAGCCCGAGTAGTAGTTGATACAGTGATAGGACGTGAAAAGCGCCGCATCGACATTGTTGTCCGCCATCCAGCGGCGCACATCGTCCTGACGACGTTTCATCTCGGCGTCGGAAAAGGGCGAAAAGTCCTTGTCGCCGTTGTGCCATTCCATCACGTGCAGCATGTCATCGGTCATTATCGCATCCCTTAAGCTGTTCAAAGATATTGCTGCGACTTTACTGCCGCGCCGGAACAGCCTGAAATTTGTTCTGGAAATGCTTCCATTTGCGTCCGTTCTGCAAGGATTCCGCCTGCGGGGAAAAAGCGCGAATACTATGCTGGATATGCGTCCATCTTCAGGGAAAGCTGACCTTGCTGACGATCCCCCAGCCGTTCGTTCGCGACCCATCGAGTGTCCGCCATCAGCGGCCATGGAACAGTTTCGCATGATTGCTAAGCGGAGGGCTTGTGGTTCTTCTTATTCCCACAAGAAGTTGAAGATGAGGTCCGTGGCCACGAAGGCGCGCGACCGCCGTGAGGCTGGGGGTCGCACCGACAGCGCGCAGGGACCGAAGTTCGGAAACTCTCTCGTCAAGGCACAGCTTGATTTCTCAGTTCCGCCGCGAGAATGGTCATTGAACCCTCCTTGGGCTGTCCCGGGGAAGTCCATCGAAAGGATTGCCCCATGCCGGATCGCACAGACCTCCCTGACCTGTCCACGCCGTCGCTCCTGCTCGACGAGGCGAGAATGGCGCGTAACATCGACCGGTTGGCGGTCCGGGCCGCCGCCCTCAGGGTGGCGCTGCGCCCGCATCTTAAGACCGTGAAATCAGTCGAGATCGCCCGCCGGCTGATCGGCGGCACGAACGGGCCAGTCACGGTCTCGACGCTGGTTGAGGCGGAGGCCTTCTTCGCCACGGGCATTACCGACATTCTCTATGCAGTGGGCATCGCGCCGCAGAAACTCCCCCGCGTGCAGGCTCTGCGGGCGAAGGGCTGCGATCTGACCGTGATCCTTGACAACCTGGCGCAAGCGGAGGCGCTGGTATCGGCGGGCGCTCCGATCCCCGCGCTGATCGAGATCGACTGCGACGGCCATCGCGGCGGCCTTCGCCCCGACGATCCGGCGCTGGTGGCCCTTGGCCGGCGGCTTCACGCGGCGGGCTCTCTGCGCGGCGTGATGACCCATGCGGGCGAAAGCTACAATGTCAGCGGCGAGACGGCGCACTCCGCCTTCGCCGAGAAGGAGCGCGGCGCGGCGGTCGGCGCCGCCCGGGCCTTACGCGCCGCGGGCCTGCCCTGCCCG
>DJUV01000005.1 GCA_002440625.1 Rhodobacteraceae bacterium UBA6273 | reverse complement strand
CGCCAGGCCCAGATCTACAGCCTGTTGATTTCCACTGAGAGCTGACCCGGTTCGGCCGAAGATTTCCATTGAGATTTGACCCATGTGACCCTCCCCCGAGCGAAGCGCGAGGGGGTCAACGGAGTGATCGACATGGGACTACTGAACGTGATCCGGAAGCTGCGCCTTCGACAGGGCTTGCCGATCCGCGAGATCGCGCGGCGCACTGGCCTGTCGCGCAATACCATCAAGAAGTATCTGAGGGCGGATGTCACCGAGCCGCATTTCGCGACGCCGGAGCGGCCGAGCAAGCTTGATCCCTTTGCCGAGAAGCTGGCGGGCTGGCTGAAGACCAATGCCGGCAAGCCACGCAAAGAGCGGCAGACGCTGACGAAGATGCACGCCGATCTGGTGACGCTCGGCTTCACCGGCTCTTACAATCGTGTGGCGGCCTTCGCGCGAGAATGGCGGGCAGATCGGCAGCGTGAGCAGCAAACGACGGGTCGTGGGACGTTCGTTCCGCTGGCCTTTCGTTCTGGCGAAGCGTTCCAGTTCGACTGGAGCGAGGACTTCGCGGTCGTCGGCGGTGAGCGCACGAAGCTTCAGGTCGCTCATATCAAGCTGTCGCACAGTCGAGCCTTTCTCCTTCGAGCTTATACTTTGCAGACCCATGAGATGCTGTTCGACGCACACTGGCACGCGTTCCGGGTCTTCGGCGGCGTGCCGGAGCGGGGCATCTACGACAATATGAAGACGGCGGTGGATCGTGTGGGCCGCGGAAAGGCCCGTGAGGTCAACATCCGCTTCTTGGCGATGGCGAACCACTATGTATTCGAGCCCGAGTTCTGCAATCCGGCGGCGGGTTGGGAGAAAGGGCAGGTCGAGAAGAATGTCCGCGACGCCCGTCATCAGATGTTGCAGGGGATGCCAAACTTCCCTGATCTCGCCGCGCTAAACACCTGGCTGGAAGAACGCTGCCACGAGTTGTGGCATGAGACTGCCCACGGCACGCTGCACGGAACCATCGCCGATGTCTGGGCAGAGGAACGGAGGACCTTGATGCCTCTGCCAGTGGCGTTTGACGGCTTTGTCGAGATGAGTAAGCGTGTCTCACCCACCTGCCTGATCAGCTTCGAGCGCAATCGCTACAGCGTTCCCGCATCCTTTGCGAACCGGCCTGTCAGCCTTCGGATCTATCCCGACCGGTTGGTCGTGGCGGCGGAGGGCAACATCCTGTGCGAACATGTCCGCCTGATCCAGCGCAGCCACAAGTTGCCCCCGAAGACGATCTATGACTGGCGTCACTATCTGGCGGTCGTGCAACGGAAGCCCGGGGCTCTTCGCAATGGCGCACCCTTTCTGGAATTGCCACCTGCCTTCAGGCAGTTGCAGGATCGGATGCTACGCAAACCCGGTGGTGATCGCGAGATGGTCGATATTCTCGCACTCGTCTTGCAGCACGATGAGCAGGCCGTGCTGACCGCCGTGGAATTGGCACTGACCGAGGGCGTGCCCACCAAAACCCATGTGCTGAACCTCCTGCACCGCCTTGTCGACGGCAAGGTGACTGGTGGTCCGCCACTGGATACTCCGCAAGCGCTGATCCTGCGGCGCGAGCCCAAGGCCAATGTCGAACGTTATGACGCCCTGCGCAGTCAGATCACTGCAGGAGGCCGCCATGCGTCATGACCCTGCCGCCGGTGCCATCGTGATCATGCTCCGCAGCTTGAAGATGTATGGCATGGCCCAAGCCGTTGAGGATCTCATCGAGCAGGGTGCCCCGGCCTTTGAGGCCGCGACTCCTATCCTGTCGCAACTGCTGAAGGCCGAACTGGCCGAACGTGAGGTGCGTTCCATCGCCTATCACATGAAGGCCGCACGCTTCCCCGCCTACAAGGACCTCTCGGGCTTCGACTTCGCCGCCAGCGAGATCAACGAGGCCACTGTCCGGACGCTGCATCGCTGCGAGTTCCTCGACGGCGCGCAGAATGTCGTCCTGATCGGCGGGCCAGGCACCGGCAAGACACATGTCGCGACGGCTCTTGGTATCCAGGCAATAGAGCATCACCGCCGCAAGGTCCGCTTCTTCTCCACCATCGAACTGGTCAATGCCCTCGAACAGGAAAAGGCCAAGGGTAAAGCAGGCCAGATTGCCGAAAGCCTGACCAAGCTCGACCTCGTGATCCTGGACGAGCTCGGATACCTGCCGTTCAGCGCCTCGGGCGGGGCGTTGCTGTTCCACTTGCTGAGCAAGCTTTACGAGCGCACCAGCGTTGCCATCACCACCAATCTCAGCTTCAGCGAATGGGCCACGGTCTTCGGTGACGCCAAGATGACTACGGCCTTGCTCGACCGTCTCACACACCGCTGCCACATCCTCGAAACCGGAAACGACAGCTTCCGCTTCAAAGCAAGTTCAGCCGCAGCAGCCCGAAAGAAGAAGGAGTGAAACCGTGCATTGACCCAAACATGACACGAAATCCATAATCAAAGGTGGGTCACTTCTCGATGGAAAACCCGGGTCAGCTCTCAGTGGAAATCAACATCCACGGGAGTAGTTCGTCGATTTGGCTCTGCTTGTGGCCTTGGACGATGGCGGTGAGTGTTGCTGCCAACCAGGCATTTGGATCGACGGTGTTCATCTTGCAGGTTTCGATGAGCGAGGCGATGACGGCCCAGTTTTCCGCTCCGGCGTCGTGACCGGCGAAGAGGGCGTTCTTGCGGTTCAGGGCGATGGGGCGGATTGTGCGTTCGACGGTGTTGCTGTCGATTTCGACGCGGCCATCGGTGAGGAAGCGGCCAAGGCCATCGCGGTATTTGGCGATGTAGCTGAGCGCTTCGCCCAAGGGTGATTTGGCCGAGGCGCGGGCGCGGTGGTGGGTCAGCCAGCCGTCGATGTGGTCAAGGATCGGGGCGGAGCGGTCCTGCCGGATAGTCAGCCGGGTGGCGGGGTCGCTGCCGCAGATGTCGGTCTCGATGGCGTAGAGGTTGCGGATGAGGCGCGCGCCCTCCTCGGCAATCGGCGCGGGGCCGGTGCGGGTGATCTCGATGAGCTTGCGGCGCGCGTGCGCCCAGCAATAGGCAAGCTCGATGCCGGGGCCGACGCGGTCCGGCGCAATCAGGCGGTTGTATCCGGCATAGCCGTCGACCTGCAGGATGCCGCAGAAGCCCCGCAATATCCGTTCGGCATGCTGCCCGCCCCGACCGGGAGCATAGGTGAAGACGACACCCGGTGGTGACGTGCCGCCCCAAGGTCGGTCATCGCGGGCAAGCGCCCAGAAGTATCCGGTCTTGGTCTTTCTCGCCCCGGGATCGAGGACCGGGGCGCGGGTCTCGTCCATGAAGAGCTTGGTAGACCGCTTCAGGTCGGCCATCAGCGCGTCATGGACAGGGCGCAGTTCGAAGGCGGCGCGACCAACCCAGTCCGCAAGGGTGGAGCGGTCGAGATCGACACCCTGACGGCTGTAGATCTGGGCCTGGCG
>DJUV01000202.1 GCA_002440625.1 Rhodobacteraceae bacterium UBA6273 | reverse complement strand
TTGCCCGCGCCGTTCTCGCCCAGAAGCGCCACGACCTCGCCTTCGCCAAGCGAAAGCGAGATCACGTCATTGGCGGTGAGCGCCCCGAACCGCTTGGTGATGCGGTCGAGGCGCAGAACCTCTTTTGCTGAGGTCACGACGATTTCGGCTCTTCGTCGTTGATCTCGACGGTGAAGCTGCTGTCCTTGATCGCGGCCTCACGCTCGGCCACAAGCTTCGCCGCCGCATCAGGCACCTTGCCTTCGAAGGTGCCAAGGGGTGCCAGCGAGCAGCCCCCCGCCTTCATGAAGGAATAGACCCCGTAATCCGCGGCCTTGAAGCTGCCGGCGTCGAGCGCATCGAGCGCCGCCGTCAGCGTCGGTTCGAAATGCCAGAGCGCCGAAGCGACAACCGTATCGGGATAGTCGGCCTGCGTGTCGATGACGTTGCCGATGGAAAGGATGCCCTTTTCCTTGGCCGCGTCCGACACGCCGAAGCGTTCGGCATACATCACGTCGGCGCCGCCATCGATCATGGCGATGGCGGTTTCCTTGGCCTTCGGCGGATCGAACCACGAACCGATGAAGCTGACCTGGAACTTCGCATCGGGCTTCGTTTCCTTCACACCGGCCATGAAGGCCTGCATCAGCCGGTTGACCTCGGGGATCGGGAAGCCGCCGACCATGCCGATATTGCCCGACTTAGTCATGGCGCCGGCGATGATGCCCGTGAGGTAGCTCGCATCCTGGATGAAATTGTCGAAGACCGCGAGGTTCGGCACCGCCTCATCGGGCGGCAGCGAGGAGCCGAGCAGGAAGGCCACGTCGGGATATTCCGCGCAGACCTCGCGCGCCTCGGCCTCGGCGCCGAAGATTTCGCCCACGATCAGCTTCACGCCGGATTCGCAGTATTCACGCATGACGCGCGGATAGTCGGTATTGGCGACATTCTCGGTGAAGGTGTAGTCCACCCGGCCCGCCGCCTTGGCGGTTTCAGCCGCGACATGGATGCGGCTGACCCATTGCTGTTCGACCGGCACGGTGTAGATGCCGGCGACCTTGATCGGTTCGGCGGCAAGCGCCCGCCGCGGCAGGACGCCGACAGCGGCAAGCGCCGCGCCCGACAAGAGTAGGCTACGACGGCTTGGTGCGAAGACGGTGTTGGACATGCGAAGCCCCCTGTTGAAGCATGTGTCTATTTTTTGACTGCACGGTAAAACTCATTCCTGATTCCCCACAAGCGAAATTGCTGGGGCGCCGGTGGCTGCCCTATGGCCTTATGCAGCGCGGGGCCGGGGTGTCAGAGCGCCTTGACCACCTTTTCCAGCACCCGCTCGGCAGCGCGAGACAGTTGCTGCGAGCGGTTCTGGATGATGAAATAGGGCGGCACAGTGACGCTTTCGGCAAGCTTCAGCGCTTCCATCTGGAAACCGAGCGTATCCCGCGTCAGAAGCCCCGCTACCTCTTCGCTGAGCGTGGCTATGGCCTGCGAAGACTCGAGGATCGCCAGCATGATGAGAAGCGATGAGGTGTTGGTGATATTGCCCGGCACCGGGACGCCCGCCGCATGGAAGGCCTGCTCAACCGCTGAACGGATCGGTGAGCCGCGTTCCTGGATCACCCATTCGTAGCAGGCGAGCTCGCTCAGCGAGACGCTTTGCCGCCCCGCCAGCGGATGCGAGCGGGCGACCAGAAGCGACACAACCTCGCCGCGCGCCGGGGTCAGGCGGAAGGCCCGGCTGTCATATTCCGGCGGCAGCCGCGCGAGGATGAAGTCGAACCGCCCTTCCTCCAGCCCCCGGACAAGTTCCACAGACGGCGCAACGTCGATCGTCGGTTCGATCCCCGGCGTGCTTTCCTTGATCTGCCGGATCGCCGGGATAAGGCAGCGCACAGCCGGTCCTGTCACCGATCCGACGCGTACCTCGCCCACAACGCCGGACTTCATGTTCGCCATCTCGGCATCGAGGTTGTCTAGTTCGGTCAGGATCGCGCGCCCGTGCTTGACAAAGGTGGCGCCGGCGGGCGTCGGCTCCATCCCCTTGGCATGGCGATGGAAAAGCGGCGTTCCCGCCTCGGTTTCAATCTCGGTCAGGATGCGCGACGCGGCGGGCTGCGAAATGCCCTGCGAGGCGGCGGCGATCTGCAACTGGCCGGTTTCGGCGATCTTCAGGACGACCCTGAGGTAGGGCGGCTTTAGTTTTCGGGCGAGGGTCATGGTCGATATCATACCAAATTGTATATGCGAAACATGAATAATCCAATTTGTCAGGTATGCAAGGCTCGGCTAGCCTTTGCGCAGGGTTGGAGGGCCCTCTCATCAATTCTCAATAATCAAGCAAGCGCATTGCGGACGCTCAACCGTGCGCGCATTCCTGTGGAGGACAACATGAAGATGAAGACGCTTCTGGTGACGGCGGCTGCCGTATTCGCCCTTGCCACCGGCGCTTTCGCCGAAGGCACCGTGGGCATCGCCATGCCGACGAAATCCTCGGCGCGCTGGATTGCCGATGGCAATTCGATGGTCGAGCAGTTCCAGGCGGCCGGTTACGAGACCGACCTGCAATATGCGGAAGATGACATTCCGAACCAGCTTGCCCAGATCGAGAACATGATCACCAAGGGTGTGAACGTTCTGGTCATCGCCGCCATCGACGGCACCACGCTGTCGAACGCGCTCGACAACGCCTCTGCGGCGGGGATCAAGGTCATCGCCTATGACCGCCTGATCCGTGACAGCGGCAGCGTCGACTACTACGCAACCTTCGACAACTTCAAGGTCGGCGTCCAGCAGGCATCGAGCCTTGTTGCCGGCCTGAAGGAACGCTTCCCGGACGTGAAGCCGTGGAACGTGGAACTCTTCGGCGGCTCGCCGGACGACAACAACGCCTTCTTCTTCTACGACGGCGCGATGAGCGTCCTGCAGCCGATGATCGACTCGGGTGAGATCGTCATCGGTTCCGGTCAGGTCGGCATGGACAAGGTCGGCACGCTGCGCTGGGATCCGGCGACGGCACAGGCGCGGATGGAAAACCTTCTGTCGGCGAACTACACCGACAAGCAGGTTCAGGGCGTGCTCAGCCCCTATGACGGCCTGTCGATCGGTATCCTGTCGGCGGTCAAGGGCGTTGGCTACGGCTCGGGCGACATGAAGATGCCGATCGTCACCGGGCAGGACGCCGAAGTGCCTTCGGTCAAGTCGATGATCGCGGGCGAACAGTATTCGACCGTCTTCAAGGACACCCGCGAACTGGCCAAGGTCACGGTCGGCATGGTCGATGCGATGCTGAAGGGCGGCGAGCCGGAGATCAACGACACCAAGACCTACAACAACGGTGTCAAGGTCGTCCCCTCCTACCTGCTTGAACCGGTCTCGGTCGACAGCACTAACTGGGAAAAGATTCTGGTCGAGTCCGGCTACTATACCGCCGATCAACTGAAGTAATCTGCCAGTATGAAAGCGTCCCGTCCGCACATTGCGGGCGGGATCGTCCAAGGGGGGAGGAACCGGGATGCAACCGCTGCTGGAGATGCGCTCCATCACCAAGACGTTTCCCGGCGTGAAGGCGCTCGATACCGTGAACCTAACGGTGATGCCGGGGGAAATCCACGCGCTCGTCGGCGAGAACGGCGCCGGAAAATCGACCCTGATGAAGGTGCTTTCCGGAGTTTACCCGGCCGGGAGCTACGAGGGCGAAATCCACTACGACGGCAAGATCGCCGAATTCCGCACGATCCGGGACAGTGAGTCTGTCGGGATCATCATCATCCATCAGGAACTTGCGCTGGTGCCGCTGCTGTCGATTGCCGAGAACCTGTTCCTTGGCAATGAACGTGCCGGAAAGGGCGTGATCGACTGGCACGAAACCTTTGCCCAGACCGAAAAGCACCTCGCCCGCGTCGGGCTGGCCGAACCACCCTCGCGCCTTGTTGGCAAGATCGGGGTCGGCAAGCAGCAACTGGTGGAGATCGCCAAGGCCCTGGCCAAGGATGTGCGGCTTCTGATCCTTGATGAGCCGACGGCGGCCTTGCAGGAAAACGACAGCCAGAAACTGCTCGACCTGCTTCTGGAACTGAAATCTCATGGCGTCACCTCGATCATCATCAGCCACAAGCTGAACGAGGTGCGCCGCGTCGCCGACCGCGTGACGGTGATCCGCGACGGCACCGCCGTTTCGACGATGGATGCCCGCGCAGAGCCTATTTCCGAAGAACGCATCATCCGCGACATGGTTGGCCGCGACATGGCGCATCGCTATCCCGAACGGGAGCGCAAGATCGGGCCGGTGCTGATGGAGGTGAAGGGCTGGAACGCCTGGCACCCCGAACAGACCGAACGGCAGGTCATCAAGGACGTGAATTTCAACGTCCGCGCCGGAGAGATCGTCGGCATTGCCGGGCTGATGGGCTCGGGCCGCACCGAGCTTGCCATGAGCATCTTCGGCCGGTCCTATGGCCGCAACATTTCGGGCAGCGTCATGATGAACGGCAAGCCCGTCGATGTGTCGAGCGTGAAAAGCGCCGTCGGATCGGGGCTGGCCTATGTCACCGAGGACCGGAAAGAGCTTGGCTTGATCCTTGAAGAGCCGATTTCGCGCAACATCTCGCTTGCCAATCTGGAAGGCATCTCCTCCGGCGGCGTCCTGAACAAGGCCGAGGAACAGCAGGTGGCGGAGCGCTACCGCAAGGCCATGCGCATCCGGACGCCGGGCGTTTACCAGAAGGTGATGAACCTCTCGGGCGGCAACCAGCAGAAGGTTGTCCTGTCGAAATGGCTGTTCGCCGACCCGCAGGTGCTGATCCTCGATGAGCCGACACGCGGCATCGACGTCGGCGCCAAGTTCGAGATCTACGGCATCATGAATGACCTCGTGGCCCAGGGCCGCGGCGTCGTCATGATCTCGTCGGAAATGCCCGAGCTTCTGGGCATGTGCGACCGCATCTACGTGATGAACGAGGGCCGGCTTGTCGGCGAACTGGCGGCCTCCGAGGCCAGCCAGGAACGCATCATGGCCCATATCCTGCGCAATTGAGGGACTGACAATGGCGAACACGACCGAACCCGGAACAGCCCCCGCCCGCAAGGGTGTCCTTGCCTATCTTGGCAGCCATCTGCGCGAATACGGGATGCTTCTGGCGCTTCTCGCGATCATGATCTTCTTCCAGATCGTGACCAGCGGGACGCTTCTGAAGCCGGTGAACATCACCAACTTGTTCCTGCAGAACAGCTACATCATCATCATGGCGCTGGGCATGCTCCTCGTCATCGTCGCGGGCCATATCGACCTGTCGGTCGGCTCGGTCGCGGCCTTTGTCGGGGCAATTTCGGCGGTCCTGACGGTGAATGTCGGGCTGCCGGTCTTCGTGGTCATCCCGCTTTGTATCGTCGCCGGGATGCTCATCGGCGCGGCACAGGGCTACTGGATCGCCTATTGGCGCATCCCGTCCTTCATCGTGACGCTCGCCGGGATGCTGGTCTTCCGAGGGCTGACGCTCTGGCTACTGGGCGGCCAGAACATCGGCCCGTTCCCGAAATCCTTCCAGTCGCTCTCGACCGGCTTCGTTCCCGACATCTTCGGTATCGACAAGCCGAACCTCACCGCCATCGTCCTTGTCGGGGCAGCGGCTGCGGCGCTGGTCTGGCTGGCGGTCAGGGCGCGGCAGCGCAACGCGGCCTACGGCATCCAGCAGGAGCCGGGCGCGATGTTCTGGGTCCGCAATGCCGTCATCGCGGGCGCGCTGATCTTCGTTGGGGTGCAGCTTGCCTATTTCCGCGGGCTGCCGAACGTGCTGATCGTCATGTCGGTCCTGATCGTCGCCTATGCCTTCTTCACGGAAAATACCGTGATGGGCCGGCGCATCTATGCCATCGGCGGCAACCTCAAGGCCTCCCGCCTGTCGGGCATCAATGCCGACCGGCTGACATTCCTCACCTTCGTCAACATGGGCGCGCTCGCGGCCCTTGCGGGCATGATCGTCACCGCGCGTCTCAACTCGGCCACGCCGAAAGCCGGCGTCGGGTTCGAGCTTGACGTGATCGCGGCCGTCTTCATCGGCGGCGCGTCGATGTCGGGCGGCGTGGGCAAGATCGTCGGCGTTGTCGTCGGCGCCTTCATCATGGGCGTCATGAACAACGGCATGTCGATCATGGGCATCGGCATCGACTATCAGCAGGTGATCAAGGGTCTCGTGCTGCTCGCCGCCGTGATCTTCGACGTCTACAACAAAAGCAAGCAGGGCTGATCCATGACTTTCAAACCCGCCAAATGGCCCCGCAAGCTGCGCAGCCAGGCATGGTACGGCGGCACCTCGCGCGATGTGATCTACCATCGCGGCTGGCTGAAGAACCAGGGCCACCCGCACGACCTGTTCGACGGGCGCCCTGTCATCGGCATCCTCAATACCTGGTCCGACCTGACGCCCTGCAACGGCCATCTGCGCGAGCT
>DJUV01000334.1 GCA_002440625.1 Rhodobacteraceae bacterium UBA6273 | reverse complement strand
CGAGTTATCGGGGGTCACAGCAGCCGAGATCGCGGCCGAAGCCGGATTTAGGACACCCAACTTGATCGCGATGATAAAGACGGGCGCAACAAAGTTGCCACTCGATCGTGTCCTGACACTCGCGACGGCGCTTGAGACGGATCCGGCGTTTCTGTTTCGGCTCGCCCTGCGTTAGCTTGGTCGCCAGACGACGGCGCAGGCAGTCAAGCAGATTTTCGGCGAAGTGGTCAGCCAAAACGAGGCAGACTGGTTGAGCGAGATCCGCGCCGCCTCCGACAACAGCGATCCAGCACTCACGGCGCGCGGCCGCGCGGCACTCAGAAGGATCTTCGGCAGATGATGCGCCGCGGGTACATGCTGCCGGCGCCGCGCCCGCCGCTCCCCTCGCCACTGAGCTAGAACGAACTTGGCTGGATCGAGTTTCTGCGGCTCCTGTCGCAAGATGGCGTTCCGCCGATCACCCTGCGAGCGCTCCAGGCCCTGCGGCACGCCCTGAGCAATGCTGCGGAGACGGTTTCACGGTCGCCGTGACGGCGTCCCCTCTGACAGCGTGGAACCAGCTCCCCAGGAGACGGGCCATAAGCCCTTCTGTTCATAAGGCAGGGCGCGCGTCCTCCCGCCGATGGTTAGCTATGCACCAAGCGCATGAGACCTGGCATCCGGGAGGCGTCGGCAGTTTTACACTCCGGGCGTATCGTCAGCTTATGGCGTTACGGGGAGTTTTACATTTTGCAGCACAGCTGAGGAAAACTGCAAGAAACAAGGAAAATTGTGTAAAACTGTGTCAACTTTTGGGGGCAGAATGGCCCTCTGGAAGGGCCACAAATGCCGCCCAGTTTGACGCTAAGTTTACCTTAAGTTTACTTTAAGTTGACAGAAAGCGGTGTTTTTCGCGATTTTTTGCTTGGGTGCTGCGTGAGGCCGAGGCGCTCAGGATCGCGACGACCTTGCAAAAAGTGCAAGCCAGACTGGGTTAAACGGCGATACGCTAGGTCACCTCGGAACGTAAGAAATAGTTTTGTAGGAGGGCGAATAGCTGAAAAGTGAGCGCTCGTCTTTTGTTCGCCTCCAAGATCTCATGTCTGTGCTCCGCACCTGTCGATCAAACAGTGGGTCGATCGCATCCGAAAGGCGTTCATCTCCCGAGTCGGCGGTGCGCGCACAGACCTGCCGGCACCGACGATCTCCTGCTGCGAGACGCCCACCGCGCGGGATCACTGACTTTCTGATGGCGGTCCGGAGACGACAGAACGGAAGGGATGCCGCACCAGGAATGGCCAGGCATCATCCGGGCGGCAGACGGCGAGACCCATGGGACACTCTGGCCGTGGCGAGGGATACGTCGCCGCATTACAGCTGGGCCTCGGGGAGCGAAGTCCTAGGAAACTGGGAGACGATCGATGGGGATGCGTACTGGCGCCGCCGAGGGGGGCGGTCCAGGGCTCCTCTGTGGCGACGTAATGGGCAGGGAGCGGCCTTGCGCGAGTGCGGCATGGCAACTGCAACAAGCCTCCAAAGCTGCCACTCGCGTCCCACGCACCTTGATCTGCTACACCGCACATCCCGCTTGAACGCGTCGCAATAGTTGCTCGTCCGCCACTCGGCAACTTGGCCCCGCAGTTTCGTCAAAGCCTCCGCAGGTCAAAGGTCACCTCAAGGCCTGGCGCGGTCGCTGGAGCAATTGGCCGCCGCAATGCGCCGAATGTGTTTCGGCGTGCAATTTTGACCCCGTTGGCGGGGTGATCGGCATCCAAAATTGACCCCCCTGCTGGTTCATCTGACCGTCCGTTGCGAGGCAGCGGACGGAGGGGGAGTTGAAGCGGGTGGATACGATTGCGCGGGTTCGGCGAGCCTTTCATGTCCAGCGCTGGTCGGTGAAGAGGATCGTCCGGGAGCTGCACGTGTCGCGCAACACGGTGCGGAAGATCCTGCGATCTGACGAGACCGACTTCAGCTATGAGCGCGAGCGTCAGCCGATGCCGCGGATCGGGCCCTGGCAGGCGCAGTTGGAGCAGTTGCTGACGTCGAACGAGGGCAAGCCGTCGCGGGAACGGCTGACGCTGATCCGGATTTTCGAGGAATTGCGTGCCCTCGGCTATGAGGGCGGTTATGACGCTGTCCGGCGCTATGCCCGAGGCTGGTCGAAGGGCCGCGGGGCGGCGGCAGAGGCTTACGTGCCGCTCTATTATGCCCCGGGCGAGGCGTATCAGTTCGACTGGAGCCACGAGGTCGTGCTGATCGCCGGGGTGACCGTCACGGTGAAGGTGGCGCATGTCCGGCTCTGCCGCAGCCGGATGATGTTCGCCCGGGCCTACATGCGCGAGAGCCAGGAGATGGTGTTCGACGCGCATGACCGGGCCTTCGCGTTCTTCCGGGGCGTCTGCACGCGAGGCATCTACGACAATATGAAGACGGCGGTGGAGGCGATCTTTATCGGCAAGGAGCGGCTCTACAACCGGCGCTTCCTGCAGATGTGCAGCCACTACCTAATCCAACCGGTTGCCTGCACGCCGGCGTCGGGCTGGGAGAAGGGCCAGGTCGAGAACCAGGTCGGTCTGGTGCGGGAGCGGTTCTTCACGCGACGCCTGCGGGTGAAGACCCTCGATGAGCTGAACGCCTGGCTGATGGACAAGTGCGTGGCCTATGCCAAGGCGCACCGTCACACTGACGAAGTGGACAAGACGATCTGGGAGATGTTCGAGGCGGAGCGGCCTCACCTCGTGCCCTATGCCGGCCCCTTCGATGGCTTCCACAGCGTGCCAGCCTCGGTGTCGAAGACCTGCACGGTGCGCTTTGACAACAACAAATACTCGGTGGTCTCGACGGCGGTCGGCCGTCCGGTCGAGGTGCATGCCTATGCCGATCGGATCGTGATCCGTCAGAACGGCATCGTCGTCGGTGAGCATGTCCGGGCCTTCGGACGGGGTCAGACGGTCTATGATCCTTGGCACTATGTGCCGGTTCTGGCGCGCAAACCGGGGGCGCTGCGGAACGGGGCGCCGTTCCGGAACTGGGTGCTGCCGCCCGCGATGAACTCCATCCAGCGCAAGCTGAAGAGCGTCGATGACGGTGACCGGCAGATGGTCCAGATCCTCACGTGCGTCGCGACCGATGGCCTGACCTCCGTCGAGGCGACCTGCCGCGAAGCCCTCGATCACGGCGTCCATTCCGCCCCGGTCGTCATCAATATCTGCCCTTCGCGCAGGCCGGCGGACAACTCCTGTTCCACCTGATCAGCCGCCTCTACGAACGCACCTCGATCATCGTCACCACCAATCTCGCCTTCGGCGAATGGCCTTCCGTCTTCGGCGACGCCAAGATGACCACCGCGTTGCTCGACCGGCTCACCCACCACTGCGAGATCGTCGAGACCGGCAACGACTCCTGGCGCTTCAAGAACCGCGCCTGAGCCCCCGATCAGGGCCTGACCCGCCTTCACAACCTGATTAGTTCCGTCGGCTCAGGCCCTGATCTCGCCGACGCATGGGGGTCAATATTGGACGCCGACAGGGGGTCAGTTTTGTAAGCCGATTGAAAGTGGAGCATTGAACTTGAGCAGTTCCTCCGCTTAGGCATCGACTGATGATGCCGAAATCTGCCGCGGCAGTCGGGTCGGCTTTCTGATGACCAGTTTTTCGAGCGGCCTGACCGTTGATGGGGACCATGGAACCCGACACCACTCAAACCGAAGCATTGGTGATATTCGGCTCGGACCGGACCGACGGCTGTTCAGTTGGGTGGTCCTGGGCCCAGCTTTCGCCGATGAGAACGGCCGGCCCATAGCTGTCGGTCTGCTTCGCTCGATCCTGCGTGGCGATGCACCATAAAGCCGCCGTTCGACTGGCCTGCAGCAAAATCGTCGTCGCCATGGCAGTGATACAGAACTGAGCGGTCACTCGGGCCCATAGGTCGCAACCCGCGAAATTTAGGCGATATGACGAAATTTTGCTATCCGCGCCCCTCCCTCGCGGCTTCCGCCTTTAGGCAGCCGCACGGGTCGATTGCAATTGGCAAGCCACCCTGTCGCGACGGGGTATAGCGACCGCGCGCCAACTTTGGGCTCCGAGCAGCATGCCGCGCGGCACAAAAGAGCGGGCGGGGCCGAGATCGACCGACCTGCGGACTGACGTGGACGGCCCCTGCCGGGCGATCCTCGGGTCGTGATAAGGCGCAATTGTTGCGATCGTCGGCCGTGCGCCTTTCGGAGCTTCGCAGAATGATCCTGGGATTGAACATCAAAGGGGCGTTGATGAGAGATCCCGCCATTCACGACAGGAGTTCAGATACTCCCTCGCATCCTTGCTCAGCCGGCCAATACCCGCGAGACGGGCAAGTTCGAGATCGGGATCCTCGGCTGCTGCTATTTTTTCCAGGTTTCGATCAATCAGATCTGCGATCTCGGTCCGGGATATTTCGCGAAGCGAGCGCTCAGCCATCCCCCGGAAGGGAACCCGGTCCCTGACGTTGCCGCTGATCCAGAGAAAACAGCTCTCTCCCTCCATGGTCGTGTCGAATATACCCTGCAGAGCAGCAATCCGGGCCTGAATGCGGGCGCCGGTGCGTTGCCAGCCGTGGAGTTGGGAAATGCGCCGCGCCAGCAATGCCTCGGGCGTTGGCCCCTGGCTGGCGATGATCTGTTCCATCAATAAAAGGAGCTGAGGCGTATAGCTGGCGTCGAAGAAGCGGTCAGCGTCCGCGTGCGCGGCGCTTCCCGTTCCGCCTTCGTGCGCCACTGGCATGCCACGCACTGGTCCCCGCGCGAAAAGCATGGCCGCTTCCGGAGCCGGGGCCACGGGGAGGCTGGCCGGTGCAGGTGGAGCGTCATCGACCTCGATAATAACATCCGGCTCGGGCGCTCCATCCTCCGGCGCCTCTGGCATCTGGTCGTCGGGAACGATCCGGGCGCGCCGGGCACGGTCGGCCTCCAGAAGCTCTGTCAGGCTGGTGTCGACGCGCAGGAGCATGGCCTCGGGTGCGCGGAACCAGTCGGTCGACCAGATCCGCAGGATCGACCAGCCGAGCCCTTCCAGAACCGCCTGTCGGATACGGTCCCGATCCCGCGCCGTGGCCGAGGAATGATAGCGTGCGCCATCACATTCCACCCCCGCGAGCCAGGCTCCGGCGTGATCGGGATGGCGCACACCAAGGTCGATGCGGAAACCGGACACGCCGATCTGGCAGTGAACCTCCCAGCCTTTCGCGGTCAGGGCATCCCGCACCGCCTCTTCAAACAGTGAATCCGCCGGGCCAACGGACCCGCTGTCCTGCCCCGCTAACGCCACCGCCCCCCGTCCCGCGAAATCGAGAAAGGCCTTGAGGTCTGCCACTCCCCGCGCCCGCGTCCGGGTCATGTCGATCTGATCGGCGCCGATCGAGGCAAAGACATGCAATTCTGCCCTTGCGCGCGTGATGGCCACATTCAGGCGTTTCTCGCCGCCATCCTTGTTCATCGCGCCGAAATTCATGGTGATCTTGCCCGCCTGATCAGGGCCAAAGGTGATCGAGAACAGCATGACATCACGTTCGTCACCCTGAATGTTTTCAAGGTTCTTGACGATCAGCGGCTCTTCACGGTCGTCCGAGAAGAACCATTCGAAATCCGGGTTGGCCTTGCGTTCGGCATCCAGCAGATCAAGGATCAGCCCCTGTTGCTGGGCGTTGAAGGTGATGACGCCCAGCGTCGGGCGATCATCTTCGGGGCGTTTCAGCCATTCGGTCAGGCGCTTGCGGATGAAGGCCGTGATGGCGCGCGCCTCGTCGGGGTTGGTCGAGCCTTTCGCACGCTGATAGGTGCCCATCACCTTGTGCAGCCGCACCGCCTCGCCCGACGCATCGGGCGACGGGAAAGTCACCAGCCCGCCATCGTAATAGTGATGGTTCGAGAAGGCGATCAGCGCCTCGTCCCGGCTGCGGTAATGCCAGTTCAGGCGATGCGTCGGGATGCCTGCGGCCGCAACCTCATCAAGGATCGAGGGCATGTCTTTCTCGAACTCGGCGAGTTCCTCACCATCATCGGCACCATCGTCGCTGCGGCCGAAGAAGTTGGTCGGCGGCAGTTGCTTTGGATCGCCGACGATGATCGCCTGCCGACCGCGCGCAATCGCGCCGATCGCATCCCAGGTCGAGATCTGTGAGGCCTCATCGAAGATCACCAGATCAAATTGCGCCTGCCCCGCCGGCAGGTATTGCGCAACCGACAGCGGCGACATCAGCACGCAGGGCGCCAGTTTGGTAAAGCTGCTGGGCATATCGGCAATCAGATTGCGGATCGCCTTGGTCGGGCGTTGCAGCCCAAGCTGATGCCGCAGCCCACCCAGTTCGGAATTGCGCGGCACCGCATCGCGCAGGGGCAGATCATTGCCCAATCGCCGCATCACCTCTCCCGAGGTGAGATCGGCCATGGCGTGGTCGAGATCCCGAAACCGTCGGATCAGCGCATCATGTTGCCAATGGGCGAAACCTCGCAGGGCCGGTTCGGCATCCATGGCCAGACGCAGCCACCACGCCGCATAGGCATGCTCAAAGGCGAGAGCGGTGTCGGAGATATCGGCCTTTTCCTCCAATGCGACGACCAGAGGTTCCAAGCCAGCGCCGATCGCCTCCGCCCGCGTCGCACGCCATTTCAGCCAATCCCCGAACCTGTGCTGCTGGGCTTCAAGCCCGGCAAGCAATTCTTCGCGGCCGGGGGGCAGCGCGCCACCCAGATCGGCAAAAGCGGCACTGGCCGAAAGTTCCGCGCTGTCGGTTTGGCTGAGCGCCTGCAACAGCGGGGCGAAACGGCCACCCGATGCGCGTGACAGTTCGGCTCGCTGGGATTCGAGTTGAGCTTGGGGGAAGCCGGCGGCCCGCAGATGGCGCTCCAGCGCCAGATAGCCGTCCGCGGCATCCAGTTCGGCGCGGATGCGGGTGACATCCGTCTCTTCATCGGCAAATCCCGGCAGGGTTCTAAGTGCGGAGGCCGCAGACTCTTTCCGTGCCCGTAGAAGCTGTTTCAATGCGTGCAGATCACGCGCCGGATCAGCCTCGCCCGAGATGGCATAGCTTTGCAGCAGCTTGCGCAGTTTCTTCTGCGCTATCCCGGCAAAGGGCCATGACTTGCCCTGGGCCTCGCGCCATTGCAATTCCAGCGCGTCAAGCGGCATGTCCGCCAACCCCTCGTCGGGATAGCGAGCGGACAGCGCCGCCCGCGCCTGCGCCGCGCGGCCAAGGGATGCCTCAAGCGTATCGAGATCGGCCTTCCCCGCCTCGGGGTCTCGCAATGCTGCGGTCGAGATGCCGGGCTTGTCCAGTCGCTGCCCGGCAAGCCAGGAAAGTGCGGCGGCAATGTCTGCCGTGTCGGCCTCGGCCAATGACAGGCCAAGCTGCCCGGCCAGCGTTTGGCGTGCCATCCGCGCCGTCAGCCGCGCCTCGCGCAATGCCTTGGCGCTGGCAAGATAGCTGTCCTGCCAGCCAAAAGACCATTCGCCATGATCCAAAAACGAGAGCGGCCCTGCTGGATCGATATCTGCAACGATCCGATGTTGCTGGCCCAGATCGCCCGCCAGCGCGCGCAGCCGGTGCCAGCTTGCGGCATCGTGGCTGTCCTTGTTGTCGAAGCGCAGGGCAAAGCCGGGGGCGCCCCCGGCGCATCTGCCGATAGCCTGGTAGACGCTGAAACCCTGCCTGCCGGAACGGTGCAGCGCGTCAACATAGGCGTTCAACTGGTCTCGGGTCAGGCGCAGTTCTTCGGCGACGCGAACCCATTCTTCTGCCTTCGCGGCACTGGCACGATCCCAGGACCGGCCAAGCTGGGTCAGGACGCTTTTTCGATCAGCCTTGTTGGAATGCAGTTCCAGCACGGCATGGCCAAGACCGTGGCGTTCCAGCCTGCGATGCACCACGTCCAGCGCCGCCGATTTCTCGGCAACGAACAGCACGGTGCGGCCACGGCCAAGCTGGTCGGCGATGATGTTGGTGATGCTCTGGCTCTTGCCCGTGCCCGGCGGCCCGATCAGCACGAAATCGCGCCCTTCGGCGGCGGCAAGAACGGCCGAAAGCTGCGAGCTGTCAGCCGGAAGCGGTGCCAGCAGGTCGCCCGGCGCATGTTTGCGGTCAATATCCGACGGGCGCGGCATCGGCGTTCTGGCACCGTCGAAAGTCTCGGTCGGATTGTCGATCAGATGGGCGACCATCCGGCTTTCGCGCAGGGAATCCGTGCGGTCGACCAGATCCTTCCACATCAGGTATTTGGCGAAGGAAAAGGTGGAAAGTGCGAATTCTTCGACAATCTCGAATCCGGGAACGTCCCGCACCCGCTGCCGCAGGATCTCCATGATGCGCGGGATGTCGAGACCACTTTCATCGCGCGGCAGGTCCCCCTCCAGTTCGGGAAGCCGCAACTCGAAATCGCGTTTCAGCATTTCCAGCAGCGTCGAATTGATCCGCACCTCGTCTTCCAGCTGACTCAGTCGGAATTCGGACTGCGCCGACCGCCGTTCCAGCCTGACCGGCAGCAGCAGAAGCGGCGCGCGATAGGAACGGCTGTCACCATCGGACCGTTTCCAGCGCAGGAGTCCGACTGCCAGGAACAAGGTGTTCGTCCCGCCCTCGGCCATGTCGCTGCGGGCCTTGCGGTAAAGCTCGGTCAGGCGGTTCGTCATGTCGCGGGCGGTCAGCGGCACGGCGATCTGGCCGCGCACCAAGGCGTCACGGGCAAGACCCAACTCGATCTGTCGGGCTTCGTCGGCGGAAAGATCCCGTCCCGAAACCGCATTCTCGTCTTTCAATGCAAGCAGGCGAAAAGTCTCGCCATTGGCGAGGCGATCCTCGGTGCCAGAAATATCGGGGCAGATCATGGCGACCGCCCCGCGCACGTCGCGGAAGTTCAGAAGCCTGTTGCCAAGTGATAGATCCAGCAGCTTGCGTTGCCAGCGCTCCACCCGGCCAAGAGGCGTCGTAGGCGCCTCGTCCGCCAGTTCACCGGGTAGCAGGCCGAGGTCGAGCGGACGCGGCAAAGCAGCAGGGGCGGCGGCGATTTGTTCGGCGGCGGCGGCCTCCTGAATGCGGTGGCTCGCCAGCGGCCGAATGCGCGCGGCACGGGCGCGGTTGATATCGACGGCCTGAATGAACTCGGCCTCCCGCGCTTCGGAGAGGCGGTCGCGCCCAGCCCGCACCGCCTCTTCAAACCCGATGCTGGGCCGCTTCGTCAGTAGCGTCGTTTCCAGCGCCACGAACTCACGAGCGACGACAGCTTTGCGCACTGTGACCACATCGGGCTCTACCAGACGCCCGAAATCCTTTCTGACCAGCCAGACTCCGACCCAGGCGTGGCCCTGCGCGAACAGCACCGCCGTGTTCAGGCCCGCCGCCTCATAGGCCGCAGCCAGCAAAAGCGTGCTGTCGAGACAGGTGGCAAGACCCTCGGACGCAATCCGCTCGGGGTCGCGGATCTTCTGTCCGATCCGCTCGAACGAGGCCGGAGGAACGGCATAGGTCAGGCCACGCCCGGTTGCGGCCGACCAGATCGCCCCTGCCAGCATCCAGACCCGCAGCGGATCGTTCGATTGATAGCCATCCATCGCACCAGAATGGCCCGCGGCCTCCAAAATCCGTGCCGCATCCTTGAGGATACGGGCGATGAAAGGCTGGTTGGGCGAAACAAAGGCCGCAAGGATATTGTCCATCTCTGCCAGCCCGCCCCATTCGTCGCGGGCCAGCATCTCGATCCGGTGGGGCGAGATGACATCGTCTTCCCCCTGCGCGGCCAGCCGGAACTTGATCTGCCCGATCTCGGCCTCGTCCAGCCCGCCCAGAAGCGCGGTATCGAGCGGGGTCTCAAGATCGTTCAGATGCAGCGTGGTTCCTGCGGGAATGCGGTCGATCGTCCAGGTCTTTTCCCGAACGATTGCGGGATTGGCCGACAGCGTGAGACGGACATTCTCAAAAGGCTCAGCACCGCCGTTCTCGATGCCAAGTCGTTTGATGACCGCCACGCCATTTTGCGCCGTGGCGAAATTCACCTTGGTCGCAAGAACCGGATTCAGGATCAGGCCGGCTTTTCCCGTTTCGGTGGCAGGCAGTATGTCATCCGGCATAATTGGCTCTCTCAAGGGATTGCAGATCTATAGTATTCGCGTCCGGGCAAACGGATCTGGCGATGTTGCAAAGATGACGATGATGAGTCAGGTAGATCACCTGACCTACTTGCGACATCTCGGCCAGCAGGGCGAAGGCCGCAGCCGAACGCTCGTCGTCGAAGGTTTCCATGATGTCATCCGCGATGAAGGGCACCGTCGGGCGGCTTTGGGCCAGCTCGTGATAGCCCGCGATGCGTAGTGCGAGATAAAGCTGGAACCTTGTGCCCTTTGACAGATCGATGGCGAGTTTCGCGCCACCTCCGGCAGAGAGGGCAACCAGAACTTCCTGCCCCCCGTCCGGTTGCGCTGCGAGGCCGGAATAGGCGCCCTGGCTGAGGCGGCTGAATGCCTCAGACGCGCGTGTGAGCATGGCGCTGCGATGCTGATCGCGGTAGCGCCGCAAACCGGCCTCGAAGGCGATCAGGCCAAAACGACCGGCCAGATGCGCCTCGGCCCGCTCGCGGATCTCCAGCAGCAGATTTTCGCGCATGGCTGCGATACGGGCCAGCGCATCATCCCCACCGACGGCCTCGATCCGGCGCTTTGCCTCCAGATGGGCAGCAAGGCGCGTTTCGGTGTCGTTGCGGAGGATTTGCAGATCCGCCTTCAGATCGGCAATTTGCTGGCGAACGGCCCCGGTATCCTCGCCCTCCGCCGGGGCGGGGCGGTCGCGCAGATCATCGCGAAGGGCTTCGATGTTCTGGCGAAGCGCCGCGGCTTCGCTGCAGCGCTTTACATGATCGGCCAGGCCGCCATCGGCCTCGGACCAGCAAAGCATGACGCCAATCTCTTCGGAAACGGCATTGCCGGCCGTCAGCGCGCGGCGATCCTCCGCCTCGTGTTGCTGTTCCTTCGCGATGTGCCCGGCAAGGGTTTCATGGTCGCGGGAAGCGTCCTGCGCGTGGCGCAGGCGGGCAAGCATGTCTGCCCAGGAAACACCCTCGTCCAGATTCAGCGCCGTCAGAACGGCGGCTTTTGCTTTGGCAAAGCGGTCCCGATTTGCCTCCATCTTGACGATGCGGTCGTTCAGCGCGGTGGCGGTCTGATATTCGGTGCCCAATCGGTCGAGAAGGTCGAGGACAGCGCCAAGGCCCGGATCATCATCGGCATATCCGGCAAGGATGCTGTCGCGACTGGCCGCTTTCCAGTCTTGCCGCCATGCTTCGAGGGCCGCATCCGCATCTGCCTGTGCCTGCCTGCGTTCACGCAGGTCGGATGCCAGCGTCACCAGCCGTTGCCGTGCCTCGCGGCGGCGCTCTGAAGCGTCGATCCTTGCGATTGCGCTGGCCAGCAGGATCTCGAACATTTCGGGGGGATCGGCGGCAGGCTTGCGAAGTGCCGCGCCAAGCGCGCGGATTGCAGCCTCCTGCGCCTCCTTGCAACGAGTGACTGCGGTTTCAGCATCGCGCAACTCTGTGCGCTCAGTCAGCGCCACGATCCGCAGGTCAAGCCAGTTTTTCAGATCAAGGAGCGTGCCACCGAGCAGACCAAGGGCCGCACTGGCGCCTTCGATTTCGCCCTGGATGGTGCGCTGAGCTATCAGGGCCGCGTCAAGCCTGGCCTCGGCACCCTCAAGCCGGGCGGTTGCGGTTTCCTGCGCCGCCCGATCCAAAGCCCCCCGCCGCGCCTCGGCCATGGTTTCGGCCAGCAATGCTGAAATGCGGTCATCCTCGCGTAAAGCCTGCTCGAAACGCCGGGCGCTGGTGGCGGAAAGGTCGGCCAGATGCCCGGCCCAAAGTGATTCACGACTGCTGCGGGCGCGTGCGGCGTCGGCCAGGGTGACGCCGCTTGCCGCCTGAGCCGCCCCGCGCCCGGCGACATCAGATTGCAAGCGGCCCATTTCGTCACGCAGCGCGGCGGCGTCGCGGCGGGCGTCGAATTCCTGCTGGCGGGCCGTCTCCTGCGCCGTCTCCCATTCCTTGATCTGCCAAAACGGAGAAATGGTCAGCGCGGCAAGGCTGTCGCCGTCCCCGGTCCAGGGGGCCAATGCGGCGATGGCACTGTCCAGCCGGCCACGGGCCTGATCCCGGTCACGCAGAGCGCGGGCCAGCGCATCGGCCGGATCCTGGGCCCGCAGTCGGGCGAGAAGGGCGGCCAGCGCGGCCTCATCCTCGGCGGGGCCGGGATCGCCCAGCCTTTCCCGCTCGCGCTCCAGCAGAGCAGCAGCCTTTCCGGTTTCCTGGGCGGTTGTCGTGGCGGTGCCCTGGAGGCCGGATCGCTTCGACAAATGCGCGCGCAACACAGAGAGTCGCGCGCCGGGCAGACAAAGATCCAGCGGCTCGGCGCCTTGCTGCCCGATCAGGGTCAGAATCGCCTTCACACGGGCATTGGCCGCTTCGGCCTCTTCCCGGCGGCGCGGCAGATCCTTGACTGCGGTGTCATGTTCAGGCCGCAGCGCATCGGCCGCCTCGACAGCCGCCGCCTGCGCCAGGGCGTCGGGGTCTGCGGCCAGAGCGGCCCGCTGTTCTTCCAGCTCCTGAAGCCGCAAAGCGCGGTCGCGGATCCGGTTGGTCAGATCCCGCCGGTCGCTTTCGATCTGCGCGAACTGCTCCTGCACTTCTGGCGCGGCATCGGGCAGGTGTTGCAGAGGAGCGAGCCGCTCCTCCAGCCCGGAGAGTTGCGCCAGCAACGGCAGTGTTCCCGCAAGTTCTTGCAACCTGTCGAGAGCGATCTGAGCCGCGTCCTCGCGGCCACGGGACTCGCGCCAGACCTGCTCCGCCGAATGGGCCTCGCGGATCAGCTTTTGCAGAGTTCCGGCGGACACCTCCATCTCGCGGCGTTGCCTGTCGATATCCGCCAGCTGCTTTTTCGCATCATGGAGCCAGCCACTGCGCTTGCCGCTGCGATGAAACCCGTCGAGACTCGCGCGCAGGGATTCAAGCTGTGGCGCAAGACCGGAAAGGCCGGCGCTGGCCGAGAACAGCATCTCACCCAGATCGCCGCGGCTGGCGAGGATGCTATCGCCACCCTTCTCCAGTGTCTCGTCATCCAGCGAGAACATCGCCGAATAGCCATCGCGTGACAGACCGCCCAGAACCCCCTGCAAAGCCACCTCGGGCAGTGCTGCATCGTGCCGGTCCAGGAGGCTGGCACTGTTGCGCTTCAACCGTTTTACATCCAGCGTGGCACCAGCGTGCGCCAGCCCTGCGCCGATCTGCATCGTAGGGCCGGGATGAAGGAAATCATACCGAGTGCGCATAGGGATGCCGAACAGCAGATCCAGCCAGGCCGAGAACAGGGTGGATTTCCCGGCCTCGTTGGCGCCGTAGACGATATGCAGATCCGGGGCGCCCGGAGCGGGCGGCGCAAAGGAAAGACTGCGGTCAGTAAAGCGGCCATACCGCGTCAGATCCAGCCGCTCCAGCCGCATCAGGCAGTCCCGTCCAAGGTCAGCCCAGCCAGCACAAGGGGTGCGCCTCGCGCCAGCAGTTCCTGGCAACGCTGCGCCAGTTCGGCCTCGTTCTGCCCCAGGATGTCACGCAGTTCGGGAGGGAGATCCCGTAGCAGTTCCTGTGCCGCAGCCTGAAGCGAGGCTGCAAGCGCGGGATCGTGTGAAAGGTCCTTCAGAACCGTTTGCACAAGCTCGGCAGGCAGATGGGTGCCCGCATCGGCGATTGCATCGCCCCCCTCGGCAACCCGCAATTCCAGCTTGTCGATCCAGAGCCCCGCGATCGTGGCAAAGACGCGGGCTTCTTCCGTCAGGCGGTCGATGTCCCGGGCAATCCGCCAGGCGAGCGGTGTGGAGCCATGCAGGACAGGGCGGATCACAAGATGATCCTCGCTGCGCTCTGCCTGCCCGGCCTCGCGGATCGCCCGTTCGAGGGACGACAGCAGGTCCGCCCATTCGGTCACCCCTGCGCAATCCATAGGGATACACTCGAACCGCAGACAGGCCACCGCGCGCTGCTCCAGCGTGACCCTGTTGTCGTCTGCCACGGAAACCAGCGTAACCGAAGTCGGCCCTGCCTCGCCGATGTCACGGCCCTGAGGAATGCCGGGCATGACGATCGTGGCGCGCCCGAGATGTTCGGCGCGGCGATGGATATGGCCGAGCGCCCAATAGTCGTAACCATGGGCCCGCAGTTCGGCGGGGCTGCAAGGTGCATAATTGTCATGGCCGGGGCTACCATTCAGGCTGGTATGCATCATGCCGAGGTTGAACGCTCCGGGCTTTGGTGCAGGATAGCGCGGCAAAAGACTTTCCGGGGCATGGGGGTCGCGGAAACTCAGCCCATGAATGGCAATATGCTGGCCGTCTATGTCCAGGTCCACCGTCGAAGGCCGGCCGCCGAACAGATAGGTGTTTTCTGGCAGTTCCAACTCGCCGGTCTGGCGCGCAAGGGCATCATGGTTGCCCCGAACGATAAAGCAGCGGATTCCGGCCCCCTGCAATCGCATCAATTCCTGCTTCAGGAAACGGGGTGTCTTGGTCGAACTATATGCGCCATCCCAAAGATCGCCCGCGATCAGCAAAAATGCCACAGCCTCTTCCATGCAAAGGTCAACGATACGGGAAAGGGCGGTGCGCGACGCTACGCCGACCTGATGCGCCAGATCAGGATCACGCAGGGCAATGGCCTTCAACGGAGCATCAAGATGAAGATCGGCGGTATGGATAAAACGAAAGCCCAAATAACTTGCCCGAATAGTGTCAGTTTCAGTGACTATGGGATGGCTCTGAACATCCGGCAAGTCTCCATTTGGTTGAGATTCGGGCGCAACTTTTCGCGCTTGCTGTTCCGCCGCTGTAGTCTGCACGCGTGACCGGTCCCGCAGGATTGCTGCGGTTGCCATGCCGCGCCGCCGGCAGGCGGCTTCCGCCCAGTCCGCCGATCTCGGCTGAGGGCGCTGGTCCCATAATACATGCGTAGCGCGTAGCAGGTTTGTCCCGCTACAGCCTGTGGGATCCAACGGCACAGCATTCGTCTTAGACGCTCCTGCTTCCCGCCAGCCAGGCGTGGGCGAGCCTTCTCGCATCGGCCTCCGCGCGGTGCGGGGTCGGGAGATGGTCGAGGCGTTCGTAGACCCGGACGAGTGCGGGACGCCTGAAGCGTCGCGCCGCTGCTGCGTCGAAGTCCACGATGACCGGGCGCGCGAGCGAAGGTTCCGTGGCGAGCAGGCAGCCGAGCCATCGCTGGTCGAATGCGGGTGCGTCCGAGACCGGGGTGCGATGCCTGATCATGGCGATGGCCCAACGCGCGACGTTTGCGGCGTGTTTGGCAACGTCGAGCGCAGTGCGGGGGATTCCGTGGACGGCGGTGCTGGCGAGCGACCATGTGTCGGGGGACCAGCCGGGATCTGGGCGGATAAGGCGCGAGGCCAAGTGGACCTCCAGCGCTTCGAGACAGGCGAGGCCGATCTCGATCGGCCAGGAATCGGGGGCGAGGCTGGATGCCTCGAAATCGATGAAGATGGGTCGCATGACCGGTCGTCCTTCGTGCTGTGAAAATGCTCGCGCGTCGATCTGGTGGCGGCCCGGAGGCAACGAACCGCCACGAGGTGCCTGCGGGAACTTCACCCGTGCTCAGCCGCGAATGCCGCGCTGCCACTGCCGGAGCGATGGCCAGGAACGAGGGATTGCGCCTCACGGCGCCTCGGTCGGACCATCTGGCGACGATGGAGCGGCTACCACCGCCGAGACCGCGCAGAAATCAGGATGCACTGCGTCAAGCGTTGGGCCAACGCCTGACCGCCAGAGACTTCGTCCGTCAGGTCGTAGAGTTCCGGATCCGTGTTGCCGTCCTGAATGGCTACACCGCCCTCGGATACCCGTCACTGAAGCCGTTGAATGAGACGGTCCGGGGAAGCGGAAATCCCCACACTTATGCGATTTGTGCATCAGAGCCGGGCGCGGCCCCCCAAAAATTCGGGAAAATGCTTTGCGAAAAAACGGTCGGTAACACCGCTTCGTTGTCGGCGAGGGATTGGCAGGAGCCAGCTTTAGCGACTGGGCCACGGTCTTCGGAGACGCCACGACGACCACCGCGCTCCTTGATCGCCTCACCCACCGATGCCACATCTTCGAGACCGGGACCGACAGCTTCCGCTTCAAGACAAGCTCTGCCGTCGCGGCCCGGAACCGGAAGGAGGCCAATCACGCCTTCACCCAAACCTGACCCCCGAACATAACGGAAAGGTGGGTCAGTTCCGGGTGGAAAACCCAAGTCAGTCCTGGGTGGAAGTCGACGGACGGAACCCAGAATCCCCACGGGACACTTCTGTGTGAAAAGCAAGAGCTGCCCCACCCCAGAAACCTGCAAAAGAACGGCTTCAGGGGCCCCGCGCAGGCCTTTCAGACTCCTGGTCCTCAGAATCTGAAACTTTATTACAAAATTATGTTGCAATATTTCCAGTTCCCTCTATCAGGGATCATCGCGGCAGGGCAGGTGCCTGAAAAAAAGCTGCGAGTGGAGGAGAACCAGATGCTGTCAAATACTTCGCGGCAAGCCATCGTTGCTGCCGTTTTCTCTCTCGGCCTAGCCGGGGCCACCGGCGCCGCAACGGCGGCGGAACTTGTGTTCTGGTCGATGTGGAACGAGCCGGAACCCCAGGCTGCCGCGCTGCGTCAGGTCATGGACGCCTACACCGCCGCGCACCCGGACACGACCTTCAAGGTGGTCTGGAACGGCCGTCAGAACCAGACCAAGCTGCGCGCCGCGCTACAGGCCGGAACGCCGGTCGATTTCATGGATCAGGACGCCGACCAGCTGGCGGGCGGGTTGCAGAAAGAGGGGCTCGGCCACGATCTCTCGGCTGACTTCGATCAGGCCACGCGCGACGCTTTCCTGCCCGGCACGCTTGAGCTTTTCAACACCGAAGGCAAGATCACCCAGGTTCCTTACGTCTACAACACGGTGAACTTCTGGTACAACAAGGACATGCTCGCCGAGGTCGGCGGCACGGTTCCGGCGACCTTCGACGATCTTCTGGCGCTGTGCGGCACCGTCAAGGCAGCGGGCAAGAGTGCCTTGGTGATCGAGGGCAACGTCGCCTTCTACAACGTGCTGTATTTCTCGCATTATCTGGCGCGCGAAAGCGGTGCCGGAGCACTTGTGAAGGTGTTCGAGGACAAGTCCGGTGACGGCTGGAAAAGCCCTGCGGTCCTTGCCGCGGCCAAGGCCACCCGCGGCCTCTGGGATCAGGGCTGCATCGCCGAAGACGCGCGCGGCTTCCAGTATCCGGCCGGTCAGCAGACCATCGCGCTTGGCGACACGATGGGCGAACTCGTCGGCTCCTGGCTGCCGACCGAGTTGACGGAAAGCGCGGGTGCAGACTTCCCCTGGGGCGCGTTCAACTTCCCCGCCGTCAAGGACGGCGCCGGCCAGAGCACCGACATCGAGGTCGGCCTTCTGTCAATGATGGTCCTGAAGGATTCGAAGAATGCCCAGGAGGCCGCCGATTTCGTGAAGTATGTCGGCAGCGAAGAGGCGCAGAAGATCCTTGTCGAGGCGTCGGGCGTCGGCGTCACCCGCAAGGGCGTCGCCTGGCCTGCAGCGCTGGCCGATGCCTATACCTCGGCTGAACAGGCGACGGCACTTTCGGCCTTCGGCGGTGGTCTGGGTGTTGCCTACCCAGAGTTCACCTCGACCATCCTGAACCCGGAATACAACAACATGTTCCTTGGCCAGACTACGCCGGAGCAATTCGTCGAGACGATGGCAGCCAAGACCAAGGAATATTGGGCGGCCCAGTAATTTAATTACAGAGAGGCCGGGTACACGTTCCCGCCCGGCCTCGTACCTTTCCAAAGACTCCGATCACCAAAGATTTCCGCGCAGGGAAGGAATACCTCGATGATGCGGCGGCGAATGGTCATTGCCTTCCTGGCACCGGCACTTCTTCTCTATCTCGGTTTTCTCATCCTGCCGGCGGTGCAGGCCTTCTACCTCAGCTTCTACGACACCTCGGGCTTCGGCGACTCGGCCGAATGGGTCGGGCTGTCCAACTACGCAAGGCTCTGGGGCGACAGCGTCTTCTGGCGCGCGATACGGAACATGGCGCTGATCATGTTCGTCGGCGGCATTGCCACTTTCGGCCTCGCTTTCCTCTTCACCATGCTGATGAACGCCGGAATGAAGGGCAAGAAGCTCTTTCGCACCCTCATCTTCATGCCGAACGTCATCGCCGTGGTCGCAATCACCACCTTCTGGTCCTTCGTCTTCATGCCGCGCTACGGAATGCTGACCAGCTTCCTCAAGGCCATTGGCCTCGACGGCATCGCCGCGACGGCCTGGACCGCGCCGGAAAACGTCTTCTACGCGATGATGGTCGGCCTCGTCTGGATCTCGGTCGGGTTCTACACGATCCTCATCATGGCAGGCGCCGACAAGATCCCGGCAGACATGTACGAAGCCGCGCGGCTTGAAGGTGCCAGCACCTTCCAGATCTTCCGCCAGATCACCTTGCCGATGATCTGGGACGTGATCCTCATCACGCTGATCCTCTGGGCGATCCAGGCCGTCAAGATCGTCGAGTTTCCCTATGCCTTCGGCGGCCCGAACATCGACCAGAACCTCTACACGCCGGCGATCTACCTTTACATCATGGGCTTCGGCCAGCGCGAGTCCGTCTACGCGCTTGGCTATTCGACCACCATCGGCGTCGTCATGTTCATCCTCACCATCGCCATCATCGTCCTGATGCGCTTCCTGTTCCGGCGCGAACGCGTGGAGTTCTGACCATGTCCGATTTCATCTCTGCACGCGGGATCAAGCGCGGCCTCTCTTATCTGGTCGTCGGTGGCTGGGCGCTCTTCTCCGTGTTCTTCGTGGTCTGGGTCGTGCTTGCGTCCCTGAAGAAGAACCGGGAGCTGTTCGGCAGCCCGCTGTCGATCCCGACCAGCCCGCAATGGGGAAATTTCGTCAAGACCTGGGTGAACAACCGCTTCGGCGACTATTTCCTCAACAGCCTTCTGGTGACATCGGTTTCCGTCGTCGCGATCCTGATCGTGGCGGTGCCGGCGGCCTATGTCCTCAGCCGGGGCAGGTTCCGGGGCCGCGAGGCGCTGTCGAGCTTCTTCGCCTTCGGCATGGGCGTGCCGTTCCCGCTGCTCTTCGTGCCCTTGTTCGTGATGATGGCGTCGATGCGCCTTGCCGACACGCTGACCGGCCTGACAATCGTCTATGTCGCGCTGTCGATCCCCTTCACGATCTACGTGCTGGAGGGCTTCTTTTCGTCCCTGCCGTCGGAACTGGAATCCGCTGCGGTCATCGACGGCTGTTCAGACGTGCAGGTGTTCCGCCATGTCATGCTGCCACTGGCGATGCCGGGCGTGGCGACAGTGGCCATCCTGAACTTCGTCGGCCTCTGGAACGAATACCAACTGTCGCTGGTGCTGATCAACAGCCCGGAAAACCGCACCCTGTCGCTCGGGATCTATTCTCTCATCACCTCGATGCAGTATTCCGGTGGCGACTGGGCCAGCCTCTTTGCCGGCGTGACCATCGTCATGGTCCCGACCCTCATCCTCTTTGTCATCCTCTCGGAAAAGATGATCAGCGGCAT
This sequence comes from Rhodobacteraceae bacterium UBA6273, assembly GCA_002440625.1. Taxonomy (GTDB): domain Bacteria; phylum Pseudomonadota; class Alphaproteobacteria; order Rhodobacterales; family Rhodobacteraceae; genus Albidovulum. The sequence goes on along the minus strand of DJUV01000334.1, from coordinate 6,653 downwards.
CACTATGGGAGGTGTCAAGTGAACGGCCATCAGATCGCGCCGGCCACTGGCACCACGACCCGGATCGAGACGATCCGCGCGGCCCTGCCCATGTCGCGCCTCGGCGCGCCGAGCAGCCTGCCGCGCTTTCGCTGGCAGCAACCGATGCCGGACCGGGATACGCCCCCCGCGCGTGGCCTGACGGCTGAAGAAAGTGCTCATGGCTTCGACTGGGGCAAGGACTCCATCCTGCCTTACGGCGTCTATGCGGATTATGACCGGTCGCAACAGCCGGGCGAGATGCCCCTCCTTCGCCTGACGAACGGGCGGATTGAGATCGACATCGCCCCGCAATACGGCGGTCGTCTGGTGCGCATGTATGACCGTCGCCTGAAACGCGATCTGGTCTTTCACAACCCGGTGTTCCAGCCGGCGAACCTTGCGGCGCTGAACGCCTGGTTCTCTGGCGGCATCGAATGGAACGGCCTCATTCCCGGCCACACCCCCTTCACCTGCGCCCCGGTCTTTGCCGGCGTGATCGAAACCGAACGTGGGCCGGTGCTGCGCATTTATGAGTTCGACCGCATCACCGAAGCGACGTGGCAGGTCGACCTCTTCCTGCCGAACGACGACGACCGGCTTTTCGTGCATGGCCGCATCGTCAATGCGGCAGCGACCGCAAAGCGCGCCTACTGGTGGACCAATATCGCCGTGGCGATGAGCGACGGGATGCGTGTCATCGCCCCGGCGGACTATGCTATCGAGCATGTCCTGCCCGGCAATGAGCTGGCCCGGTTTCCGTTCCCCGACCCCCAGCGCTTCGATGGCTCCTATCCGGGCAACTGGCAGAGCGCGACTTCGGTTTTCTACCGCAAGCCCGATGCACCCCGGCTCTACATCGCCGCGCTCGACCACGACGGTGTCGGCCTTGCGCAGACGGCGACGGCGGAGATGCGGGGCCGGAAGATGTTCTATTTCGGCGAGGCGAGCGGCGGCCAGCACTGGATGGAGTTCCTCGCGAGGCCCGGCGACGCGCGCTACATCGAGATCCAGTCCGGGATCACGCCAACGCAGAACCAGAGGTTCGAACTTGCCCCGGAAAGCGAGCTGCATTGGACCGAAGCCTATGGCGCCCTGTCGGTGGATGCGGCGAGCGCCCATGCCGCCGACTATGCAACTGCCGAGCGCGCCACGGCAGATGCGCTGAACCAGCGTTTCCCGGCCGACGAACTAGCCGAAGTCGACGGCTGGCTGACCGCGCAGTCGCGCCGACCGCTCGACAAGCGGCTTTCGGATGGCGCGCCCTGGGGCAGCAGGCAGGAACGTCTGACCGGGCGGGATCTGGCAGCCGGCCTCGACTTTGCGGTCGGGCACGCAAAGGACTGTTGGGATGATCTTGTCGGGAAAGGCGCCTTCTCGACAGCGAACCTCGAAACCGTCCCGACTACATTCGCTGTCTCCGATGTTTGGGTCGCCGCGCTGGAGCAAAGCGGGCAGAGTCATGGCACATGGCTGCATGACCTCCTCCTCGGCATCGCGGCCCTTGACCGTGAAGAGGCCGCCGAGGCGCGCGATCTCTTTGCCCGGTCCGCTTCGGCGCGACCGACTTGGCTCGCACTCCGGCAACTGGCGCTGGTGGCGGACACCGGCGATCAGAAAGAGCGGTTCTATATGCAGGCCTCAGCTGCGGCAGATGCCCCCGACGAGCTTGCGGTGGAAATCGCGCAGTTCCTGCTGGCGGACGGTCGCCTTGAAACCCTGACTGCCTTCGTCGCCGCCTTGCCAAAGGCAGCCGCAGCGCAGGAGCGCATTCTTCTTGCCAGAGCGTCCATCGCCGCAAGGTGCGGCGACTGGAACGAACTGGAGCGGCTCCTCGCAACCGAGTTCGCGACGATCCGCGAGGGCGAAATGCTGACGGTCACCCTCTGGACCGCGCTACAGAAAGGCCGGCTTGAGGCAGAGCTTGGCCGGCCGGCCACAAAGGAAGTGCTGGCCGAACGGATGCGGCAGAACCCGCTTCCGCAACATCTTGATTTTCAAATGCTGGCCGATGAGGCGGGAGTTTAGGCGATGGCGACTGTCGAAATCAGAAACCTGAGGAAGTCCTTTGGCGCCGCGACCATCCTGCAAGGCGCTGATCTGCGGATGGAGGAGGGCGAATTCGTCGTTCTCGTCGGCCCTTCGGGCTGCGGCAAGTCGACCCTTTTGCGCTGCATCGCCGGGCTTGAACCGATCACCAGCGGCAACCTCGTCATCGACGGCGAGGATATGACCACCGCCGATCCGGTGAAACGCGGCATCGCCATGGTCTTTCAATCCTACGCCCTCTACCCGCATATGACGGTCGGGGAAAACATCGGCTTTGGCCTGAAGATCGCCAACACGCCCAAGGCGGAAATCAAGGCCCGTGTCGCCGAGGTGGCGAAGCTTCTGAAGCTCGATTCCATGCTGGACCGCAAGCCGAAGGCGCTTTCCGGCGGCCAGCGTCAGCGGGTTGCGATTGGCCGCGCCCTTGCACGCAAGCCGCGCATCTTCCTCTTCGATGAGCCCTTGTCCAACCTCGATGCCTCGCTTCGTGCCGAGATGCGGGTGGAACTCGCCAAGCTGCACGGAAGCCTCGGCAACACGATGGTCTATGTCACCCACGATCAGGTCGAGGCGATGACGCTGGCCGACCGCATGGTCGTGATGAGCGCCGGCAAGATCGAACAGGTCGGCGCGCCACTGGACCTCTTCAACAACCCCGCCAACAGGTTCGTCGCTGGGTTCCTTGGCCAGCCGCCGATGAACTTCATCAAGGTCACCGGCGCCAGTGCGACCGCAGCCGGGGTCGCGCTTGGCCTGCCGGGGGGCGGCACGGTCGAAGTTGGCCTGACCGCGCCCCTGGCCGGCAAAGCCGAAGGGCTGGAACTTGGGGTGCGCCCCGAGGATATGTCGATTGCACCGGAAGGGCGGCTCGGGCTTGAGGTCGAGGTCGTCGAACAGCTTGGCGGCGAGACCCTCGTTTACGGCCTGCTTGCCGATGGCCAACTCATCACCGCCAAGCTTGCGGGGCAGGCGGGCATCGCCGCCGGCGACCGTCTCGGCCTCGATTTTTCCGAGGAAAGGCTGCATGTCTTCGACGCCGGGGGCGCCAATCTCCGTTACCGAACCCCGGTACCGCATGGTAAGGCGAAGGCTGTTAGCTAGGAGCGAACATGCCGCAACCTTTGCCCGATCTTCGAGGAAAGTCGCTGGTTGACATCGTCGCCGCCGACATCCCTCATCTTAACAAGACCTACCGGAGCATCGCCGAATACCTCGTCGGTGCGCCCGAAGATTTCATGCAAAAGCCGGTGCAGGAGATTGCCGTGGCGACCGGCGTCAGCGAACCGAGCATCGTCCGCTTCTGCCGCCGCTACGGGCTGAAGGGTATCCCCGATTTCCGAATCCAGCTTGCCATGTCGCTTGCGCGCGGCAATGCCGCCAGCCGTTTCGTCGAACCCGAACTCGGCGACAAGGCGATGACGAACCTGCCGCAGAAGCGGGCGATCGCCACCGCCGCGCGCGAGATGGCGGTGAATTTCCGGTCGATCATCATCGATTCCGGCTCGACCGCGCAGCTTTTCGCAGAACTTCTGCGCGACGCCGATCCGATGGTGATCCTGACCACCGGCCTCAACATCGTCGATGCCTTGCGCGGCGCAAAGCAGCACACGATCATCCTGCCGGGCGGCGAACTTCGGCACGAATCCCGCTCGCTTTCCGGTCGGATGGTCGAAAACACCATCGCCAATATGCGCTTCGATGCGGTCTTTCTGGGTGCTGACTCCATCGACCCGCAATTCGGCCTCAGCACCTTCAACCTGGATGAAGCACAGCAAAACGCCTCGATGATCGACATCGTCCAGCATGTTTTTGTGCTGGCGGATTCGTCCAAGTTCGGCGCCCCGAGCCTGCATCGCGTCTGCGACCTCGGCAGGATCGAGACGATCATCACCGACGCGGGCCTGAGCGAAGAGCTGGCTACAGCAATCACAACGCTCGGCGTCGATCTGCGCCGGGTCGCGGCAAGCAAGGAACAGAACTGATGGTGACGCAGCCATTCGACCAATGGATGACGACCGCCGAGATCCGGCAACAGCCCGGCGTCTGGCGCAAGCTCGCCGCCACAATAGACGGGACTGCTGCCGGCGTCCGCGACTGGCTGATCGCGCGCGACCATGATGAGATCTGGTTTTGCGGCGCCGGCACATCGGCCTTCATCGGTGAAACGCTGGTCCCCTATCTGAACGGCATCGAAGGTGGCGCCCGGTTCCGCGCCGTCGCCACGACTGATTTCGTTTCTACACCGCGCCGCTATCTCAGACGGGGCCTGCGTCCCCTGATCGTTTCCTTCGGCCGCAGCGGCAACAGTTCGGAAACGGTCGGGATGCTCGACCTCATCAACAAGCACGCGCCCCATGCCGACAAGCTGAACATCACCTGCAACGGCGAAAGCGCGCTGGCCAATGACCTCGCCACCGTCACGGGTGAGCTGCGCACCATCATCCTGCCGCCCGAGACGAACGACCGCGGCTTTGCCATGACGTCGAGCTATTCCTCGATGCTGCTGACAGCACTTGCCTGTTTCGATTCTTGCCCGCCGGCCCCGGCAGGGCAGATGTTCGGGCGGGTTGCGGATGGCCTCGACCGGTTTCTCGGCGATGCCTTCGACCGCCTGAATGCCGTCCAGAGGCCCCCGCGCGCCATTTTCCTCGGCTCCGGCCCCCTGACCGGATCGGCCCGCGAATGCGCGCTGAAGGTGCTTGAACTTGCCGCCGGCCGGATCGTGACCGCCTGGGATTCGACGCTCGGGTTCCGCCACGGGCCGAAGGCCGTCGTCGATCAGGACACGCTGGTCTTTGTCCTTGAATCCTCCGACCCCTATACCCGCCAGTACGACCGCGACCTTGCCGCCGAAATCGGCCGGCAGTTCGGCCCGCAGAGCATCCTGACCATCGGCGATGCCGGGGACGCCGATATCCGCGTTGCCAATGTCGGCAACGACGCCTGGGGTTCGGTCCTGCGCGTGGTCGTCGCCCAGATCCTAGCCGTTCTCTGGTCGGACCAGCTTGGCATGAACGTCGACGATCCCTTCGCGGGCCGCAATCTGTCCCGGGTCGTCACCGGCGTCACGCTTTATGACCTGCCGCTGCCTTTGGCCGAAACCTACGGCTCCATCGACGTCGGCGGCACCAAGATCGAGGCGGCGCTCTTTGACAGCGAGCTTGAACCGCTGGCCAAGCACCGCATCGAAACCCCGAACGACAGCTACGACGCGCTGGTCGCGGCCATTGTGGGACAAGCGCGGTGGCTGGAAGAGAATGCCGGGGCGACCATGCCGATGGCCATCGGACTGCCCGGTCTCATCGACCCGCAGACCGGCCGGTCGGTGACCTCCAACCTTCCGGCGACGGGCCATGCCCTCAGCAATGACATCTCGGAGCAACTTGGCCGAAAGATTCCGGTCGAGAATGACTGCAAGACCTTCGCGCTTTCCGAGGCAAACGGCGGCGCCGGCGCCGGTTTCCGCACGGTCTTCGGCCTGATCCTCGGCACTGGCGTCGGCGGCGGCGTTTGCATCGACGGCAAGCTGCAGGCTGGCTTGAACGGCCTGCCGGGCGAGGTCGGTCATTTCGGCATTCCAGGCCATCTCGTCGTCGAATATGGCCTGCCGGTCCTGCGCTGCGGTTGCGGGCGCATGGGGTGCTATGAGACGCTGGTTTCGGGCGCTGGCCTCAGCCGTCTGGCGGAGCATTTCAGCGGCAAGCCCGCCCCCGCCGCAGAGATCATGGCTGGCGCCGCCAAGGGTGACACAGGCATGGGCCGCTTGCGGGAAATCTGGCTCCACCTTCTGGCCGAGCTTGTCCTGACGATCCAGTTGACCGTCGACCCGGACTGCGTGGTTCTCGGCGGCGGGCTGTCGAAGATCGACGGCGTCGATCGCGATCTGGGGACGGTTTTCGAGGCGCACAAGCTGCACCACGTCCGCAGCCCGGCCTTCCGCATCGCCAGATATGGCGACGCCAGCGGCGGACGCGGCGCGGCGATCCTGGCCAAGCAAGCTTCCATGGTGATCTGAGATGAGAGAACTTCGCGCCCTTATCGCCCGCAACCGCCGAGGCTCCGGCGAGGCCATGCCCTCGGTCTGCTCGGCCCATCCCGATGTGATCGCCGCATCCCTGCTTCTGGCGGAAGAACTCGACAGGCCGCTGCTCCTTGAGGCGACGAGCAATCAGGTCAACCAGTTCGGCGGCTATACCGGAATGCGGCCGGCCGACTTCATCGCCTTCAGCCGCCGCATCTCTGCCGGTCTTGGCATCTCGCCGGATCGTCTGCTCTTCGGCGGTGATCACCTCGGCCCGCAGGCCTGGCGATCCGAACCCGCCGACAGCGCCATGGCCAAGGCGCGCGACCTTGTCGCGGAGTATGTGAAGGCCGGTTTCACCAAGATCCACCTCGATTGTTCCGAGGGCTGCGCCGGCGAACCGGCGCAGGTCAGCGATCTTGTCAGCGCCGCCCGCGCCGCAGAACTGGCGAAGGTCTGCGAGGCTGCCGCCAGCGACCCCGAGGCGCTCAGCTATGACTACGGCACCGAAGTGCCGCCGCCCGGCGGCGCGCGGGCCGAGGAAGGCGGGCAGGGCATCGCGCCG
>DJUV01000212.1 GCA_002440625.1 Rhodobacteraceae bacterium UBA6273 | reverse complement strand
GCCAGGCCATGCGGATGAAGAAGGGGCCGTAATGCCCCCAGTCGGCGGGCCACCAGGGCTTGCTGTCGGTCATCAGCGCGACGAGATCGGCCTTGAGCGCCTTGAGGTCGAGCTTCCCGAATGCCTCGGCATAGTCGAAGTCCTCGCCCAGCGGGCTGACCTTCGGGGAGTTCTGATGGAGAATTCCGAGGTTCAGCTGGTTCGGCCACNNCCTTGTCGAGGTTGGCGTTGTCGGGCCAGCAGTTCAACGGCGCGAATCGCTGCTGGCCGGCGCCGGCGCCGCCGCGGCCGTCTTGGATGCGGTAGGTGCCGGCGCTGTGCCACGCCATGCGGATGAACAGTGGCCCATAGTGACCGTAGTCGGCTGGCCACCAGTCCTGGGATGTGGTCATCAGCGCGGTCAGGTCCTTTTTCAGCGCGGGGAGGTCGAGCTTTTTGAACTCCGCAGCGTAGTCGAAACCGCTGTCCATCGGGTCGCCCTTGGACGAGTGCTGACGCAGGATGTCCAGGTTCAGCTGGTTCGGCCACCAGTCGCGATTCGACCTCGCCTTGAACGTCACTGCAGGGTTGCCGCCATGGCCCATGGGGCAATTGCCGCCGCTGCTCACGTCGTTTCCGTCCATTTTGATCCTCCGTACTGTATGTCTTGCAAACATGGGCCGGATCCGCGCCACAGCAACCGCGAAGCGGGTGTGACCTACAGACGCATAGCCTTTCACCTTCCTAGCAGAGCGGAGCGATTAGTTTAACTTGGAAGTTCTGATCGGCCTGATAAGTTCTGGTTATGATAAACATGACCTTGAAGCAGCTTCGCTATGTTGACGCCTTGGCCCGACAGGGGCACTTCGGCCGGGCAGCCGATGTCAGTGCCGTCACCCAGCCCGCCCTGTCCATGCAGATCCGCGATCTTGAGGCCTCACTCGGCACGGCACTTTTCGAACGCGGGCCGCGTGAGGTGCGCCTTACGGAGTTCGGCGAAACCTTTGTCGACCGGGCGCGCGCAATCCTCAGATCGGTCGAGGAGCTTGAGGATCTGGCGCGCGCGGCCGGAGAGCGGCTGAGCGGGCGGCTGAGAATCGGGGTCATTCCGACGATCGCGCCCTACTTCCTGCCGCGGGTGATCGGCGCGCTAAGCCGGCACTATCCCGAGCTAGACCTGCAACTGCGCGAAACCACAACGGCGAAGCTCTTGCAGGAGATTGCCGATGGTCGGCTCGACACCGCCATCGTGGCGCTTCCGGTCTCCGAGCCGTCGCTGGTCGAGGTGCCGCTCTTCTCTGAAGATTTCGTCCTTGTCCGGCATCGTGACGAGGCGCACAAACCGGTACCCAGCCGCGAGATGCTGCGCGAAATGCGGCTTCTCCTGCTGGAGGAGGGCCACTGCTTCCGCGACCAGGCGCTGTCGTTCTGCGACATGGCCGGCGCGCGCCCGAAGGAGTTGCTCGATGGCAGTTCGCTCGCCACGCTGGTGCAGATGGTGGGCGCCGGGATCGGCGTGACGCTGATCCCGGACATGGCGGTGGCGGTCGAGACAGGATCGGCACCTGTCGCCGTCTCGCGCTTTGCCGGGCCGCAGCCATCGCGCACCATCGGCATGGTCTGGCGCAGGACCAGCCCCCTGACCCGGCAGTTGCAACAGATCAGCGAGATCGTGAAGGACGTGGGCGAGGCTGCACTGGCTGGCGATAGCCGGTAGGGCGACCCGCAAATGAAAAACCCGCCGCGCGATCCGTGTCGCGCGGCGGGGGTACGCAGCAATGGGCGGTATCAGAAGCTTTCGTAGGCGCCCGCGTCCGGGGCCTTGCCCTTCGGCCGCGGCGACTTGGCGATGTCCACGGGTGGAGCCAGCGTCGGCGCGCCCTTGTCGATGGCGGTCGAGGTCGACTTCAGGGTGAAATCCTGGTTGGCGACCGAGTTGAACTCGCCCAAGGCATTTGTGACCGTGATGTTGTTGGTCTGAAGGATGCCAAGCGCCGGATTGGTCGTGACCTTGAGCGAGCTCAACAGATTGTTCGCGACGGTCACGTTCTGCGACGGTGTGCCGTTCTTGTGGTTCGACACGCGGAGCCACGGCCAGTTGCCGGTGGTCCCCATGGCGTGGACGACTGTGTTGTTGGTGATGACGCTGTTCAAGCCGCCGCCGATGGTGATGCCGTGATATGCGGTGGACGAGATCAGGTTGTTGCGGATGACAAAGCCGTCATACATCCCGTCGAAGAGACCAATCCCCTGCAGTTTGCAGTTGATCGGGCTCCGCGCGCCGACGAACTCCAGGAACTTGTTGCCTTCGATGACGATATTGCGCACCACGCCGGTACCGATCTTTCCGGTAGGGCCCCGCGAAAAGCTCTGGATGCCGTCGATATGGGTGCCGGTGGTCTGGCGGCAGTTCTGCGCCCTGTTGCGGCGAACGACGGAGTTGTCGCCAAGCGCGCGGAATGCGTCGCCCGCGAAGCCGTCAACAATATTCTCTTCGACGAGGGCATTCTGTCCCAGTACGAAGACACCGTTGTAAACGCCGGTAAGACGGTTGCGGAAGACTGTCTGGCGCTGACCATCGATCAGGAAGCCGGAGCGCTGGTTGTTGTTCCAGTCGGTCGTGTTCCACTGCTGGTAATTCGTGGAATTGGCCGCCGCACGCACGTCGAGATCGGAAAACACCAGGTCGCTGCTGTCATTGTAGCTGCGAACCTGCGCCACGAGGCCGTTGGCGGCTGACGTCGGCCAGACCTTGAGGCCGTTGATGACGATCTTGCTCGATGCACGAACGTTGATGCTGTCGACATGGGCGACCTGGCCTGGCATCGACGTGATGGTCACAGGTGACGTGAACTGCAGACCAGCCAGGACCATCTGGCCATGGTAGCCGCCGAGCAGGTAGATGCGGTCGCCGCCCTGGACCTTGCCGGACTGCAGCAGCGCGCCGAGACTGTTGTAGGTCTGGCTTGCGGTCATCACAGGGGCCGGCCCCGTGGGGGTCGTTGTGGACGGCGTCGGGGGGGTGCCGGTGGAACCGGTTTGTGACGGCGCGGTGACGACGGGCGTGGTCGGAGCGGGAGCCGTCGGTGTGGTGGTGGTGGTTCCACCAGTCGTGCCGGACGCTTCCCCGTGGCCGCGGGCGCTGACCCATTTCGCGCCAGGGGAGACCGCAATCTTATGCGGTTCCTTTGTCTCCGCGCCATTCTGTGCGGTTCCGGTGGCCGGCGCGTCAGTGACGGCAACAGGAGGAATTACTGGTGGCTGAGTGACAGCGTTCTGCTCCGCGGAGGGGGCGGATACATCGTCCGGGGCGGTTGCCTGCAGCGAAATCGCGGCGACTGCCGTGTTTGCGACGGGTCCCGGGGTTAGCGGCTGCACGAAGTATTCTGCCGCACTGACCTGTGATCCCAGGATGCTCAGTCCCACGCTTGCCATGAGCAGTGACTTGACGAATGTCATTTGGTATTCCTTGATCGGTGAGTGTGTCCCTGCTCAGAACAATGCCGTCCAAGATGGCAAAGTTGGGGCACAAATGCAGTCGGGGTGTGTCGCTCCGGGCGAATGAGCATAATCACGTAAGGACAATCTTAAGGTTTTCGGCGTGATGTCGCCGAAAACGTCCAGCCGCAGTTTATGCTATGGAAACAAACTCAACCGGACGTTGATTGTTGGTTTTCTTGCGCGAGAATGGCAGTCGTCTGACAGTGCTGCACTGGGTGCGATGCCACTGCGGTCCGTTCGAATTTCCCGAAAACGGGGCGCGAACCGCAGTCGTTCCGATCTGAGGGCTGGCGATTACTGTGGCGCAGTATCGTTATGCGGGCATCGTGCGGCGCATCCGGCTTCTCAGGGTCAAGAGGGTTTTCGGTTCCGGAAGATGGCGCAGCGGAACTGAGGCCGCGACGCCTAGCGCGACGCCGCCGAAGATGGCGAGAAGGTCGAAAACCGGTCCCGGCAGGATGCCCGCCAGCGGCAGCATCAGCACTTCGGGGGCGAAGCGGTGAAGGAGGTAGATCAGGAAGCTCGCGCGCGCGATTTCAAGAACGATGCGGGCTACGGCCCTCGGCATCCGGATGTGCGGCAGGTAAAGCAAGGCAGCGATCACCGCGAACTGCGCGCTATACTTGATCCAGGCGCCAAACCAGTTGCCGCCGAGGAACGCCGCAGCGGGCATCAGAAGTGCTGCCGCCGCAAGGACGGCAAGACGCCGGCCCCGGCTGTCGGCGGTCGCGGCGCACCAGCCGAAGGCGCAAAGGTAGAAGATCCAGGGCAGCGTGAAAATCTGGCGGCCACCCAATGGCCAAAGTTCAGGCCCGACCAGCCGCGCGACGGACGCCCCGGCCAGCAGCAAGAGACCAAAGCGGAACGGCTCGGCGCCGATCAGGCGGCGGACGGTCGGGATCAGCGCCAGCAAGGCCAGTACAAGAAGAAGCTGCGTATAGGCTTCGACGAACCAGTAGAGATAGGGCAGCATGTCCTGCCGCACCGGATCACCGAAGCCGAAATTCCCGGCAAGAAAGACCGAGACCCAGGGCACCTGCCCCCAGACCAGCGCATAGGCGATCAGGATCAGGTAATAGGGCACGAGGACCTTCCAGAGCGGCCGCAGAAGGCCCGGAACGTCACCCGTCGCCAGAAAGCCGCGCTGGAATCGCCCGAGCCCGTAGCCGATCAGCACCACCATCGCCGCCGCACCGCCATAGGTCGGCCAGAGCGTCTGATGCTGGACCAGGACGGCGAGAATGGCGAGCGCGCGGATCAGAAGGTCGGCGCCGATGCCGGCCCCCGCCGCATTCGACGGGCCGGGCGTATGGCGAATACTGCCAAGCTCGGACAGGCTCATCCGTTCCCAGCCACGCGGCAGATGGCCGAGGAGCCGCTCCACCTCCATCGAAAGCTCGACATGGCGAAGCGAGTCGCCGCCAAGGCTGGCGAAACTGTCGCTGGGCCGGACGGGTCGCGGATCGAAGCAGTGCCGGAAAACGCCAGCTAGGTCGCTGCTCGCTCGTTGGGCGGGCGTGTTCTTGCGCAGGCTTTCGTAATCGACCTTGCCGGAAGCAAGGCGCGGCAGGTCCGGCACCCTTACGACGCGCACGTGGCGGTTGGTCAGCCCGGTCGCCCGGACGATGAGGTCGGCCACCTCCTCGGGGTCCTGCGCGGAGACGTAGCTCGCCGTCAGGCCGCAGTCATCCCCGACCACGGCGGCGCGGATGCCCTGGGCGGCGAGCGCCGCCTCGACCGCATCATGGCCGACCCGAACCCCGGCGATCTTCGACATCCGCCGCAGCCGGCCGACGATCCGGTAAAGTCCGGCCTCATCACGAACTGCCAGATCGCCGGTCGCCAGCGCGTCGATCTCAGTCCCGCGCGCGAGATCGGCGCGGGTTTCGGCATAGCCCATCATCACATTGGCGCCGCGATAGATGAGTTCGCCCTCGACGCCAGGTTCTCCAATCGTGCGGCCATCGGCGGCGCGCAAGGAAAGGCTGCCGCCGGGGATCGCGATGCCGATGCGGTCGGGCGCCTGTCCTGCCAGTTCCGGCGGCAGATAGGCGATCCGGGCGGTGGCCTCGGTCTGGCCGTACATGGCGAAGAAACGGCCATCGCGGGTGGCCATGTGGTCGTGCCAGCGCTGGACCCGGTCAGCCGCCATCGCGCCGCCCGCGACCGTCAGCATCCGAAGCCGTGGCAATGCGGCATCCTTCAGGCCGATCCGCTCAAGCAGTTCGAACGTATGCGGCACGCCGGATAGATTGGTGCAACCGGCAGACGCGAGCCCGTCAAGGAACCCCGGCGCCAGCACCGAACCCTGATGAAGCCAGAGACAGGCCCCCGCAGCGAGGTGCGAATTCAGGACCGAAAGGCCATAGGAATAGTGCAGCGGCAGGACCAGCCCGGCACGGTCCTCGGGGCCAAGTTTCAGGTACTCGGCGATGGAGCCGGCGTTGCTTTCCAGCGCCGTGCCGGAAAGGCGGACGCCCTTGCCGTGGCCGGTGCTGCCCGAGGTCATGAGGATAAGCGCGAGATCGGGGTGAATCTCGCCGCTCTGCGCCCGGCCACCAGCCAGCAGCCGCCAGCGTCCGTCCAGCCGCCGGAACTGGGACTCAGGGTGGAAGCGGTCGGCGAAGCCGCGCATGGCGTCGCTGTCACCCGAAGGTAAAAGCGCCACCGCATGTCCCGCCGCGAGGGTGCCAAGGTAGGCAGTGATCGCATGGGCCGACGCCGCCGCCTCGACCGCCACGAGCCGCCTCGGACCCGGAAGCCGGGCGGCGAAGGCTGCGGTTCGGCGGGCCAGATCGGCATAGCTGACCGTGCCTTCGCCGGGAACGATCAGCGCGGTTCGCTCTCCGTGGCGGGCAAGGTCGCGGACGAAATCGGGGATCATGGACGGCGCGCCTCGGCTCAGGGTCGGGCTGAGCGCTAAGGTAGCTGATTGAAACAGTCAAGAATGAAGAAAAGTGAAACACTCAAGAATTGATCGGCGCGAACACCCCGAAGGGCGACGCGCTGCGCCTGGCTGACCCGCAACGGGACAAGATGCCGTCAAGATATTGATCCAGGGCTGGCTGCCACCGCGCGCCAGATGCGTCCTCTCGGGCGAACCCTGAAGGGGGCTATCAATGAGAATATGGGTAATGGTGCCAGAAGAGGACTCGCAAGAACAGCGCAAGGCAATGTAATAGCTTTCGTATCTGCCGAGCGGTTATTGCCTGTACGCCCTCCGATACCCCAGTACACTATTTGTTCAGAGGTTCGAGTCTGGATCGACGATCCGCCACTAGGGTCAGGACCCATTGATCTGCTTGAGGCTACCGTCGCTGCGTGATTCAAGGCCCCGAGCTGACGGGGGTGATGATGAGTAATCTTTTCTGGCTGACGGACGAGCAGATAGAGCGGCTGAAGCCGTTCTTTCCGAAGAGCCATGGCAAGCCGCGCGTTGATGACCTGCGTGTTCTGAGTGGGATAGTCTTCATCAATCGCAATGGCTTGAGATGGTGCGATGCTCCGCGTGAGTAGGGGCCGCCGAAGACGCTCTACAACCGGTGGAAGCGATCGGGTGACATGGGGGTCTTCGCGCGAATGATGGAGGGGCTGGCCTCCGAGGGCACCGAGCAGAAGACCATCATGATCGACGCCACCTACATCAAGGCGCACCGCACGGCTTCGAGCCTGCGGGCGAAAAAGGGGGGCGGGACGACCAGCGCGGGCGTCTGATCGGGCGCACGAAAGGCGGGCTGAACACCAAGTTGCACGCTGT
>DJUV01000233.1 GCA_002440625.1 Rhodobacteraceae bacterium UBA6273 | reverse complement strand
CTTCGAGCCGAAGCCGCCGCCCACGTCGGGTGCCACGACCGTCAGCTTGTTCTCCGGGATGCCCATGACAAAGGCCGCGACCAGCAGCCGCGTCAGGTGCGGGTTCTGGCTGGTCGTGGTCAGCTTGTAGTCGCCGGTGCCGGGGAAGTACTCGCCAATCGAGGCGCGCGGTTCCATTGCGTTCGGGACAAGGCGGTTGTTGATAAGCTCAAGCGTCGTGACGTGGGGCGCGTTCCTGATCGCTTCATCGACCTTGGCGCGGTTGTCTTCGATCCAGCCCCAGTCAAAGCAGAGGTTGTCGGGGATTTCGTCATGGACGCGGTTGCCGCTGTTGGCGACGGCTGCCGCCATGTCGACGATGGCGGGCAATTCCTCGATCTCGGTATCGCCGGCAAGCTGTTCGGCCGCATCCTTCGCTTGCGCATAGGTCTCGGCCACCACGGCGGCATAGGCGTCGCCGATGTGGCGGACCTTGCCATGCGCCAGAACCGGGCGCTTCGGCTCGCGCATCGGCGTGCCGTCGCGCGAATTGATGAGCCAGCCTGCCGGGTTGCCGCCCACATCCTTGAAATCCTCGCCGGTGAAAATGGCAAGGACGCCGGGCATCGCCGCGGCGTTCGAGGTGTCGATCGACGTGATCTTTCCATGTGCCACGGTAGAGCGCACCATGACCGCATAGGCTTGGCCATGCAGGTTCAGGTCGTCGGTATATTGCCCGCGTCCGGTAAGAAAGCGGATGTCCTCGCGCCGCTTGGTGCTGGCGCCAATCCCATGATCCTTAGGCATCGTGTTCCCCCCTCACTCAGCCGCGATCTTCGACACGTCCTGGCCGGAAGCGGCAAGGACGGCCTTGACGATATTGTGGTAGCCGGTGCAGCGGCAGATGTTGCCTTCGAGATAATGGCGCACCTCCATCTCGGTCGGTCGCGGGTTCACCGCCAGAAGTGCTGCCGAGGACATCACCATGCCGGGCGTGCAGAAGCCGCACTGAAGCCCGTGGTGATCCTGGAACGCCTGCTGGACCACGCCAAGCGAGCCATCTTCGTTCGCCATGCCCTCGATCGTCGTGATGCTGGCGCCGTCAAGATCGGCGGCGAAGGCGGTGCAGCTTTTCGCCGGATTGCCGTTGATATGCACCACGCAGGCGCCGCACTGGCTGGTATCGCAGCCGACATGGGTGCCGGTCAGGCCCAGCCCCTCGCGCAGGAAGGAGACAAGCAGCGTCCGCCCCTCCACCTCGCCCGAGACGGCCTTGCCGTTCACGGTCATCGTGACTTTCGTCATCCTTCGTCCTCCCTTGTTGTCTTTCGGTTCAGCCGCCAGTCAGGCGTTTGAACCAACCTTTTTTCGGCGCATCCCCATCGGCATCGACCGCATCGGCAACCGCCGCTTCCGCCTCGGCAGGCTCAAGCGCCGCCTTGAAATTCTCAAAGAACTGGTCGGCCATCTTCTTGGCAAAGCCGTCGATGATCCGGCTGCCAAGCTGGGCGAGCTTGCCGCCGACGTTGGCCTCGACCGTATATGTCAGCCGCGTGCCCGCGCCTTCGGGCGCAAGGTCGACCTTGGCGCCGCCCTTGGCAAAGCCCGCAGGCCCGCCCTTGCCCTCGCCGGTGATGTTCACGCTGCGGCCCGGCACCATGTCGGAAAGCTTGACCGCCCCGGTGAAGCGGGCCTTTACTGGCCCGACCTTCTGCACCACGACCGCCTCGAAGCCTTCCTCGGGCGTTCCGGTCATGCTTTCGCAGCCGGGAATGCAGGCTTTCAGAACCTCGGGGTTGAGAATGGCCGCCCAGACGGTGGCCGGGTCGGCGGCGATGTCGCGGTGATCGGTGAGCTGCATGAAACCTCCCTACGAATTGGCCGGAAGCTTAAGGTGCGCCTCCGGGCCGCGCTATCTGACCTTGGTCGTACTTTACCCGGGCTGGCCTATGGCTTTGATCCGGGCGACATGCGACTTTCCGGCAAGTGACCGGCGCGCCGTCCTTTGCTAGCTTAATCCTCACCCGTCATTCGGGCCCCACCGGAGCAGGCCAACCCGATGCCCACCATTCCCTTTCCGGCACCCGAACCGCAGATGCGCAAGGCGCTCGTCATCGACGATCATCCGCTGTTCTGCGATGCCTTGTCCATGACTTTGCGCACCTTCGTCGGCATTGCCGAAGTGGAAACTGCCGACCGGCTGTCGGTGGCGCTTGACCGGATCGACAGCGGCCTGCGGCCCGATGTGATCCTTCTTGACCTCAACCTGCCGGACGTGGACGGGATGGACGGGCTGGTGCAGCTTCGGCAGGCGACAAAACCGGTGCCGATCCTCGTCGTCTCATCGCTCGCCGATGCCCGTGTCATCAGCGCGGCTCTGCGTGCAGGCGCGGATGGCTTCATCCCCAAGCACAGCCCGCGCGAGATGTTCCGCGCCGCCTTTGAGGCCCTGGCCGCCGGGCGCCGCTACATCCCGGAAAGCTATGTCCTGCCCGAAGACAGCGGCGCGCCCGCAAGCCCGCAGGAAGATGCGGTGGCGCGGCTGTCGCTTCTGACGCGGCAGCAGACGCGCATCCTGCAACTGATCTGCGAGGGGCGGCTCAACAAGCAGATCGCCTATGACCTTTCCATCGCCGAGACGACGGTCAAGGCGCATGTCACCGCCATCATGCGCAAGCTTGGTGTGCAAAGCCGGACGCAGGCGGTTCTTCTGGCCAAGCAGGCAAGCTTTGCCAGCCTCTTGCCAGAGAACACGAACCCCGCGTAGTTTTCCCGATGGGGAGGAACGCGATGTCCGTGCCGACCAACGCCGCGCCGGAGGTTCTGCGGCGGGCGCATGCCAGCGCGCGGGACCCCGAGGCGCTGGAACGACTGGCCGAGGAGCTCGGCCCCGGCCCCTTCGCTTTGGTCATCCTCTTTCTGTCGCCCGATGCTGCCCTTCCCGGGCTGGCCGAACGCGTTGGCGCGGCCTTCGGCGACAACCCGGTCGTCGGCTGCACCACCGCCGGAGAGATCAGTCCCGACGGCTATTCGGAAGGCGGCATCGTCGCCCTTGGCCTGCCCGCCAGCCATTTCGCGGCTGAGACGATGCTGGTCCCCGACCTCCAATCCATCGACGGCCATGCGCTGATCGGCGACACCATCCGCACAAGGCAGCGGCTCGCCCGCGCCTGCCCCGACTGGGAAAACGAGTTCGCCTTCCTGATGGTCGACGGCCTTTCGGTGCGCGAGGATGAGCTTGCGGCCACCCTCGCCTCGGGCCTTGGCCCGGTGCCGCTCTTCGGCGGGTCTGCCGGGGACGGCACCCGTTTCGCCGCGACCTATGTGCTTCACGACGGCAAGCTTGGCCAGAACATCGCCAGCCTCAGCGTCATCCGCACCCGCTGCCCGATCCGGGTCTTCAGCCTTGACCACCTGCGCCCCTCCGAAGAGCGCATGGTCGTGACCGAGGCCGATCCGGCGCGGCGGCTCGTCCGCCAGATCAATGCGGAGCCTGCGGCACAGGAATATGCCCGGCTTCTCGGCAAGGACCCCGGCCAGCTCACCACCTTCACCTTTGCCGCCCACCCCTTGGTCGTGCGCATCGGCGGGCGCCACCATGTCCGCGCCATCCAGCGCGTGGCGCCGAACGGCGACCTCGTCTTCTTCTCGGCCATCGACGAGGGCATGGTGCTGACGCTGGCCGAGGCGCAGAACATGGTGAACCACCTTGAGGGCGAGCTTTCCCGCCTCGCCGCCGACCGCGAACCCGCCGCGATCCTTGCCTGCGACTGCGTGCTGAGGCGGATCGAGGCCGAGGAAAAGCAGATGTTCGGCCAGATCTCGGACATCCTGCGCCGCCACCACGTCACCGGGTTTTCGACCTACGGCGAACAGCTTGGCTCGGTCCATGTCAACCAGACCATGACCGGCGTTGCGATCTATCCGCCGAAGGACGGCTGAGACGATGCCGCAATCGCTCGTGAACCCGGCCGACCCGCCCGAACGCCAGCACGAAAAGCTGCTGACCATCGTTGCGGCGCTGATGAAGCGTGTGGAACAGGCGACCGATGACAGCGGTGCCGCCTATGCGCAGTTCCAGCGCGCTGTGATGCTTGAGGATCAGGTCCGCGACCGGACCCGCGACCTTGAACATGCGCTCGACCTTCTCAACCAGTCGAACGCCCAGCTTGAACTGGCGATGGGCGCGGCCGAGGCGGCGCGGCGCAATCTTGCCGACGCGATCGAGACGATTCAGGAAGGCTTTGGCCTTTTCGGCGCGGATGACGTGCTCGTCCTTTGCAACTCGCGCTTCGGGATGCACATGCCCGATGTCCGGGTCGAGCTGATCCCTGGCATGACCTTCGGCACCTATGTCGACGTGGTCAGCCGCTCATCGCATCTCGTATTGCCGCATGGCGAAACGCGCGAGGATTGGGTCTCGCGGCGGCTGAGGCGCCATGCCGACCGGCATGTGATGTTCAACGCCGAGATGATCTGGGACCGCTGGGTGCAGGTCTCCGAACACCGGACTGCCGATGGCGGCACCGTGGTGCTGCAAACCGACCTCACGGATGTGATGCGCTTCGAGCGGGAAGAGAGGGACCGGCTGCTGGACGATCAGGCCCGGCTGGTGCGCGCGACGCTGGACCATATCAGCCAGGGCGTCTGCATCTTTGACCGCGAGGGGCGGATGGTCGGCTGGAACCGGCGGCTGGCGGAACTTCTGTCGATTCCGGTGGCGGGGACGCGGCGCGGCGTCACCTTTACCTCCCTTCTCGGGATGCTGCAGGGCCGGGCTTCGATCGGCCCCGGCATGACGGTCGCGGCCCTTGCGGAATGGGCCGAGAGCAGGGATCGCCGCCCTGCCCTGACTTTCGATCTGCGCTCGGGCGCCGACATCATGCTGTCGGCCTTCGCGCAGGAAATGCCGGACGGCGGCTTTGTGATGAGCTTCACCGATGTCACCGCCGAACGCGCCGCTGCCGAGGTGATGGAGGCAGCGAACGAGTCGCTGGAACGCCGGGTGCTGGAGCGGACGCTGGAGCTTGAGGATGCGCTGACCCAGGCGGAGCGGGCCAACAGTGCGCGGTCGCGTTTCGTCGCGGCGGCGAGCCATGACCTTCTGCAACCCCTGTCGGCGGCGAAGCTCTTCCTCGCCTCCCTGTCGGACGGCGGGCTTGGCGCCGAGGCCGGGATCACGCTTGCCAAGACGCAGAACGCGCTCGTCAGCGTCGAGGGCATTCTCGGCGACCTTCTCGACATCTCGAAGCTTGAGGCCGGCAAGGCGGCGCTGAATGTCGGCTCGGTGCGGCTTGGCCATATCCTGCGCCAATTGCACGACGAGTTTTCGCCGGTGGCCTCGGCGAAGGGGCTTTGCCTCACGATGATGCCGACATCGGCGGTCGTCACCTCGGACCTCACCTACCTGAGACGCATCCTGCAGAACCTGATCGGCAACGCGATCCGCTATACCGAGGAGGGCCGGGTGCTGGTCGGCGTCCGGCGCAGCCGCATGCGGGTGCGCGTCGCCGTGATCGACACCGGCCCCGGCATCCCCGAGGAGGAACAGGAGAACATCTTCCGCGAGTTCCACCGCCTGAACGCCCGCGCCTCGGCGGCCGAGGGCATGGGCCTTGGCCTTGCCATTGTGGAGCGCGCCTGCGCCCTTCTCGGCCATCCCCTCCTGCTGACGTCGGAGCCGGGGCGCGGCACCTCCTTCGTGCTGACCCTGCCCGTGACGGCGCCGGGAGGCGGTGGCTAGAGCGGTTTGCTTTGCAAAAGAATCTGATGGCGCGCAACAGAGGGCCGCGCCGCGTCGGATAAAAGCAATTGCATCAGGCGGTCCCGGCCAATGCCGGGGCTCGGGCTACCCTGCCCGCGCCCCGCCGACCCCGACCACGACCTTTCCCTTGGCCCTGCCGCTTGCGACATAGGCAAGCGCCTCGGGCGTCTGCGCGAACGGGAAAACCCTGTCGATGACCGGGCGGATCACGCCGCTCTCAAGAAGCGCGTTCAGCTCGCGCAGTTGCGCGCCACCGGGCTGCATGAACAGGAACGCATATCTGACGCCCCGGCGCCGTGCGGCGGCGCGGATGCGGTAGCTCAGCCCCCACATGACCAGTCCGAACAGCTGGTTCAGCCCCGCCTGCCGGGCAAATTCAGGATCGGGCGGACCGGAGATCGAAATCGCCGTGCCACCCGGTTTCAGAATCGTGATCGCCTTGGCGAGCGAAGCCTCGTCCTGACTCATCAGCGCGGCATCGCAGGCTTTGACGACGGCGGCGAAATCCTCCTTGCGGTAGTCGACGACGATGTCGGCCCCGAGCCCCCTCAGGGCATCGGCGCTCGCCGCGCCCGCCGTCGTCGCGACCTCTGCGCCAAGATGCTTCGCAAGCTGGATGGCGATGGTGCCGACGCCGCCGGAGCCCGCCTGAATGAAAACGCGCTGGCCTGGCGTGACCCCGGCTATCACCACCAATGCCTGCCAGGCGGTGATCGCGACCACGGGCAGCGATGCTGCCTCCTCCATCGTGAGGTTGCCGGGCTTCGGCGCGAGATAGCTTTCGTCAACCGTCACACGCTCGGCAAAGGCGCCGATGCGATTGACCGGCAGGCAGCCATAGACCTCGTCGCCGGTCTTGAAGGCCGTGACACGCGGCCCGGTCCCGAGAACGACGCCCGCAAGATCGTGTCCGAGGGTGAGCGGCATCTTATGGGGGATGATCTGCTTGAACGCGCCAGACATGATCTTGGCATCAAGCTGGTTCACGCTCGCGGCGCGGATTTCGACGAGCACCTCATTGTCGCGCATGTCCGGCTCGGGCCGGTCGCCAAGGGCAAGTAGAGTGTCCTTGCCATAGTGCTCGACAAAAAACGCCTTCATGCGCACCTCCGGGGTCTATGCAGCACCTATCCGCTGGAGGTGATGCCAGGTCAAGCCACTGCCTCAGCGGTCCTGGGCCGGCCCTCTGATGCTGACCTCCGAGCCGGGGCGCGGCACCTCCTTCGTGCTGACCCTGCCCCTCGCGGCGCAGGTCGGGCACTAGCCGCCGGCAGCGAACACCGCTTTACCCGCGAAATTCCCCAGCCCCGCCGCAATGCCGCCCGCTTTGTCCACGAATGTGATTGCACAAAGGGGATGTGTAATGATGTCTTTTCTGAATCTTGTTTCGTTTGATGAAATTGCCGCCAGCCTCCTGCTGTGCCTCGTCGCACGGGAACTGATGATCCTCGCCCTGCCCGATCACATCGCCGGCCCCGGCGGCTGGCTGATCGACACCGGCGAAGAGGAAGCCTGACGAAACCGGCCCGCCGCCTGTCGCGATTGGCGGTTTCCCTCGCCCGCTGAACCGTCATATATCGGGGGCGATGATCAAGCATGACCATACCGGGACATCTCCGTCCGAGACCTGGACCGCAGCCGAAGGCACGCGGGGGCTGCGCACGGCATTGGGCCGCTATGCGACCGGCGTGACGGTGGTCACGACCCAGGGATCGTCCGGCCCCCTGGGCATGACCGCCAACAGCTTCACCTCGGTGTCACTCGACCCGCCGCTGATCCTCTGGTGCCCGGCGCGCGCCTCGACCCGCTTTGCCGATTTCATGGCGGCCGATCACTACGCCGTCCACGTCCTCTCCTCGCATCAGCTTGCCCTCGCCCGCCGCTTTTCGGCCAGCGGCAACGACTTTGCCGGGCTCGATCTCGGGGAGACGCCCGAAGGGCTGCCCGCGCTCCCGCTCTGCGTCGCCCGCTTCGATTGCCGGGCAGAGGCGCGGCATGATGGCGGCGATCACGCCATCCTCGTCGGCCGGGTCCTCCGGGCCGAAACCCGCACGGGCGATCCACTTCTCTTCTGGAACGGCCGCTACGGCGATTTCCTGCATCACGGATAGAACGCTGTAACCGGGAATGGATGGTGGGTCGTGAGAGGCTCGAACTCCCGACATCTTCGGTGTAAACGAAGCGCTCTACCAACTGAGCTAACGACCCGGTGCCGGGCGGGATAGCCGGTCTTGGCGTGCAAGGCAAGCGGCGCAGAGGCTGGCGGGCGCAACTCGATTGATGAATTCACAAGGCGAGGGCCAGGCGCGGCCCGTCCCTTCAGTCGGACCGCAAGCGACGCGCATCGGCGGTCCGGCCGCCCGGCACGATGGCCGAAAACGCATAAAAGACAGTTGAAACAGACCGTTTCCGTTTTCGCTCCCGCGCAATGCCATCAAATTGCCAGAATTGATGCCCCCTGGCGGCCTTGCGATCGGTGTCGGTTTGTAAACAGTCTGGCTGCTTCGCTCCCCTCCGCGACCATGCAACTTGTCCAATTGGACAGGTTTTGTTTCGATCCATCGGTGCCGGTTCGGACTACTCGCCCCTAAGTGTAGTGTTTACCTGAAGGAGTCGCGCACAATATCCGGATAAACCGGACATAAACCAGCCAGATTTCAGGAACATCCATAGTCTCAGCCGGGTCGTGTTCGGGTCTGGCGGTGTAGTTGGTTACGGTTTGCTTGGGTGTACGAGTAGGTTTGGTTTTGGATGCGGCGATTACTGCCGCGTCGGTGCGCTGACCGGGGTTTGCAGCTTTGCCCCGGTCACGCAGCCGATGAACTGTGTTGTACGTGACTGGAGTAACGATTGCATCGCGAAGTGAATTTCGAATGTCGTGACGGCGCCCATTCTGGTGTCACGGCGGTGGCCCCTGTCGGGAGGGGTCGCCGCCCTACCCCCCAGGCGATTGCCTGGACGCTTCCGGGCTTTGGCGAGAATGCGCGGGTCACCACGTCCTTCGGCGACCTGCCGCTCCAGGCGCTGAGAAAGCGCGACCCCTTGCGCACGGTCGAAGGCTCCAACCGGCTGGTCCACTGGTGCGACCGGCTCCGGCTCGACAACGGGTTCCTGACCGCCAATCCGGATGCCCAGCCGATCCTGATCCCGGCCAATGCGCTTGGCGCCGGCCTGCCGCGCGCCGACATCCTGGTGTCACCGCATCAGCGCATCGGCCTCCTCCCGCCGGGATACCAGCAGGAATACCGCCTTGCGCGCGACCTCCTCGGCCGGCCTGGCATCATCAGGCGACCGCAGGAGGCGATGGCCTACTGCCTCTTTCATTGCGAGCAGCCAGCCGTGGTTCTCGTCGAAGGTGTCGCCGCCGCCGTCGCGCCATAGCGACGGTCTCCCGGCCCGCCCGCCGCTACGCCAGCGTGTTCTTGTAGATCTCCCCCCGCCTTCATGGTGATCCTGAAGTTGGTCTCGGCATCGGCGACAAGATCGAGGTTCTCGGTCGGATCGCCATCGACCAGAATCATGTCGGCATAGGCACCCTTCTGGATCACCCCAAGCTGGCCCGTATAGGGATTGCGGGGCCCGGAGAGTTCGAGGATCGCGGCACTATCCGCCGTCGCCTGCTTCAGCGCCTGCGCCGGCGTATACCAGCGCTTCATATAGGCCAGCACCTTGCCCTGCCGCGTCGCCGCCGGGGCGTCGAAAAGAACGTCGGTGCCGAAGCCGGTCAGGATGTTGTACTTCTGCGCCAGCTTGTAGGCATTGTCGGTGCCTTCCCAGACGATCATCTGCTTGGCGAGCCGCACCGGATCATAGGCCGAGGCCGCGCCGCCGCCTGCCACGATCTTGATCTGGCTCGCCCCCTGCATCAACTGCTCGCGGGTCGCGCGCAGCACCGCGTCGGGGCCATCGGCCAGCGCCGCCGCGCCAAGCACATCGGCCCGGCTGAGCTTGCCCTCATAGCCGGGCAGTTCCCAGATGCTGCGGAAATCGGCATGGCCCGAGGTCTGCGAGATCATCGCGCCCGAGGGCTAGATACGCGGCCCCTCGACATTGCCGCTGTCGATGGCGCGTTTCATCGGGAAGGCCGGGCCGCCCGCGTCGCGCACCGTGGTAGAGCCGCGCATCAGCGTGCGCCGCGCTTCCGCCGCCGCCATCAGATGGATGCCGCCTTCGGCGGCGGTCAGCATCAGGGGCAGCGGTGTCGAGGCCAGCATCGAATGCCAATGTGCGTCGATGAGACCGGGGATCAGCGTCAGCCCGCCCGCGTCGATCACGATGGCGCCGTCCGGGGCAGAGAGGCTGCCCTGTGTGACATCGGCGATCATCCCGTCCTGCACGAGGACCGAGACCCCTTCGCGCGTGCTCAGTTCCAACCCGTCGAAGAGCCG
Organism: Rhodobacteraceae bacterium UBA6273; assembly: GCA_002440625.1. Classification (GTDB taxonomy): domain Bacteria; phylum Pseudomonadota; class Alphaproteobacteria; order Rhodobacterales; family Rhodobacteraceae; genus Albidovulum. Next base: position 12,412 of record DJUV01000233.1, on the reverse strand, counting down.
CGCATTCTGGAAGAGGATTGCCGGTTTCGCGACCTCCTGCGCGATCGCCCAGTTGGAATAGGCGGCAAGGCCCAGCATCGTCACCGATGCGGCGGACGCAGGAATGAACCCGCGCCGCGACAGGCCAGCATTGACCTTGCGGGTGATGGCGCGAACCTAGCGTGAACAAGAGGCACAACCGGGTCGCGCGACGACGTGACTGCACGTCGGATCGGACCGGCAGCGAAACATCGCAAATCCCCCCCTTTTTCAGGCATCTCGGTTCGTGTTTTGGAGTCTGCCGCACCCGGCCAAATCAAGGCCGTCAGGCGCGGGTCGGGCGCCGGAGCACTCGTGCTGCCACTAACGCAAAGACTACGTCGAAATTGCCGTTCTGGAGGGAGTTACATAGCGCGGTTCATGTGAAAACCGCGGCCAGCGACGGGTAACCCGCGCCACGCGACGGGCCAAAGCCGGAGGCCCCGCCCCGATGCCGCTTTTCGCGGCAGGCCGCCCCTCAGCCGAGGTCTTCACCTTCCGCAGCACCCGCGCCGGGCCGCCCGCGAAAGCCGGTGGCCACCACGAACTTCTCGGAACTGTCCGACCGGCTCGCCGGTGGCTTCACATTGGCGACCTTGGTGAAGGCGCGCTTCAGGATCGTCTGCAATTCGATCTCGGCACCCCCCGCCAGCACCTTGGCGACGAAGGTGCCGCCCTCTTCCAGCACGTCGAAGGCAAATTCCGCCGCCGCCTCGCAAAGCGCTACGATCCTGAGGTGATCAGTGCCCTTGTGGCCCGAAGACGCCGCCGCCATGTCGGACATGACCACATCCGCCCGGCCGCCGAGCCAGTCCTTCACCTTTTGGTCGGCATCGTCCTCAAGAAAGTCGAGTTGATGCAATTCAACCCCGGCAATCGGATCAATCTCCTGCAAGTCCACCCCCAGGACGCGGCCCACCGCCTTGCCGGATTTTTCACCGAGCGCATTCACCCGCTGAACGGCGACCTGGCACCAGCCCCCCGGCGCGCAGCCAAGGTCCACAACCCGCGCCCCCGGCACGAGGAAGCGGAACTTGTCGTCAAGCTCAAGGATCTTGTAGGCCGCGCGACCGCGGTAGCCTTCCTTCCGCGCCCGCGCCACGTATGGGTCGTTGAGCTGCCGCTCAAGCCAGAGCGTCGAGGAGAGCTTGCGCCCCTTGGCGGTCTTGACCCTGACCTTCAGGTCGCGCTGGCCGCGCCCCGATGTATTGCCAGACGGCGTCTTGGCCATCGCGCGCACTCCTCGTCATTCACCTTGCAGCAAATACCTAATGACCGCCGCCGCCGCAATGACATGGGACCAAGGCTCAGAACGGCCCTTCCTCAAGGACCCCGTCCGCCGACATCTGCGCATAGAGGAGCCCCTCGCGCAGGCCCCGGTCAGCGACCGACAGGCGGTCCGTCGGCCATATCCGCATCAGCGCCTGAAGGATCGCCGCCCCCGACATGATGAGCGAATGGCGGTCGCGGCCGATACGGGGGTCATTCCGCCGCCCCTCAGGCCCCAGTTGCAGATAGCCCTGGATCACCCGGTCGATCTGGTCCGAGGTCATGCGAAGCCCGTCCACCTTGGTCCGGTCATAGCGCTTCAGGCCCAGATGGCTTGCCGCAACCGTCGTCACCGTGCCCGATGTGCCGATGATCTGGAAATTCTCGCGCGGCTGGCTGGCGTTGTAGGGCGAGAAATCGGCGAGGTTCTCCTCGAAGAACCAGCTCATCAGCGCGAAGCGCGCGCCGTCATCCTCGACATCGCCGAACTGGTCCTTGAGCGTGGCGACGCCGAGCGGGACCGAGATCCAGTCCACCACCTTGGCGGCGGGAAACGGGCTTTCCGGCGGATGGAAGCCCGCGTGCAGCCGCATGATCGCCCGCGGCCGGTCGGCGCGCGGCACCGCCGAAAGGTCGATCCAGACAAGCTCGGTCGATCCGCCGCCAATGTCCACGACCAGCAACTGCTCGGTCCGGGTGGACACAAGCGGCGCGCAAGAGACGACGGCCAGCCGTGCCTCCTCCTCGGGCTGGATGATTTCCAGCGGCAGGTCGGTCTCGCGCTGGACGAAGCGCAGAAACTCACCGGCGTTCTTCGCCCGGCGACAGGCCTCGGTCGCGACAAGCCGCATCCGCTTCACGTCATGCTGTTCGATCTTGCGCCGGCAGATGTGCAGGGCCTGCGCCGCCCGCCCCATCGAGGCACGGCTAAGCCGCCCCGAAGCCTCAAGGCCGAGGCCAAGCTGCACCGATTTGGAAAAGCTGTCGACGACATGGAACTGACTGCCCTTCGGCTGGGCAATCAGCATCCGACAACTGTTGGTCCCGAGGTCCAGCGCCGCATAGAGCTGCGCGGGGTCGGGTTTTGGGGTGCCGTTCGGCTCGACCGGGATCGGGAACGCGCCGGCACCTGCTGGACGCTTGGGCGCCATCATCGCGCCCTCCGATTTGCTGTTGCGTCGAATGTAGTGGCGGAAACCTGCCGAGGCAAGCGAGGCGAGTGTCCATCGTCCCAGCCATGGTCAGCCGCCAACGGCGTGACGCGACAGCAACGGCGGCTGTCCGGCGATGCCGCAAGTCGCTCCGGCGACAAGCCATGTCGAAAATCGTCATCGGCGGCATCGGTTCCTTGCGTATTGAAGGCGGAAGGAACGTGAAGGGAATCGTCATGGCGGAAGTCACCATCGTCTACTGGCGCGACATCCCCGCCCAAGTGATCGTGGGCAAGGGCCGCCGGGGCGCAAAGCGGGCGCTGCCGGAACGGTTCGAACAGGCCATCGACCGCTGCGCCATGAAGATCGGCGCACGCGACACGGATGCCTATCTTGCCGAATGGCGGAAGGCGGCGCCGGTCACGGTCGAGGGTGAAGATGAGGCGGTCGCGACGGCGGAAGCCGAACGGATCGACCGCGACTATGACACCGAGCGTCTGAAAGCGCTCATCGCGAATGATGGCTGGGCGTAACCCCCGTGTTTTGGAGCAAGGCAATGGCGCTACTGAACTTCCGCCGCAAGGACACCCCCGCCAAGGCCCCGGTCACTGACCGGGCCGCCACCGAGGCCTTCCTCAAGGGTTATTCCATCGAGGTGATGCCGCGCACCGCCGAGAAGGTGGAAAGCTTCCGCGAATTGCTGCCCGCCGGCACCCGCGTCTACATCGCCCATATCGACGGCACGCCGATCGAGGAGATGGTGGCGACGGCGAAGCGGCTGAATGCCGAAGGCTTCCCGGTCATGCCGCATTTTCCGGCGCGCAGCATCCGCGACAAGGCAACGCTTTCCGACTGGATCGCCCGCTACAAGGGCGAGGCGGACGTGAAGCAAGCGCTGCTCCTCGGCGGCGGCATCGCCACCCCTTCGGGCGATTTCGACAATTCGATGCAACTGATTGAGACCGGCTGTTTCGACGGGTTCGAGCGTCTCCATGTCGCTGGCCACCCGGAAGGCAACAAGGACATCGACCCCGATGGCTCCGACAAGAACGTCCTTGAGGCGCTGCGCTGGAAGCAGGCCTTCAGCGAACGCACCGATGCCAAGATGGCGATGGCCACCCAGTTCTGCTTTGAGGCCGGGCCGGTCATCGACTGGGTCAACCGCCTCAATGCCGAAGGTATCCACCTGCCCGTCCACATCGGCGTGGCTGGTCCGGCGAAGCTCCAGACCCTCATCAAATTCGCCATCGCCTGCGGCGTCGGCCCCTCGCTCAAGGTGCTGCAGAAGCGCGCGATGGATGTGACGAAGCTGCTTCTCCCCTATGAGCCGAACGATTTCGTGGCCGAGCTTGCGGCGCACAAGGCGGCCAATCCTTCCTTCGGCATCGAGAGCGTCCATTTCTTCCCGCTCGGCGGCATCAAGACCAATGCCACCTGGGCGATCGAGAACGGCGGCGCCTCGGCCCGTCCGGCTGCTGCCTGACAGCGCCCTTGACCGGAAGTGACGCGCAAGGCATGAGCAAGTTCATGGCGGAAGCGGCACTTCTTTTCGATCTGGACGGCACCATGCTGATGACCGATCCGATCCACATGAGCGTGTTCGCCGATCTTCTGGCGCCGCGCGGGCTGACCGTGGATGAAGCTTTCTACATGAAGCACATCCATGGCCGCCTGAATGTCGATTTCTTCGCCGAGTTCCTGCCGGACGAGCCCGAGCCCGAAGGTCTGTCGGACCTCAAGGAATACGAATTCCGCCGCCGCCTGCCGCGCCCCTACCCTGCCATGCCGGGCGTGATGGCCGTGCTTGAGACCGCACATGATCATGGCTGGGCGCTTGGCGTCGTGACCAATGCCATGCGCGAGAATGCCGAGGCGATGCTCGCCGCCATCGGCGCGCGGCGCTATTTCGACGTTGTCGTGTCGGGCGAGGAATGCGACCAGGGCAAGCCGCACCCCGCGCCCTACCGCGAGGCGCTCAGGCTGCTCAACATTCCTGCCCACCACGCCATCGCCTTCGAGGACAGCCCCGCCGGCGTCCGTTCCGCCGCTGCCGCGGGCATCGTCACCGTCGGCATCCGATCTTCGCTCGATGACGGTGCGCTGCGCGCTGCCGGCGCCGACATGACCATTCAGGATTTCACCGACCCCGCGCTGGGGCCAATCCTTCAGCGCCTGACAGGAGTAGACGCATGACCCGCACCGTCCTTGAATCGAAAACGAAAACCGTCGTCATCGGCTTTGACGAACCTTTCTGCGTCATCGGCGAGCGGATCAACCCGACCGGGCGCAAGAAGCTCGCGGCCGAGCTTGAGGCGGGGGATTTCTCGACCGTCGAGAGGGACGCGCTGGAGCAGGTCGCCTGCGGGGCGATGGTTCTCGATGTGAACGCCGGGGTTGTCTACAACTCCAACCCCAACCCGAACGAGACCGAGCCGCCCTTGATGCGGAAGATGATCGAGCTTGTTCAAGGGCTTGTGGAAGTTCCCTTGTGCATCGACTCCTCCGTACCCGGTGCCCTGCAGGCCGGACTTGAGGCCTGCCAGGGCCGCCCGCTCCTGAACTCCGTCACCGGCGAGGAAGACCGGTTGGAGATCGTCCTGCCGCTGGTGAAAAAGTACAACGTGCCGGTGGTGGCGATCTCGAACGACGACACCGGCATCTCGATGGACCCCGAGGTCCGTTTTGCAGTGGCCAAGAAGATCGTCCAGCGGGCCGCCGATTTTGGCATCCCGGCGCATGACATCGTCGTCGACCCGCTGGTCATGCCGGTAGGTGCGCTTGCTTCTGCCGGGCAGCAGGTCTTCACGCTTGTCCGCCGGCTGCGCGAGGAACTGGGCTGCAACACCACCTGCGGCGCTTCCAACATCTCGTTCGGTCTGCCGCAGCGGCACGGCATCAATGCCGCCTTCCTGCCGATGGCCATTGGCGCCGGGATGACCTCGGCGATCATGAACCCGGTCCGCCAGGTCGAGATGGAAGCGATCCGCGCCGCCAACTTCCTGATGAACCACGATCCGAACGGCGGCGAGTGGATCCGCTTCTCCAAGGTCATCGACGCGGTCAACGAAGGCATGAGCTTCGCAGAAGCCTCCGCCAGCCAGACTGCCGCCGCCTCGGGCCGTCGCGGTGGCCGCCGCGCGCGGGCCTGAGCGGCCTCTATCTGCGCCAAGACCGGAAAGGCCGCCCCTTCGGGTGCGGCCTTTTTCGTTCCGGTCTGGAATCCCCGACTTGGGTGACGCTACGTCAGGTTGTATTCTCCCATTGCTCTCAATTTCCGGGAGCACCGTTTCCTTCGGAGGCATCCATGAAAAAACCATTTGACCCCGTCATCGACAAGCAGCTGATCTTTGATCCCGACTGGGTGTCCGACCCGGTACCGCCGTGGTTCCGGAACCTTCTGGATGAACGGCAACTCCGGCAACTCTACCAGATCAAGCTCAGCAGGCTCGAGGCGAACCTGAAGACCGAACTGGAAGCGGTTGCCAGCATTCGGAAAATCATCGGCTGATGGCCGGATGATCGGCGGGCACCGGCCGGGTTTCGCTCCTCCCTCCGGTCCGGTGCCCCACCTGCTTCACGCGGAGGCTTTCATGAAAACCACCTTCACCGGCCCCGACGCCGCGCGATTTGCCGCGCGCGAACGGGTGACGGATCGTCCCGTCCTGCTTGTCGGCTTTCAAAAGCAAAGCAATCTCGGCCTGGGCTATCTCGCTTCGGTCCTGCGCGCTTTCGGCTACCGGGTCATCATCACCGATGTGACCGCGGCGCCCGAGGATCTGGCGCGGATCGCCGCGACCGAACGGCCCTTGCTGATCGGCTTTTCGCTGATCTTCCAGTTCTACATCCGCCGCTACCGCGCCCAGGTCCGGGCGCTCAGGGCTGCGGGCTATGACGGCCACATCACCATGGGCGGCCACTTTCCGTCGCTCAACCCGGCGGCGGCCTTGGCCGAGGTGCCGGAACTGGACAGCGTCTGCCAGTACGAGGGCGAACTAACGCTTCTCGACCTCGCCGATGCACTCTCCACCGGGGGCGATCCGCGTACGGTCGCGGGCCTGATCCACGCGGGCGAGGCTACCCCTTCCTGCGGCGGCACAAGGTCGCTCCTCCATGATCTCGACGACCTGCCCTGGCCGGCGCGTGAGGTTGAGCCGAAGGCGATTCTCGGCCAGCGCGCCGCCTCGCTACTGGCGAGCCGGGGCTGCGCGCGGACCTGTTCCTTCTGTTCGATCCACACCTTCTACCGATCGGCCCCCGGCAAAGTCGTGCGGCTGCGCGCGCCCGAAAGAGTGGTCGAAGAGATGGCCTACCTTCACCACGACGAAAAGATCAGCGTCTTCCTGTTCCAGGACGACGATTTCCCGATCTTCGGGCCGAACTGGAAGAAATGGGCACGGAGGCTGATCGGCGAAATTCAGGCCGCTGGCCTTGCCGACCGCATCGCCTGGAAGATCAATTGCCGGGCGGATGCCGTCGATCCCGAACTGCTGCTTGAGATGAAGGCGGCGGGGCTCTTCCTTGTCTACATGGGCCTCGAATCCGGCGACAGCGGCGCGCTCGACGTACTCGGCAAGGGCGTCAGTGCCGAACAGAACCTCGCTGCCGTGCGGACGCTGAAACGGATCGGGCTCAGGTTCGAATACGGGTTCATGCTGCTTGACCCCTCGTCGAGCTTCGCCTCCATACGCGCCAATCTCGACTTCCTGCGCAAGGTGACGGGCGACGGCTCGGTCGCGGCGACCTTCTGCCGGATGCTTCCTTACGACGGTACCCCGATCAAGGACCGGCTGGTGGCCGAGGGGCGCTTCCGGGGCGATGTCTGCGACCCCGACTATGCCTTCCTCGACGACCGGCTCGACGGGTTCAACGCCGACATGAACCGGCTTCTGAACGTCTCGGGCTGGATCCACGGGACGGCGGCGCTTTCGCCATCGCTCAACTGGGCCTGGGATGAATTCGCGGTTCTCGCGCGGTTTTTCCCGGGGTTGACCGGGCTTGAAAGCTATCGCCGCGGGCTGGCCCGGCTGACGGCGGCGGCCAACCGGGTGGTGCTTGGCGCGATGGACACGCTCGCCAGCCATCACGAAACCGGCAGCACCGCCCCGGATGAAGAGCTAATGACCGAGACGGCACGCGACCTCAACCAGCGGCTCCTGAACCTGCGCAACGCCTTTGTCTTCCGCCATCAGGACGTGATCCTGGCGGGCGCCAGCCTTGCCACCAGGGTGCAGGCCTGAAGCGGCGCCCCGGTCACGCCGGGGCATCGCGCCTCTCGCTACCCGGCGATCAGCCGCAGCGACCGCGCCCGCGCCGCCGGGACGCGGTCGACTTCCAGCGCGGTGAAGACATGCATCGTGTCAAGCTCGGCATCGACGACGGCATGGTCGCTGACCCAGCCGCCCATTGCCAGATAACTGCGCAGCAGGGGCGGCATCTGCAGCAGCGCCGCTTTCGGATCGGCGGGCCGCGCCTCTGGCCCCTGCCCGAAACGAATGACGCTGCGTGCCTTGGTACCCGGCAGCCAGCGCCCCGGCCCGAGATGGCCGGCACGCAGGGCCGCGAAGGCGTCGGGATAGGCCGACGGGTCGGTCCCCCGGAACGAGACACAGCCAAAGAGCATTCCGGCCCGTTCCCGGTCCACGCATGAGGTGATCGCACCCCAGGCAAGGCGGAGGATGTCGGGGTCGTGCCGGTCGGGGTGCAGACAGAACCGGCCAAGTTCCACCATCGCAGCGGGAAAGGCATAAAGAGACGACAAATCATAATATTGCGCGGCATAGCTCAGGTTTACATCAACCCCCGAACGGAACACCCTCAGCCGCAAGGCGGCAACCAACGCGCCTGCCGCCTCGATCAGAAGATGGCGGCAGAAGGCATCATAGGCATCGGCATCGGACCGCCCCGCGCCCCGGAACGCCTGCCCCCTGAGCGCCTGCGCGCGGGCGACATCCTCCGCAGAGGAGGCGAAACGCACGCTGTAGCGGCCCCGCTTCAGTTCCGGCATCTACATCATCTCCCACGGGCCGGGCTTGGCGTTCCGCGGCGCGCTCCCTACATTCCACGACAACCGGTCAAGACACCAGAGACCGCGGGAAATGCAGCGAGCCGGGAAGGGGAAGCCATGCCTGACAAAGTGACCAAGACCGATGAGGAATGGCGAGGCCAGTTGTCCGACCTCGCCTACAAGGTGACGCGCCATCACGCAACCGAGCGCGCCTTTTCCCATGCGGAGTTTCCGAAAGGCCCCGCGACCTTCGCCTGCACCTGCTGCGGCGCGCCCCTGTTCGATGCCGAGGCGAAGTTCGATTCAGGCTGCGGCTGGCCGAGCTTCACCGCGCCGGTGAGCGACAAGGTGGTCGAGGAACAGGCGGACGACAGCTGGTTCATGCGCCGGACCGAGGTGCATTGCGCCGCCTGCGACGCCCATCTCGGCCATGTCTTCCCCGACGGGCCCGGGCCGACTGGGCTGCGCTACTGCATCAACGGTGTCGCCCTCGATCACAAGCCGAAGCCGTAGGGCGCGCACTACGGCTGGTTGTCGCTGCCGATGAATTGGCCGGCGTTGAAGTTGCCGACGTTCGACAGAAGCTGGCGGACGATGCCAAGGCCCTTGACGCTGCTCCGCGTCACGCGGCGGGAAATCACGACGACTTCGCCGCGTTCCAGCCCGAAGTGTTCGACGTTTTCGACGACACCCTTGTCGTCGAAGCTGACCACCACGACCTGACGCTCGACTTCCTTCGGGACCCGCGCGCCGTAATGTCGGAACTTGCTGCCGACATAGTACCATGCGCCGCCGGTCAGAAGGCCGGTCGAGGACGGGCGGCCAACGTCGCGGGCAACCTCTTCCTGGGTCGACTCGCCTACCTTGACCTTGGCAAGATCCTCGGCATTCGGGATGTAGCCGTGATTGCGGTAGATGGTCGTGCAAGCGGCAAGCACGATGAGGACAGCAAGTATCGCCGCCCGCCTGATCCCGGAACCCACCCTAGTCATCACCGCCCCTTGCCTCGCCCTGCGCTGCCTTTTATCCGGCTTATAGCACGCACGGGGGTGCCATCAAGGCGGATGGTTCACCGGACCCTGCGACCTGAACCCGATGGGAGACCTGACGATGACCGCGAAACAGTCCCAGACCCTGCGCCTTTCGGACCTCTCGGCGCGCAAGCCGACCCGGTTCGCCCTGACCCCCGGCGCCGATGAGCGCGCGGCAATTGCCGCCGAACTCGGCATCCTCGGCATCGAGGCATTGGGCTTCCGCGGCGCGCTGACCCCGCGTGGCCGGCAGGACTGGACGCTTGAGGCCGATCTCGCGGCCCGCGTCGTCCAGGCTTGCGTGGTGACGACAGAGCCGGTGGCGACCGACCTCGCCGAGAAGGTGGTGCGGTCCTACGTCGCCGACCTGCCCGAGGCCGAGGGTGAAGAGGTAGAGATGCCCGAGGATGACAGCATCGAATCCCTGCCCGCAACGCTCGACCTTGCGGCGGTGATGGCCGAGGCGCTGGCCCTCGCGCTGCCGCAGTACCCACGCGCGCCGGGGGCCGAATTCGCCGGCCTCGACCATGCCGGAGAGGGCGTCGATGCGCTGACGGACGAAAGCGTGAAGCCCTTCGCCGGGCTTTCGGACCTTCTGAAGAAAGCCCCCGGCAAAGACGACTGAAAGGTGCGGTACGCCCCGCAGTCACCCCTCGCCAAAGCCGCGAGAAAAGACTTGCGCCTGCCCGGAATCGCAGTATGTTCCCGGCCTCGCTTGAACGTTGGGTTCGCACCCGGCCGGTCCCCGGTCGTCCCGTGTCGACATCCCAGGAAAACCGGGGCTATGCCCCCTGAATAACCCGAGGTTGAGACATGGCTGTCCCTCAGAACCGGACTACGAAGTCCCGCCGCAACATGCGCCGCGCCCACGATGCTCTGGTCGCTGCGAACCCGAACGAATGCCCGAACTGTGGCGAGCTGAAGCGCCCGCACCACGTTTGCGCTTCCTGCGGTCACTACGATGACCGTCAGGTCGTCGCGCAGGCTGCCGAGGTCGATCTGGACGAAGACGCGGCCTAAGGCCCGCGTCCCGTTCCTGGCAGATGACGTCACGGACAGACATGCAGCCTGAAAGCCGCTCAACCGCGCTTTCGGGCCGCATTGTCATTTCCGTCGATGCGATGGGCGGCGACCGTGGCCCGGTGGCGGTGATCGGCGGACTTGCCGAAGCGGCTGCCCACAACCCGGACGTCGATTTCATCCTGCACGGCCCCGAAGAGGAGCTGAAGCGCCTTCTGGCCAAGCGCCCGGAGGTTGCGGCGCGCTGCACCATCCGCCATGCCCCCGGCGTGGTGACGATGGAGGACAAGCCCGGCCAGGTCATGCGCCACGGCGAAGGCACCTCCATGTGGTCGGCCATCGAAAGCGTGCGCAACCGTGAAGCGACAGCGGCGGTCAGCTGCGGCAATACCGGCGCGCTGATGGCGCTGTCGGTGATCCGCCTCAGGAAGCTGCCGGGCGTCAACCGCCCCGCCATTGCCTGCCTCTGGCCATCGCGCAATCCCGGCGGGTTCAACATGATGCTGGACGTCGGCGCCGACATAAAGGCCGATGCCCCCGACCTGCTGCAATTCGCGCTGATGGGCACGTCTTATGCCCGCAACGGCCTCGGCCTTGCCCGCCCGCGCATCGGCCTCCTGAATGTCGGCACCGAAGAGCACAAGGGCCGCGCCGAGCTGAAGGCCGCGCATGAGCTGATCGCCGGCGCGACCGAGCTTGGCCAATTCGACTATGTGGGTTTTGTCGAGGGCGGGGATCTGCCTTCCGACCGCGTCGATGTGATCGTCACCGATGGCTTCACCGGGAACGTGGCGCTGAAAACCGGCGAAGGCACCGCCCGGCTGGTCGGTGATTTCCTGCGCCAGGCCTTCAACGCCAGCCTCCTGTCGCGCTTCGGGGCCGTTCTGGCGCTTGGCGCGCTGAAGCGGCTGCAGGCGCGGATCGACCCGCGCCGGGTGAATGGCGGCGTCTTTCTCGGCCTCAACGGCACCGTCGTGAAATCGCATGGCTCCGCCGATGCGACCGGCGTTGCCGCGGCCATCGACCTTGCCTTCCGGCTTGCGAAGTCAGGCTTTCAAGAGCGCCTCGCGGCGCGGGTTGCCTCTGTCGCACAGGCAAGGCAGGATGCCGCCGAAGGCGGAACTACGATCGGAACTACCGAATGACAACGCGTGCCGTGGTTTGTGGCGTCGGGCATTACCTGCCCGCCCGCGTGGTCGAGAATTCGGAATTCGAGAAATCCGTCGAAACCTCTGACGAATGGATTCGCGCCCGCACCGGGATCGAGCGTCGCCATTTCGCGGCCGAGGGCGAGACGACTTCGGACATGGGTGCTGCCGCAGCACGGGCCGCGCTCGCCGATGCCGGCCTCAAGGCCGATGACATCGACGCGGTGATCGTCGCAACCTCGACCGCCGACCTGACCTTTCCCTCCGCCGCCACCATGGTGCAGGCCAAGATCGGGCTGACCCATGGCTTTGCCTTCGACGTACAGGCGGTCTGCGCCGGATTCGTCTTTGCCCTGTCGAACGCCAATGCCCTGATCCTTTCGGGTCAGGCGAAGCGCGTCCTCGTCATCGGCGCCGAAACCTTCAGCCGCATCCTCGATTTCACCGACCGCTCGACTTGCGTCCTCTTCGGTGACGGCGCCGGGGCCGTGGTGGTCGAAGCGCGGACCGGGGCCGGCACGACGGAGGATCGCGGCATCCTTGCCACCGACCTCAACAGCGACGGCAGTTACCGCGACCTTCTCTATGTCGATGGCGGCGTCTCGACGACCGGCACCGCCGGGCATCTGAGGATGCAGGGCAATCAGGTTTTCCGCCATGCGGTCGAGAAACTGGCGGCCACGGCCCATGCCGCGCTCGACAAGGCCGGGCTGGAAAGTGGCGATGTCGACTGGATCGTGCCACATCAGGCCAATATCCGCATCATCGAGG
>DJUV01000232.1 GCA_002440625.1 Rhodobacteraceae bacterium UBA6273 | reverse complement strand
TCCATTCTTCCTTGGTCTCGCCAGAGTCGAGGAAGACGTCGATATGGGGGATCACGTTGAAGGCGATCTGCTTTGAAAACTTCTTCGGCGCGACCTCCTGCCCCGGCACATACATGCCCTTGGTCTGGTCCCAAAGCTCATCGATGCCGGCCTTGCCCGCGCCCGAGACGGATTGGTAGGTCGAAACGACGACGCGCTTGATTTTCGCACGGTCGTGGAGCGGCTTCAGTGCTACGACCATCTGCGCGGTGGAGCAGTTGGGGTTGGCGATGATGTTCCGCTTCTTGTACTGCTCAACCGCTTCCGGGTTCACTTCCGGCACCACGAGCGGGATCTCCGGGTCGTAGCGGTAGAGCGAGGAGTTGTCGATCACGACACAGCCCGCCGCAGCCGCCTTCGGCGCGTAGATTTTCGTTGCGTCCGAACCCACGGCGAACAGCGCGATATCCCAGCCGGTGAAATCGAAAGTGTCGAGGTCCTTGGTTTTCAGGGTCTTGTCGCCGAACGAAACTTCAGTGCCAAGCGACTTGCGGCTGGCAAGTGCCACGATCTCGTCCACGGGAAATTCCCGCTCGGCGAGGATGTTCAGCATTTCACGGCCCACGTTCCCCGTGGCGCCGGCGACAACGACCTTGTAGCCCATCTGGGGTCTCCGATCAGTAAGGACGAAGCCCCTTAGCCGATCGCACCGGCCATGAAAAGCGCCGATTGGCCAAGGGCGTGCACGCCCTGCCCTACCGTTGCCGGCGCGTCATGCGCCCTACCGGGCGTCGCGGCTGAAGAGGTAGAGCGCAAGCCCGATCAGCAAGGGCACGAGGAAGAAGAGGAAGAGCGCCGAGAAGACTGCGGCAGGGGCAGCGCCATCGGCCTGCATGGAGCGCTCGAATCCGCCGGAGGAGAACTGGAGGATGCCCGCGCCGCCAATGCCAAACATGTTCAGGAAGGCCACGCCCCTGCCGACGAGATGCGGCGGAAAGAAGCTGCGCCCATGCGCCATGATCGCCGGAAAGGACGCGCCGAAAAGGCCAAGCGCTGCAAGAAGGAGGGTCGCCATCCAGATGCCTGCGCCGGGAAAGGCCGCGAGCATGCCGAGGCTGGCGGCGCAGAGGAGGTTGCCGGTGAAGACCACCCATTTCTGGGTGCCGAAGATGCGGTCGAGGGGGCCATAGGCGAAGTTCCCCGCCACCATGGCGAGCGCCATGATGAGGGTCGACATGCCGATCTGCGCCGTGTCTGCGCCGAAGACCTGTGACAGGTACGGCCCGGCCCAAAGTCCACGAATGGAGGCGGCGGGGGCATAGGCCACCGCCATCAGCGGCAGGATCGCCCACATGCCGGGAATACGGAAGAGATCGAGGAAGGACCCGCTGCCGCTTGTCGGCTTGCCTGCCTGCGGCGGGTTGCGCACGAAGATCCAGAGGGCAGCGGCCACCGCAAGGGTCACGCCGGCAAGGCCGAAAAGCGTCTCGCGCCAGCCGACCGCCGCGACGGTCCATGAGAGCGGCGCGGCACCCAGGATGTTGCCGAGCGAGCCAAAGCCGATGACCGCGCCGGCAAGCGTTCCGAAGACCGCCGGGGAATAGATGCGGGCGAAGATGTAGTAGGACGCCATCAGGATCGGCGAGCAGCCGATGCCGATCAGTGCCATGGCGATGTGGATGGCCCAAGGGCCTTGCGCGGCCGCAAAGACCAGCGCCCCGCCGCCGCCGCCCAGTGCGAGAAGGACAGATGCCGTCAGCCGTGGCCCGATCCGGTCAAGTGCTGCGCCGACCGGGATCTGCATCAGTGCGAAAACGAGGAACCAGATGCCCGACGACAGCGCGAGGTCCGAAGGTGCGGCGCCGATTTCCTCGCGCAACACGGGCGCCAGCACGGCGAGGAAGGCGCGGTAGAATTGGCTCAGCACATAGCCCAGCACCAGAAACGCAATACCTGCCCGCACCTTCGCCGCCCGTTTTTCGTTTGCCCGTTTTCCGTGCGGACCCTGCGGGATTTGCCGGGCCTGTGCAAGGCGTGGGTTTTATGCTCCGTTCGGACCGGAAAGATTGGGAGGGTTCGGATGCGCAGCTTCGTGGCGATACCAATGCCGGAAACGGTCGTCGCCGCCCTTGCCCCGGTGCAGGCAGCCCTGCCCTTCGGCCGGCTTGTGGAGGCGGAGAACCTGCACCTGACGCTGGCCTTTCTGGGCGACCAGCCCGACCGGATGCTGGAGGAGGTGCATTTCGCACTTGAAACGATCCGCCACCTGGCTTTCGAGTTGACCCTTTCCGGCCTCGACACTTTCGGCGCCGACAGCCCGCAGGTGCTGAACATCGGCGTACAGCCTACGCCGGGACTGACGGAGCTGCAGCACCGGATCAAGAGTCGCCTGCACGGGGTTGGCCTGCAAATCGAAAAGCGGCGCTGGCATCCGCATGTCACGCTGGCGCGGTTCCCCAAGACAATCACGCGGGATGAAATCGGCCGTCTCGGACGATTCCTCGCCGGGCGCGCGGATCTTCGGCTGCCACCGTTCCGCGTGACCGAATTCTGCCTCTTTGAATCGATCCTGACCTCGGACGGCGCGCACTACGAAGTTCTGGCGTCCTACCCACTCACCGCGCCCGGCTAGGCCGGGGGGCACCTCAACCGGCGGCGGGGTCGTCCAGCGGCACGACATCGACCGCCTGCCGGCTTTCCTGCGCGCCGAAGCCCCTGAGCGCGCCACGCACCGGGGCGACATCGTCATAGTCGCGCCCGTAGCCGACGACGATGTGATCGACCCCGCTTGCACGATCGTTCGTGGGGTCGAACTCGATCCAGCCGATTTCGGCCCCGGCCCAGGCCCGCACCCAGGCATGCATCGCATCGGCCCCTTCCAGCCGCGGCTTTCCAGGCGGCGGCAGGGTGCGCAGGAAGCCCGAGACATAGCCCGCCGGGATACCGATGCCGCGCAGGCAGGTGATCATGATGTGGCTGAAGTCCTGGCAGACCCCGTGCCGCATTTCGAAGGCTTCTTCGGCGGGCGTGTTGACCGTGGTGGCGTCGGGGTCAAAGCGCATGACGCCGTGAAGCGCGTGGCCGATGGCCTCAACCGCTTCCAGCGTGCTCATGCCGGGGCGCAACTGGTCGCGCGCAAACTCCGTCATCGCCCCGACGGGATTTGCGCGGCGGGAGGCGGCAATGAAGTGATGCGGCGACTGCGGCCCGATGTCTTGCGCAGATGCAATTTCCTGTGCCAGGAAATCGAGCGGGGCGGACAGGTCAAGCTCCTGCGCGGGGGTGAGCCTTTCGACACGCGCGCTCAACGTCAGGCGCAGCGCCTCGACCGGCTCGGTCCAGACCGCGGTTGTCATGGCATTGCCGAAGAAATCGACTGTCTCGCGCTTTTCGGAAGGGGCCGGCTCGGCCCGGATCATGCGCGACCGCACCACCTGCCGCCCCTCGACGGAGGACGGCGTCAGGCGCATCACCGTGCGGGAGTTCACCGACGGAACCGGGTAGGAATAGCTGATCGCCAGCGTCACGTCGTAAATCATCGCCTCACCTGAGATATGTCTGCGTGAGGAGGTCGGATATCCGGTAAAGATCGTCCCGCACCTCTTCGAACGAGGCAAGGGTCAGGTCCGAGGGGGCCGCGACCTCGAACCGGGTACAAACCGGCAGGATCGCCCTAAGGAGTGCAGCAGGGCTGCCGTCGACCCGCGCATGCGGCAAGCCCTGCGCGAGGCCCCGAAGCTCGTTCATCTGAAAGAGGATCGCGCGCGGGTTGTGGTCGTCGATGGCGAGAAGATCGACCACCGTGTCGCGGCTGGTTTCGATCCGGTAGCGGCGTTGGTGGGTTATGACGCTGTCGGCCACCTCGACGGCGAGGTCGAGCGAGCCGTAGGGCGCCTCGGGGTCGGTGAAGGCCGAAAGGAGCGAGGCGAGGAAATCCGCCCGCTCAAGCGCCCGGCCCGCCGACAGGAAGCGCCAGCCCGAAGAGCGGTACATGTTCTCGTGCACAAGACCGGAAAAGCCGGTAATCTTGCGGAGAAGCACCCCCATGGCGCGAGCGGCATCGTCGCCGGGACGCGCTGTTTCGGTCATCCCGCGCGCCGTTTTCTGCAGGTCGTAAAGCGCCAGCCAGCCATCGGTGGAAAAGCGGTCCCTGATCTTGGCGGCGCAGCTGCGGGCGGCGGTGATCCGGTCGAGGAGTACGGCGGGAACCACTTCGTCGACGTTGATGCCGCGCCCGTCGAGGAAGCTTTCAAGCTGCACGAGAAGCGGCCCGTCCCGCCGCTCGGACGCCGCAAGCCTGAGGTGATAGGCCCGGATCAGCCGCATCGCGTCCTCGCAACGCTCTACATAGCGGCCAAGCCAGTAGAGGTTGTCGGCGGCGCGGGCGGGCAGCGTCCCTTGCGACTCGCGGCGGAATTCCACCTTCGGCGGCGCGACGAGGCTCACTTGCGGAACGGGCCGTTCCGACACGATCCAGACATCGGCGACCATGCCGCCCCGCTGCATCCCAAGTGCGGTCGCGTCCGCCTCGGCCCCGATCCGTGCATAGCCGCCCGGCATGAAGGACCAGCCGTGGCGCGTCCGCGCAGCAAAGACCCTGACCGTCATCGGCCTTGGCCGGAGCGTTCCGCCCGCCTCGGTCGCGCGCCAGCTTGGCGTGGTGGAGAGCGTGACGGCCTCCTGCCCGACGAGATGCGCGCCCTCCCGGTCAAGCCATTCGGCAATCGGGCGGTCGGCATTGTCGCGGAACTTGCCGCCAAGCGCGGTGGCGGCATTGGCGTCAAAGGGCAGATCGACGGCAAGGGCCGGACCGATCATCATGCGGCGGGCATTCTGGCGCACATAGTCGCGCTCGGCCCTGGCACCGCACCACCAGGTGGCGATGTTCGGAAGTTTCAGAGGCCTGCCGGTCAGAACCTCGGCGATGCGCGGCACGAAGGCGAGCATGGCGCGGGTTTCGAGAATCCCGGACCCGAGCGCATTGACCATGGCAAGGTTGCCCAGCCTTACCGCCTCCATCAGCCCCGGCGTGCCGATCTGCGAGCCGGGGTCAAGCTCCAGGGGGTCGGCGAAACCGGCGTCGATGCGCCGCCAGAGGACGCCCAGCGGCTGCGGCCCCTCGATGGTGCGGATCATCGCGGTGCCGTCCTGCACCAGAAGATCCTCGCCCTCAAGCAGCGGGATGCCGAGGTAGCGGGCGATGTAGGTGTGTTCGTAATAGGCGTCGTTCGCCGGTCCCGGCGTCAGGATGCCGGCCCGGCGCGGCAGCCCGTTGTGGCGCCCGGCAAGCCCCTCGATCGCGCTGCGGAAATCGCGGAAGAACCCGGCGAGGCGGTGGATATGCTCGCCCGAGAAGACCTCGGGAAACACGCGGCTTGTCGCCATCCGGTTTTCCAGCGCGAAGCCCGCGCCCGAGGGCGCCTGGGTGCGGTCACCAAGGACGAACCACGACCCGTCCGGCGAACGTCCGATCTCGAAGGCGATGTAGTGGAGGTAATGCCCGCCGCGCGGCTCCACCCCGACCATCGGCCTCAGCCATTGCGGATTGCCGGCGACAAGTTCGGCGGGCAGATGCCCGTCGGCCACCAGCCGCCCCGGCCCGTAAAGATCGGCGAGGATCGCGTCGAGAAGGTCGGCGCGCTCGGCAAGACCTTCACAGATCGTCTCCCATTCGCCGCCGCCGAGGATCACGGGAACATGGCTGAGCGGCCATTCCCGTTCCTGCATCGGTTCGCTGGAATAGCGCCGGAAATAGACCCCGGCCTCGCGCAGATACTGGTCGCCGCGTTCGAACCGGGCCGCGATGTCATCGGGGGAAAGGCCGAGGAACTGGTCGACGAAGGGCTGCCATACCGGCCTCAGCCTGCCTTCAGCGTCGAAAAGCTCGTCGGCGACGCCGGGCGCGGGCCGGTAGGCCCGCAGCCGGGGATCTTCGGCAAGGGTGGGATTGCGCTGTTGCATCGGCCTCCTCGGACAGCGCTAGTGGAGGCCCACCGGCCGTCTGAGGTCAAGTGTCAGGGGAAATTCCGGGTGCGGCGTTTCCGGTTCAGGCCGGTAAGCGCCGGGGACGTGGCCATTGGCTTCGAACCGGGCGAGACGCCGCGCCTCGGCCTCATTGCCGTTGACCGGGAAGGTGTCGTAGTTGCGCCCGCCGGGGTGGGCGACATGGTAGACGCAGCCGGCAAGGGCGCGGCCTGTCCAGTCGTCATAGATGTCGAATGTCAGGGGCGCGTTGACCGGCAGCGTCGGATGCAGCGCCTCGCCCGGCTGCCAGGCCTTGTAGCGGACCCCGGCGACCGAAACGCCCGAGGTCTGGGTCCGCGCCAGCGGCACCGGGCGGCGGTTGCACATCACGCGGTAACGGTCCTGATGCAGCGTCGTCAGCTTGACCTGCAAGCGCTCGACCGAACTGTCGGTGTAGCGCACCGTGCCGCCGATGGCGCCGGCTTCGCCAAGCACATGCCAGGGCTCGAGCGCCTGCCGGATTTCCAGATGCACGCCCTCCGCCTCGATCTGGCCGCAGAAGGGAAAGCGGAACTCGGCCTGCGCCTCGAACCAGACCGGATCAAAGTCGAAGTCGTGGCGGCCAAGGTCGGAGAGAAGGTCGCGGAGGTCTTCCCAAAGGTAGTGCGGCAGCATGAAGCGGTCATGGAGCACCGTGCCCCAGCGCACCGGGCGGCCCTCGACCGGGCTTTGCCAGCACCGCGCGATGATGGCGCGGAGGAGAAGCTGCTGCGCAAGGCTCATGCGCGGATGGGGCGGCATCTCGAAGCCACGGAATTCCACCAGACCCAGCCGCCCGGTCGGGCCATCGGGCGAGAAAAGCTTGTCGATGCAGATCTCCGCCCGGTGGGTGTTGCCGGTGACATCGGTCAGCATGTTCCGCAAAAGCCGGTCTACCAGCCAGGGCGGCGGCACCTGCCCCTCAGCGGGCGGCTTCAGTTGCGACAGCGCGATCTCAAGCTCGTAAAGCGTGTCGTGCCGCGCCTCATCGATCCGCGGGGCCTGTGAGGTCGGGCCGATGAAAAGGCCGGAGAAGAGGTAGCTGAGCGCGGGGTGGCGCTGCCAGATGAGGATCAGCGACTTGAGAAGGTCGGGCCGCCTGAGGAACGGACTGTCGAGCAGCGTGCCGCCGCCGACGACGACATGGTTGCCGCCACCGGTGCCGGTGTGGCGGCCGTCGATCATGAACTTGTCGGCGCCAAGCCGCGACTGCCGCGCTTCTTCGTAGATCGTCTCGGTGGTGGCGACGCAATCCGCCCAGCTGTGGGCCGGGTGGATGTTGACCTCGATCACGCCGGGATCGGGGGCGACGCGGATCACGTTCAGGCGCGGGTCGTTTGGTGGGGCATAGCCTTCGATATGGATGGCAAGGCCCAGCGCCTTGGCGCTGCCTTCGGCGGCGGCGATCAGTTCAAGGTAATCCTCAAGGTCTTCGGTCGGCGGCATGAAGACGCAAAGCCGCCCGTCGCGCGGTTCGACCGAAATCGCGGTGCGGACGACGCCACCGATGGCGTCCAGCTCCTGCTCGACGATCTCCTGTCCGGGCGCGGCGGATTGCGCCTCTGAGACCGGCTGAGTGCGGGTGCGATCCGTCTCGGGCACCAGCCCTTCGCCTTCGCCATGGAAATCCGGCAAAGGCCCGCGAGGAACCGAAGGGTCGGTGACGAAGTGATAGGGATACTGTGCCGGCGGCACCCAGGGCAGCGCGCCCAAGGGCAGCCGGAAGCCCGCCGGGCTGTCGCCGGGAATTAGGAAGAGCCTGCCACGCCGGGCCTTCCATTTTTCCGACCGCCAGCGGTGGCCTTCGGCCTTGGCCTGCCAGCGCTGGATCGGCAGGACATAGCCGGTGGGCTTGTCGAGGCCACGCTCGAAGACGCGGGCGAAGCGGGCGCGATCCTCGGGGTTCTTGAGCTTGCTGTCCTCGGGCGTGACGTTGGCGGGCAGGTTGCCCTCTTTCAGCATCCATTCCGCCGCGTCCTCATAGACCGGCACGGCGAAATCCGCATCTATGCCAAGACGCTCAGCGATGCCGCCCGCCAGTGCCGCCGCCTCAGTTTCGCCCGCGCCGGTATCGGCACCTTCCGCCGCGATCAGCGCCGCGTCGTGCCAGACCGGCTTGCCGTCGCGCCGCCAGTAGAGCGAGAAGGTCCAGCGCGGCAGGCTTTCGCCGGGATACCACTTGCCCTGACCATAGTGCAGGAATCCACCCGGCGCGAAACGGTCGCGCAGACGGCGGATCAGGTCATCTGCCAGCGCGCGCTTTTCGGGTCCGACGGCTGCGGTGTTCCATTCCTCGCTTTCGAAATCGTCGATGGAGACAAAGGTCGGCTCGCCCCCCATCGTCAGGCGCACATCGCCATCGGTCAGCGCCTTGTCCACCTTGCGGCCAAGGGCGTTCAGCCGGTCCCATGCCTCATCGGAAAACGGCTTGGTGATGCGCGGGTGCTCCGCCACCCGGCGCACCTTCATGTCGAAGTCGAAGCTGACTTCGGGCGTGCCGGCCGCCGTGAACCCGCCCGAGATCGGCGCGGCGTTGCGGTAATGCGGGGTCGCCGCCAGCGGGATGTGGCTTTCGCCGGTCAGAAGCCCCGAGGTCGGATCAAGCCCGATCCAGCCGGCGCCGGGGATATAGACCTCGCACCATGCGTGCAGGTCGGTGAAGTCGTGATCGGTCCCCGAAGGGCCGTCGAGCGACTTCAGATCGGGCGCAAGCTGGATCAGGTAGCCCGAGACGAAGCGCGCCGCGAAGCCGAGGTGGCGCAGCACCTGCACCAGAAGCCAGCTCGAATCCCGGCAGGAGCCGGACTTCTTCGTCAGCGTCTCTTCCGGCGATTGCACGCCCGGCTCCATGCGGATCGTGTAATCGACTTCCTGCGAAATGCGGGAATTGAGGCCGACCAGCATGTCAATCGTCCGGATGTGGGCGCGGTCCACCTTGGCCATGAACGCGGCCAGCTTCGGCCCTTGAGGTTCCGGCGTCCGGTAGATCACCAGATCCTCGCTGAGGTCCTGCGGATAGTCGAAGGGCCAATGCTCGGCACTTTCCTCGACGAAGAAGTCGAAGGGGTTGTAGACGGTCATGTCGGCGACAAGATCGACCTCGATCTTCAGCTCCCTCACCGGCTCGGGGAAGACGAACCGCGCGAGCCAGTTGCCATAGGGGTCCTGCTGGTGGTTCACGAAATGGCCGCCGGGGCTGACCTTCAAGGAATGCGATATGACGCGGGTCCGCGAATGCGGCGCGGGCCTGAGCCTTATGATCTGGGGGCCGAGCATGACCGGGCGGTCATAGCTGTAATGGGTCAGGTGGTAGATGCTCGCGTGGATCGCCATTCGGGTGCTCTCTCGGTCGGTCGCCCGCCCATGTTTAGGGCGGACGCGCGCCGAGGCCAGCAGCAAAATGCGAGGAATGTCAGTTTATGCGGAAGAATTGGCGTGACGCCCGGTTTCCGGGCAGCGGATGTCAGCCGCGCCCGGCGACCTTGGCCTGATAGGCTTCAAGTGATGCGATCAACCGCTGACCCGTTGGCACATCCTGCCTATCGCAGAACTCGTCCCAGACGGCGGCAAAGGGCAAGTCCTTCGCCTCTTCGGTCCAGAGCAGCCGGCCGGTGAAGTCGAGCTGATCCTCTGCCGCCTTCAGTCGCGCCTGCGGCAAGAGAAGCGCCCGCAGCAGCGCCTTTTGCATGTTGCGCGTACCGATCACCCAGGCGGCGGTGCGGCTGATGGTGGCGTCGAAGAAATCGAGGCCGATGTGGGTGCGGCCCAGAAGATCGGCGAAGACCAGCTCCTGCGCCATAGCGTGGATGTCGTCGTTCAAAAGGACCACGTGGTCGCTGTCCCAGCGCATCGGGCGCGAGACATGGAGGAGGATCTCGCCCACCGACAGCGCCACCGAAGAAAGCTTGTCGGCGATGTTCTCGGTCGGGTGGAAATGGCCCATGTCGAGGCAGAGGAGCGTATTTTTGCGGATCGCATAGCCGAGATAGAATTCATGGCTGCCGACGGTGCAGGCCTCCACCCCGATACCGAAAAGTTTCGACTCCACCGCATCAAGCATCGCCGCCTTGTCCTGCTTCGGCGCCAGCATGGCGTCGAGCGAGCCTTCCAGCCGCCGCCGCGCCGCCATCCGATCGACCGGCGTGTCCTTATAGCCGTCCGGCACCCAGATGTTGTTCACCGCCGGGCTGCCGAGCGCCTTGCCGATCCCTGCCGCGATCTCACGCGAGCGGCGGCCGTGTTCGATCCAGAAGTCGCGGATGCCCTTGTCGGGGTGGCTCAGCGTCAGGTTGTCGTCGGCCCTGGCATGGGCGAAGAAGGTCGGGTTGAAGTCGATGCCGATGCCGATGTCCTTGGCCCAGTCGACCCAGCGGGTGAAATGCCGGTACTCGATGGCATCGCGGCCGGGGTTTTCGTCGGTATCAAGATAGCAGGCGTGAAGGTTCAGCCGGTGCTTGCCGGGGATGTTGGCATAGGCAAACTCCAGATCGGCGCGCAACTCGTCCGGCGTCCGCGCCCGGCCCGGATGGTTGCCGGTCGCCTGAATGCCGCCGCCGGAAGTGCCCGACTTCTTCTCGAAGCCCCCGACATCGTCGCCCTGCCAGCAATGGACCGAGATCGGGATCCTGGCGAGGCGCGTCAGCGCCGCTTCCGCATCCACGCCCCAGTCCGCAAAGACCTGCTTGGCCGTCTCATACCGTTTTGTCATGTCCTGCCCCTATCGCGTGAATGCCTGCACGTTGCCCGCATCCACGTTCAATATGTTGCCGGTCGATTTCGCCGACCTGTCGGAGGCGAAGAAGTAAGCTGCTTCAGCGATGTCCTCAGGGTAGACCGAGCGCTTCAGCATTGACCGCTGGCGGTACATCTCTTCCAGCCCGTCCTTGTCGGTCTTGTAGGTCGAGGCGCGCTGGTCGAGCCATTCGCCCGACCAGATCTTCGACCCGCGCAGCACCGCGTCGGGGTTGACCACGTTCACCCGGATGCCCGCCTCGGCCCCTTCCAGCGCAAGGCAGCGGGCCAAGTGAATCTCCGAGGCCTTCGCCGTACAGTAGGCCGAGGCGTTGGGCGAGGCCGCAAGCCCGTTCTTCGAAGCGATGAAGACAAGGGAGCCGCCCATCTTCTGCCCGCGCATCAGCCGGAACGCCTCGCGGCTGACAAGGAAATAGCCGGTGGAGAGGATATCCATGTTGCGGTTCCAGAGCGCGAGCGATGTTTCCTCGACCGGCGCCGAGGACGCGATGCCAGCGTTCGACACGAGGATGTCGAGCCCGCCGAATTCCATCGCTACCCCGGCGAAGGCGGCGGCGACCGCGTTTTCGTCCGTCACGTTCATCGCGACCGTGCGCACCACGTCCTTGCCGTGTTGCCTCGCCAGCGCTTCGCCGGCTTCGCCGAGCGCCTTTTCGTCAATATCGGCGAGCATGACGCAGGCGCCTTCGGCCAAGTACCGCTCCGCCGTTGCCGAGCCGATGCCGCCCGCCCCGCCGGTGACAAGCGCCACGCGGCCGGCAAGCGATTTCGGCTTCGGCATCCGTTGCAGTTTCGCCTCCTCGAGCAGCCAGTATTCGATGTCGAACGCCTCCTGCTCCGGCAGGCCGACATAGGTGCTGACCGAGGACGCCCCGCGCATCACGTTGATAGCGTTGATGTAGAACTCACCCGAAATCCGCGCCGTCGCCTTGTCCTTGGCGAAGGTCAGCATGCCGACGCCGGGGACGAGGTAGACGACAGCATTGGGATCGCGCAGCGCCGGGCTGTCGGGATGCTTGCTGCGCTCATAATAGGCGGCGTAATCGTCGCGGTAGGCGGCCACGGCGGCGTCAAGGCCGGCCAGGGTCTTGTCCACATCGGCAGTCGCAGGGTCGAAATCCACCACCAGCGGCCGGATTTTCGTGCGCAGGAAGTGATCGGGGCAAGAGGTGCCGAGCGCCGCGAGCGGCTTCATGTCGCGCGCATTCACGAATTCCAGCACCGCATCCGAATCGTCGAAATGCCCGACCATCGGCTGCTGGCCCGAGACCATGCCCCGGATCGCCGGCATCAGCCGCGCCGCGACGGCGCGGCGGTCGGCGGGCGGCAGGCTTTCGTGGACCGCGCCGCCAAAGGCCGCGACACCGGCGGTCTTTTCGGCGAACCAGTCCATCGCCTGCTGGATCACGCGCAGCGTCAGCTCGTAGCAGTCCTTCGCATCATCGGCCCAGGTGAAAAGCCCGTGGCTCTCCAGTACAACGCCCTTGGCCTCGGGGTTCTTGTTGCAGAAGTCCTCCAGCCACAGGCCCAGCTCGTAGCCCGGCCGCTTCCACGGCAGCCAGCCGATCTCATCGCCGAAAATCTCTTTCGTCAGCGCCTTCGAATTCTGCGATGCCGCGATGGCGATGATCGCGTCCGGGTGCATGTGATCGACGTGGACTTTCGGCACATAGGCATGAAGCGGCGTGTCGATCGAGGCGGCGCGCGGGTTGAGGTTGAAGGTGCAGTGCGGCAGGTAGCCGACCATCTCATCCTCGAACGCCACGCCGCGATAGACACCCTTCAGCGCACGCAGTTTGTCCATGTAGAGCGTGGCGAACCCCTCCATCCTGATGGAACCGACATCGCCGCCCGATCCCTTGACCCAGAGAACCTCGACGCCCTCGCCGCTCAGCGGGTCCTTTTCCGTCACCTTGGCCGAGGTATTGCCGCCACCGTAGTTGGTGATGCGCTTGTCGGAACCGAGAAGGTTGGAGCGATACAGGAGCTTTTCCGATTCGCTCATCGCCCTGGCCTTGGCGTCGTCCCAGCGGTTGGCAAGGCGCTGACTTTCGGCTGTTTTCGGCATGGTATCCTCCCGGCAGGCGCAGGTTGCGCGGCAGCTTTTGTTGCGCAAAGCCTGCGGCCTGTCCGGCATTGTGTCAATCATTTTCAATCACAAGCAATCATTCTGCATTGCAGCATGATTGCTTGTGATTGTTTTTGATTGACAGACCCAGCGAATCCGCTCAACCTTCTCATCAACGGGAGGGTCAGATGCACGAAACGGAACGCCACAGGATCATTCTGTCCGCTGTCCAGGACCGGCCCGTGATCACGGTCATCGACCTTTGCAACATGACCGGCGCCTCCGAAGCGACGATCCGCCGCGATATCGCCACGCTCGACCAGCAGAAGAAGCTGCGCCGCGTCCGGGGCGGCGCGGAATCGATCAATCCCCCGCAGCTTGTCGGCCTTGCCGGGCGTCCCTTTTCGATCAACGAACAGCTTCACAGCGCCGAAAAACAGGCCATTGCCCGCGCGGCGGTCGAACTGTGCGAGGATGGCGAGCCGATCATCATCAACGGCGGGACGACGACCTTCCAGATGGTGCATCCCCTGGCGAGCCGCAGGCTCCAGGTCTTTACCAATTCATTCCCGATCGCCGAGCATCTGCTCAAGCATTCGAAGAACACCGTGCTTCTGCCGGGCGGCGCGATCTACCGCGAACAGAACATCATCCTGTCGCCCTTCGACAACGACGTGTCGAAGAACTTCTACGCCCGCCGCATGTTCATGGGCGCGCAGGGCATCGGCCCGCTTGGCCTGATGGAGGCCGATCCCCTGCTGATCCAGGCCGAACAGAAGCTGATCGGCCAGGCGGAAGAGCTGGTCCTGCTGGTCGATTCCTCGAAATTCCGTAACCGGTCGAGCCTTGTCCTTTGCCCGCTCCGACGGGTTCATACGCTCATCACCGATGAGGGCATCACCGACCGCGACGCCGCCATGCTCGACGCGGCGGACATCACTCTGATCGTCGTCCCCAAGGGGCCGGCGCAACAGCAGGAAGGGGCGGCATCCTGATTGCCGCCGATTAACCGAAGACACTTGCAAACACGGGAGGTTCAGCAAGATGAAACGCCGCACTTTCGGAACACTGACTGCCGGGCTGACGCTCGCCGCCTGCCTCATGGGCACCTCGGCGATGGCCCAGGAGAAGACGCGCATCGCCCTTGTCGTAAAGGCGCTGGGTATCGGCTTCTTCGAGGCCGCGAACAAGGGCGCCGAGGAAGCCGCCAAGGAACTTGGCGACGTGGAGATCATCTACACCGGCCCGACCGACACCACGGCGGAAGGCCAGATCGAGGTCATCAACGCCCTGATCGCGCAGCAGGTCAACGCCATCGCGATTTCCGCCAATGACCGCGATGCCCTCGTCCCGGCGCTGAAGAAGGCGATGGACCGTGGCATCACCGTCATCTCGTGGGACTCCGGTGTCGCGCCGGAAGGCCGGCAGATGCACCTCAACCCGTCGTCGAACCCGCTGATCGGCAACATGATCATCAAGCTTGCCGCAGATCACCTGCCCGATGGCGGCGATGTCGCCGTGCTGTCCGCCTCAGCCACCGCCACGAACCAGAACACCTGGATCGAGGAAATGAACAAGGTGCTGCCGAACTATCCCGGCATCAATGTCGTGGGCACCGTCTATGGCGACGACCTTGCCGACAAGTCCTACCGCGAGACGCAAGGGCTGATGCAGACCTATCCGAACCTGAAGGCGATCATCGCGCCGACCTCGGTTGGTATCGTGGCTGCCGCGCAGGCGGTGACGGATGCGGGCAAGATCGGCCAGATCAACGTGACCGGGCTTGGTCTTCCGTCCGAGATGGCGGCTGCGGTGGAATCCGGCGCCTCGCAATCCTTCGCGATCTGGAATCCGATCGACCTTGGCTATTCGGCGACGATGATCGCCTACAACCTCGTCAAGGGGAACGCCAAGGCCGAGGCCGGCGGCAAGATCGGGATGGGCCGCATGGGTGAAGTCACGCTCGACGACAACAACGAAGGCGCGATGGCCGATCCCTTCGTCTACGACAAATCGAACATCGAAGAGTTCAAGTCGATCTTCTGATCGCTGAACCTCACCCCGGCGCGGCCGCTCCCCCGCGCCGGGTCTTCTCTGGCAGAGACGGACCCATGCAGATGCAGGCCCTCCCCGCTCAGGCGGCAACTCCGGACATTCCCGTTCTCGCGCTCGATGGCGTGACCAAGACCTTTCCGGGCGTGAAAGCGCTGTCGGAGGTTTCGCTCAGGCTGTATCCGGGGCAGGTCACGGCTCTGGTCGGTGAAAACGGCGCCGGCAAGTCCACGGTCGTCAAGATCCTGACCGGCATCTACCAGCCAGACGGCGGCGCGATCCGCGTTGATGGCACCCCAATTCACTTTCCGACAGCACAGGATGCGGCGGCGGCGGGGATCACCGCGATCCATCAGGAAACCGTGCTGTTCGATGAGCTTTCCGTGGCCGAGAACATCTTCCTTGGCCACGCCCCGCGCGGCCGTTTCGGCCTGATCGACAATGCGAGAATGGTCGATGACGCGCGGAAGCTTCTTCATGGCATCGGTGCCAAGGTCGACCCCAACGTGCGGCTCCGCGATCTTGGCATCGCCAACAAGCACCTCGTCGCTATCGCCCGCGCGCTGTCAATCGACGCCCGCGTCGTCATCATGGACGAACCGACCGCCGCCCTGTCCCACAAGGAAATCCAGGAGCTTTACGAGCTTGTCGGAGAGCTGAAGCGACAGGGCAAGGCGATCCTTTTCATCTCGCACAAGTTCGACGAGATATTCCGCATCGCCGACCGCTACACCGTCTTCCGCGACGGCCAGTTCGTGGGCGAGGGGCTGATCCGCGACGTGAAGGAAAGCGAGTTGGTGCGGATGATGGTTGGCCGCCCGGTCGACCAGATCTTCCCCAAGCGCGCCCACAATGTCGGGGCCGAAGTGCTGCAGGTCGCGGGCTACGACCATCCGACCGAATTCGCCGATATCGGCTTTACCCTCAGGAAGGGCGAAATCCTCGGCTTCTACGGCCTTGTCGGCGCCGGGCGGTCGGAGTTCATGCAGGCCTTGTTCGGCATCACCCGCCCGTCCAAGGGCGTCGCAAAGATCGACGGACAGATCCGCGTCATCCGGTCCCCCGCCGATGCGGTCGAAAACGGCATCGTCTATGTGCCCGAAGACCGTGGCCGGCAGGGCGCCATCACCGCGCTGCCGATCTTCCAGAACGTCACCCTGCCCTCGCTCAAGCGCACCTCGCGGTCGGGCTTTCTGAGGCTTGCCGAGGAGTTCAGGCTGGCGCGGGAATACACAAGCAGGCTCGACCTCCGCGCGGCCTCGCTCGACACGCCGGTCGGCAACCTTTCGGGCGGCAACCAGCAGAAGGTGGTCATCGCCAAATGGCTCGCCACGAAACCCAAGGTCATCATCCTTGATGAGCCGACCAAGGGCATCGACATCGGATCGAAGGCGGCCGTCCACGAATTCATGGCAGAACTTGCCGGGCAGGGCCTTGCCGTCATCATGGTCTCGTCCGAAATCCCCGAGGTGCTTGGCATGTCCGACCGGGTGATCGTGATGCGCGAGGGCCGCATCGTGGCGGAAGTAACCGGGCCGGATTTGACCCCCGAAACGCTGGTCCGTCATGCGGCGGGCATCACGGAGGCGCGGAGATGACGCAACTTCTCAAATCGCGCGAGGCGATCCTGACGGGGGCGATCCTCGTCCTGATCGCGCTCATCTCCACCCGCTATCCCGGGTTCGCGGCGCCGGGGAACCTCGCCAATGTCTTCAACGACACGGCGCCGCTTATCCTTCTGGCGCTTGGCCAGATGATCGTGATCCTGACGAAGTGCATCGACCTGTCGGTCGCCGCGAACCTCGCGCTGACGGGCATGGTCGTGGCGATGCTGAACACAGTGGCGCCGGGGGTGCCGGTGGCCATCATCATCCTCATTGCCCTTGCGCTTGGCGCGCTCATGGGGGCGGCCAACGGCCTTCTGGTCTGGAAACTGTCGATCCCGCCGATCGTGGTGACGCTCGGCACCATGACCATCTTCCGGGGCATCATCTTCCTGATTTCCGATGGCGCCTGGGTGAACGCGCATGAGATGTCCGCGCCCTTCAAGGACTTCCCGCGCCATGTCCTCCTCGGCCTGCCGACTTTAAGCTGGATCGCCATCCTCGCCGTTCTAGCGTTTTTCGTCCTGACCACCCGGACCGCCCTTGGCCGCGCCTTCTTCGCCGTCGGCGGCAACCCCCATGCCTCGGTCTATACCGGCATCAACGTCGGCAGGACGCAGTTCTGGGCCTATGTCATCTCGGGCACGCTCGCCGGCCTCACCGGCTATCTCTGGGTCGCGCGCTATGCCGTGGCTTACGTCGATATCGCCGGCGGGTTCGAGCTTGACGTGGTCGCCGCCTGCGTCATCGGCGGCGTCTCCATCGCCGGCGGCAGCGGATCGGTGATCGGCGCGCTTCTGGGCGCGATCTTCCTTGGCGTCGTGAAAAATGCGCTGCCGGTCGTCAACATCTCGCCCTTCTGGCAACTGGCCATTTCGGGCACGGCCATCATCGTCGCCATCGCCTTCAACGCCCGTGCGTCGCGGGTGCCGGGGCGGGTGATCCTGAAACGCGCGGAGCATGCGGCATGAGCACGACCGAACGCCATATCCCCGACCGGCTGACCACCCCCGCCCAGCGCGTCCTGAAAAGCTGGGAGGCGCTGCTGCTCGCCGTCGCCATCGCGATCTTCATCGTCAACTCGCTCGCTTCGCCCTATTTCCTCAATGCCTGGAACCTCAGCGACGCGACCTTCAACTTCACCGAAAAGGCGATGATCGCCTTCGCGATGGCGCTTCTCATCATCGCGGGCGAGATCGACCTTTCCGTCGCCTCGATCATCGCGCTGGCCTCGACGGCTATGGGGGCTGCGGCACAGGTGGGGGCGGGACCGGCAACCCTCGTCCTCATCGGGCTCGGCGTCGGCCTCGCCTGCGGCGCCTTCAACGCCGTCCTCGTCACGGTGATGGGCCTGCCCTCCATCGTCGTCACCATCGGCACGATGAGCCTCTTTCGCGGCATCAGCTACATCGTCCTCGGCGACACCGCCTATGGCGGCTACCCGCCGGGGTTCGAGTATTTCGGGCAGGGCTATGTCTTCTGGGTCTTCAGCTTCGAATTCGTGCTCTTCGCCGTTTTGGCCGTGATCTACGGCGTCCTTCTCCACAAGACCAACTTCGGCCGCGCCGTCTATGCCATCGGCAATAACGCGACCGGCGCGATGTTCTCCGGCATCCGGGTGCAGCGGGTGAAGTTCATCCTCTTCCTGCTGACCGGCCTCATGTCCGGCATCGCCGCTGTCTGCCTGACCTCACGCCTCGGCTCCACCCGCCCCTCCATCGGCCTTGGCATGGAGCTTGAGGTGGTGACGATGGTCGTCCTCGGCGGCGTCAACATCCTTGGCGGGTCGGGCTCTATCCCCGGCGTGGTCATCGCGGCCTTCGTCATGGGCCTTGTCACCTTCGGGCTTGGCCTTCTCAACGTCCCCGGTATCGTCATGTCGATCTTCATCGGGCTTTTGCTAATCGGCGTCATCGCGCTGCCGCGGCTCTGGTCCATGGCGCGGGGGAAGTGATGCAGAAACATGCCTTCAAGATGCGCCTCAATCCGGGGATGGAGGCCGAATACCGCAAGCGCCATGACGAGATCTGGCCGGAGTTGGTGACGCTTTTGAAGGATGCGGGCGTATCGGACTACTCGATCCATCTCGACCGCGAGACGGGCACGCTCTTCGGTGTCCTCTGGCGCGAGGACGATCACCGGATGGACGAGCTGCCGAAAAGCCCGGTCATGCAGCGCTGGTGGGCGCATATGGCCGACATCATGGCGGCGAGGCCGGACAATGAGCCGGTTGCCACGCCGCTTGTCACCGTCTTTCACATGCCATGACCGCACCCCGACACGTCGCCGTCATCGATATCGGCAAGACCAACGCCAAGCTGGCGCTGGTTGATACCGAGACCTTGAGCGAAATCGCCGTGGTGACGCGGCCGAACCGGGTGCTGCCCGGCCCGCCCTGGCCGCATTTCGACCTTGAGGGGCATTGGGCGTTTCTTATCGCGGGTTTCGCAGAGTTTCACCGCGCTCATGGCATAGACGCAATCTCGGTCACGACCCACGGGGCTTCCTGCGTGCTTCTGGATGCGCAAGGCAACCTCGCCGCGCCGATGCTGGACTACGAGCATCCGGGGCCGGATAGGCTCCATGCCGAGTACGATAGCATCCGCCCGGATTTCGCCGAGACGGGATCGCCGCGCCTGCCCATGGGCCTCAATGTCGGCGCGCAGCTCTTCTGGATGTTCGCCACCGATCCGGGGCTGAAGGATCGCACCGCGACAATCCTGACCTATCCGCAGTACTGGGGTTTCCGGCTGACTGGCGTCACCGCCACCGACGCAAGCTCGCTCGGCTGCCATACCGACCTCTGGAACCCTCAGGAGGGGCGGCTGTCCACTCTGGCCGATCGCCTCGAGGTCGCCGACCGCATCGCCCCCACCCTGCCCTCGGCGGCGGTCCTTGGCCCGATCCTGCCGGACATCGCGAAGGCAACCGGCCTGCCAGAAGGCACACCCGTCCATTGCGGCATCCACGACTCCAACGCCTCTCTCCTGCCGCATGTGCTGACACGGCATACGCCCTTTTCGGTCGTCTCCACCGGAACCTGGGTCATCTCCATGTCGATGGGCGGGACGCCGGTCACGCTCGACCCGGCGCGCGACACCCTCGTCAACGTCAACGCCCTCGGCGCGCCGGTCCCCTCCGCGCGCTTCATGGGCGGGCGGGAGTTCGAACTGCTGCTGCCGGGGGAGCGTGTCGCGCCCACGGACGGCGACCGGACAACCATGCTTGAGACGGGCGTGATGCTGCTTCCGGCCATCGTCCCCGACTCCGGCCCATTCCGAGGCCGCCCGGCGCGCTGGCTGCCAAAGGAGCCTTCGAACGGCTCAAGCGCGCGGATGGCAGCGGTCAGCTACTACCTTGCGCTGATGACCGCCGAATGCCTGCGCCTGATCGGCCATGCCGGAACCGTGGTCGTCGAAGGCCCCTTCGCACGCAACCCGGACTATTGCGAGATGCTGGCGGTGGCGACGGGAAGCGCGGTGGAGACGGCAGCCGGGCAGACCGGCACCAGTCAGGGCGCAGCACTTCTGGCGGCACCGGAGGCCGCGCGTGTCAGCACCACGCCATTCGCCGTCTTTCCGGGGCGGACTGAAGCGCTGACGCGCTACGCCGTACGCTGGCGGCAATCACTCTGACCCGACCTCACCCGCATTTCGAATAGCCACAGTTCGGGCAGGTCATGCAGCCCTCGACCATATGCATTCCGAACTGCCCGCAGGACGGGCAAGCCGGTCCGCGCGGGGTTTCCCCGACCGCCACCGCCTGCGCCTTCGGATCGGTCTTCAGCCCAAGCCCTTCGCCCTCGATGAAGCCGATGGCGATCATGTGCCGTTCGATCACCCCGCCGATGGCGGCGAGGATCGAGGGGATATAGCGCCCCTGCATCCATGCCCCGCCGCGCGGATCGAAGACGGCCTTCAACTCCTCCACCACGAAAGACACATCGCCGCCGCGCCGGAACACCGCCGAGATCATCCGCGTCAGCGCGACGGTCCAGGCGAAATGCTCCATGTTCTTCGAGTTGATGAAGACTTCGAAGGGCCGCCGGTGGCCGCCCTGCACGATATCGTTGATCGTGATGTAGATCGCATGCTCGCTGTCGGGCCATTTGAGCTTGTAGGTCGCCCCTTCCAGCGCCTGCGGCCGGTCCAGGGGTTCCGACAGGTAAATTACATCGCCATGTGGCATCATCGGCTCGGAGCCGTCCTTCGACAGGACTTCGGGGGCGGTTTTCTCCGCCTTGGGCTTGTCCTCCGCCACGCTCAGCACGCTCCCCGTCACCGCATTCGGCCGGTAGGTGGTGCAGCC
>DJUV01000018.1 GCA_002440625.1 Rhodobacteraceae bacterium UBA6273 | reverse complement strand
ACGGCCTGATGACGCTGTCGGGTGCCTGGGACAAGCTCCGCACCGACCCGGTGATCCGCATGATGGTGGTCTCCATCGGCTTTTACGGCATGGCGACCTTCGAAGGCCCGATGATGTCGATCAAGGCGGTGAACTCGCTTTCGCACTACACCGACTGGACCATCGGCCACGTCCATTCCGGCGCCCTCGGCTGGAACGGCATGATCACCTTCGGCGTCCTCTACTTCCTTGTGCCGAGGCTCTGGAACCGCGAACGGCTCTATTCGCTGACGCTGGTGTCGTGGCACTTCTGGCTCGCCACCATCGGCATCGTTCTCTACGCCGCCTCGATGTGGGTGACCGGGATCATGGAAGGCCTGATGTGGCGCGAGGTTGATGCGCAGGGCTTCCTCGTGAACGCCTTTGCCGACAGCGTTGCCGCGAAGTTCCCGATGAACGTGGTGCGCGCCTCTGGCGGGGTTCTTTACCTCTCCGGGGCTCTCATCATGGCTTACAACCTCTGGGCCACCGTCGCGAAGCAGCCGGCCAATGCCGCCGCTTCCGACGCTGTCCCTGCAGAATAAGGAGCTTGGGCATGGGCATTCTTGACAAGCACAAGTTCATCGAGACCAACGCGACGGCGCTTCTGGTCGGATCGTTCCTAATCGTGACGATCGGCGGCATCGTGGAAATCGCACCGCTCTTCTACCTCGAGAACACCATCGAGAAGGTCGAAGGGGTGCGACCCTATACGCCGCTCGAACTGACCGGCCGCGATATCTACGTGCGCGAGGGTTGCTATACCTGCCACAGCCAGATGATCCGCCCGATGCGCGACGAGGTGGAGCGTTACGGCCATTACTCGCTGGCGGCGGAATCGATGTATGACCATCCTTTCCAATGGGGCTCCAAGCGGACGGGGCCCGACCTCGCCCGCGTCGGTGGGCGCTATTCGAACGAATGGCATGTCGATCACCTGACCGACCCGCAGTCGGTGGTGCCGGAATCGATCATGCC
Organism: Rhodobacteraceae bacterium UBA6273; assembly: GCA_002440625.1. Taxonomy (GTDB): domain Bacteria; phylum Pseudomonadota; class Alphaproteobacteria; order Rhodobacterales; family Rhodobacteraceae; genus Albidovulum. Next base: position 4,589 of record DJUV01000018.1, on the reverse strand, counting down.
GAAATACGGCTTCCTCAAGAACCGGCTGATCGCGCCGACCTGGATCGATGACCGGGTGAAGACTGATGCGATGGTGGGGGTCCCGTATACGTCGGAGATGATCGAGCAGGCCAAGGCCGATTTCGCGGCGCAGGCCGATCCGAATGCCGATACAGACGGGCTTCTGGAACGCTATCCGCGCGCGAATGTCGGCAATTTTGACGGGCAGGCCGGGATTTCCGAGATGGATGCGCTTGTCGCCTACCTGCAAGTCCTCGGCACGATGGTCGATTTCTCGACCTTCCAGCCGGACGCGAGCCGATAGGAGGCTGATGTGGATCTTTACAGCCTCATGAGAGAATTCGCAGACAGCTGGGCGCTTCTGGCGCTACTTCTCGTCTTTCTGGGTGTCGTCGTCTGGGCCTTCCGGCCCGGTTCGCGGCAGTTGCATGACGAGGCGGCCAGCGTCCCCTTCCGGAACGAGAAAAGACCCGCCGGCGACGGCCCCAGGGCTGAACGGGCGCAGGAGACGTTGAAATGACCAGGCGACCTGTCACCAAGAAGCCCGATCCCGAAACCACCGGCCACAAATGGGACGGCATCGAGGAATTCAACAACCCCCTGCCGCGCTGGTGGCTCTATACCTTCTACGCGACGATCATCTGGGGCTTCGCCTATACCATCGCCTATCCGGCCTGGCCGCTGATTTCCGGCGCGACACCGGGCGTGCTGGCTTCAAGCACGCGCGCCGATGTCGCAGCCGAGATCCAGCGCTACGAGGATGCCAATGCGCCGATCGAAGCCAAGCTTGCGGCGGCCGACCTGACTGCCATCGCCTCTGATCCGGAGCTTGCCAACTATACGACCAATGCCGGCGGCGCGGTGTTCCGTACCTGGTGCGCGCAGTGCCACGGGTCGGGCGCGGCCGGCGCGAAGGGCTATCCGAACCTTCTGGACAATGACTGGCTCTGGGGTGGCACGATCGAGGATATTCATACCACCGTGACTCACGGTATCCGCAACACCACCGACGCCGACGCCCGCTATTCCGAGATGCCGAAATTCGGCGCCGACGAACTGCTGGAAAAGGCGCAGATCGACGAGGTCGTGCAATATGTCCTGCAGATCTCCGGTCAGGATCATGATGCGGCACTGGCCGAAGCCGGCGCTACTGTTTTCGCCGACAACTGCGCCGCCTGCCATGCCGAAGACGGTACCGGCGACCGTGCGCAGGGCGCGCCGAACCTGACGGATGCGATCTGGCTCTACGGCGGCAATCAGGCGACGTTGACTGAAACCGTCACCAATGCCCGCTTTGGCGTGATGCCTTCGTGGCAGGGACGGCTCAGCGAGGCCGATATTCGCGCGGTCGCCGCCTGGGTCCACAGCCGCGGAGGCGGCGAATGAGATAAGGAATTCGGAGGGGCAGTTACGCCCCTCCGGGTAGAGGCATCGGCACCCCGTCCTGTTCGCGCGTTTCCTGGGGGTGCCGATGCCGTCTAACTTCTCCGAGGCTACACCGGTTCTGCGCGCCGTTCACCCCATGGTGGCGGTGCCGCCGCGTTCAAGGATACGCCGGTCATCGACCCGGTTGATCCAGACCGCCAGCGCAACCCAGGACAGGATGTAGATGGCGCCGATCCCCAGCACCAGTTCCCCGGGCAAGAGCGGGCCGACATCCGCACGTCGGATGAAGGTTTCAAGATCCGGCACCGGGGTCGGATGGACGATAAGCTTGCCGACATAGGCCGCCGTCTGGATCAGCAGGATCCAGAGATAGTTGCCCCGTACCCGCCGAGCGACCGAGGCAAGGTAGGTCACGTGATAGGTCGGATGATCGTAGTCCGCCGCGAGGATCGTCGCCCAGTTCTCCTCGGTATGCAGATCGCCATCCCTCAGCATCGGCACGAAGAAGTGTTTCTCCAGCCAGCGCGACCGCGCGCGCCAAACGCTGAAATAGCGGTAGCGCCGGGCCTCGAGCGCGAGGAAAAGAAGGATCAGGATGCCGACCAGCAGCAACGGCAGCGGTGAGGCATCGGGCGAGGAATAGGTGATCGACAGGGCGACACCCAGCGTCACCACCGACCAATTCGTCGTCGTGTCGAGCCGGGTTCGCCAGATGGTGGAGCGGTAGACCTCGCCCCGGTAGAGATGCGCGAGGGCGCCGATCTCCGCCGCTGAGAATTCGTTCGCTTCGCCCGGCTTGCGCTTTTCCGACATGCCCGCTCCTCCCGGCGGACCACGACCGCCGCAGCCGCCCCCACCCTCATCTGCTGCCGGGCCAGTGCGGCGGGCAAGGAAATTCTGCGCCAACCACGTCGGCTACCTCGATGAATTATGCCCCGCTTCCGGGCAGCATGGCCCTTGAAAACCACCCTTCCGGCACTTGGCCGCCGCCCCTGATTTGATCTGCGTCAATGTCCCATTGCCGCCAGAGGGTCATAACGACAGGGCGAACAGGACGATTGGAGACTGCCCCGTGGATGCCTCAGGCCCCCCCGAGCCACAGCTCTATGCTGCACATGAGCCTATTTTTCCGCGTCGGGTCAAAGGAACGTTCCGCAACCTGAAATGGGTGATCATGGCGATCACCCTTGGCATCTATTACATCACGCCCTGGATCCGCTGGGATCGCGGACCGGGGATGCCCGATCAGGCGGTGCTGGTAGACCTTGGCAATCGGCGCTTCTTCTTCTTCATGATCGAGATATGGCCGCACGAGTTCTATTTCGTCGCCGGCCTTCTCATCATGGCGGGGCTCGGGCTTTTCCTCTTCACCTCGGCGCTCGGCCGGGTCTGGTGCGGCTACGCCTGCCCGCAGACCGTCTGGACCGACCTCTACATCCTTGTCGAGCGCTGGATCGAGGGCGACCGCAACGCCCGCGTCCGTCTCTGGAACGAAGGCTGGTCGCTCCGCAAGGCGCGGCTGCGTCTGGTCAAATGGACAGTCTGGCTCTTGATCGGACTCGCCACCGGCGGTGCCTGGATCTTCTATTTCACCGATGCGCCGACGCTTCTGTCCGACCTTCTGCGCGGCACGGCGCATCCGGTCGCCTATATCACCATGGCATTCCTGACGCTGACCACGTTCTTCTTCGGCGGCTTCGCGCGCGAGCAGATCTGCATCTACGCCTGCCCTTGGCCGCGTATCCAGGCCGCGATGATGGACGAAGACACGCTGACCGTCGCCTACCGCGAATGGCGGGGCGAACCGCGCGGCAAGCTGGCGAAGGACGAGCCGACGAAATCCGATGGCGGCGCCAAGGGCGACTGCATCGACTGCATGGCCTGCGTCAACGTCTGCCCGATGGGGATCGACATCCGCAACGGTCAGCAGATGGAATGCATCACCTGCGCACTCTGCATCGACGCCTGTGACGACGTGATGGACAGGATCGGCAAACCGCGCGGCCTGATCGACTACATGGCGCTGAAGGACGAAACGGCTGAGCGCGCAGGCACCAAGCCAAAGCCGCTCATGAAGCATGTCCTGCGCCCGCGCACCTTGCTCTATTTCGGGCTCTGGTCGGCATTTGGCATCGGGTTGATCGTGGCGCTTTTCCTGCGCTCGCCGGTGGATCTGAACGTGACGCCGATGAGGAACCCGGTCTACGTGCTTCTCGCCGACGGGTCGATCCGCAACACCTTCGAAATCCGTATCCGCAACAAGCAGGCCGGTTTGCGTGACTTTGCCGTGACGGCGACGGTGCCCGGCCCCGATGGAGAGCCCGTTGCGCTGCCGTTGACGCTGGAAAATGTTGAGGGCAACGTGGTGCAAGTCGCGGCCGATGCAACGCTGACCCAGCGCGTCTACGTCACCGCGCCAAAGGGCGATGCTCTGGCCGAGGGTCGGCTGACCGACATCACGATCTGGCTGCAGGATGTGAACGGGGCCGACCGTGCCAGCAAGGGCACCGTGTTCACCGGGAAGGAGGGCTGAGATGGCAAGGGAACTGACGGGCCGCAAGGTCCTCGCGATCACCGTCTCCGCCTTCGCGGTCATCATCGGCGTCAATCTGGTTCTGGCGGTGAAGGCCGTCAGCACCTTTCCGGGGCTGGAGGTGAAGAATTCCTACGTCGCCTCTCAGGTCTTCGACGCCGAACGGAAGGCGCAGAAGGCGCTCGGCTGGACGCTGACCGAAAGCCACGAGAACGGGGAGTTGCGGCTTGCGTTCCGCGACCGTGACGGGCTGCCGGTCGAAGTTGACCGGCTTTCGGCGGTCGTCGGGCGCACGACCGAGGCGGCCGAGGATACCCAGCCCGATTTCGTGTACCGGAACGGCGACTATGTTGCCCAGGTGCCGCTTCGCCCCGGCAAGTGGATGATCCTTCTCGAGGCCTTCGCGAAGGATGGCACCCGCTTCCACCAGCGGCTTGATCTATTTGTGGCGGGCTGATGTCCACCGCCGTGACCAATATCTCGGCCTGTCCGGCCTGCGTCGCGGCACCCGCAGCCGAAACCATCGCGGCGAAGCGGGCGGAGCGTGAGGCGGGGATCGTGCTCTCGCTGCCGACGGCCCATTGCGCCGCCTGCATCTCTGATGTCGAACGGGCGCTGAACGCGGTGCCGGGCGTGCGTTCGGCGCGCGTCAACCTGACGCAAAAGCGGG
>DJUV01000017.1 GCA_002440625.1 Rhodobacteraceae bacterium UBA6273 | reverse complement strand
TCCAGAACTTCCACAACGCCCATCGGTTATCTCCCGCGACGGGCGCCGGGAGCCACTCTCCCGGGCCTCAACCCGTCACCGGGAAACCGGCACTCCTCTTACTCTAGAAGGTGGTCCGGGCGGAAAGCGGACGGTCGGGTGAGCGGTGAGAACATCTTTCAGATGTGCCTACCGCCCCCGAGTGTTAGGCCGCCGTCCACATTCCACCCGCCCCATTCGAGCGGACACACGCGCGGATGAAACGCATTCCTGCAAGTCCGTCCTCGGCGGTAGCCAGCGCTCGCGTCGACGCCAAGCCCTTGCCTTCGATCAGATCCGCCGCATCGGCGTATAGAGTTGCGAACGCCTCCAGATAGCCCTCGGGATGGCCGGACGGTATGCGGCTTGGCGTTTGGGTCAAGCCGTCACCGCGGCGCAGCAGGCGGGTCGTGTCGCCAAGCGGGGTGAATTCGAGCAGATCAGGGTCTTCCTGATCCCATGCCAGCCCCCCCCTTTCGCCGGCGATGCGGAACCGCAGCGCGTTTTTGGTGCCGGGGGCGATCTGGCTTGCCCAGATCATCCCCTTCGCGCCGCCGTCGAAACGCAAGAGGACTGCCGCGTTGTCATCCAGCCGCCGTCCCGGCTCGAAGGCGGTGAGGTCGGCAAGAACGGCCTGAACTCCAAGCCCCGAAACAAATGTGGCGAGATTTACGGCATGTGTCCCGATATCGGCGATGCAGCCGCCCTCGCCCGACATGCGGGGATCTGTGCGCCAGACGGCCTGTTTCTGCCCGCTCTGTTCCACGGGTCCGGCCAGCCAGTCCTGCAAGTATTCCACCTGCACGTGACGCACCGCCCCGATTGCCCCTTCGGCGATCATCCGGCGCGCCTCGCGCACCATCGGATAGCCTGTATAGGTCTGGGTCAGCACGAAGGGCACGGATGTTTCGGCTGCCAGCGCAGCCAGTTCCTCGGCCTCGGGAAGCGTCGCGGTCATCGGCTTGTCGCAGATCACTGCAATGCCTGCCCGCAGGAAGGCCGTCGCCACCTTGGCATGAAGGTGGTTCGGCGTGACGATGGCCACCGCAGCGATCCCGTCAGGACGGGCTGCCTCGGCCAAAGCCATCTGCGCGAAATCGGAATAGCTGCGGTCGGGCGCGATGCCGAGATCCGCCGCCGAAGCCGCGGCCCGTGCCGGGTCGGAGGACAGCGCCCCCGCAACCAACTCCCACCGCCCATCCAGCCTTGCGGCCATGCGGTGGACCGCGCCGATAAAGGCCCCTTGTCCTCCGCCGACCATGCCCAGTTTCAGTGTCATGACCGGATCCCCAGCATTGCGTCCAGCACCGCCTGATCGGCCCTCCCGCCTGCGAAATCGTCGAAGGCCTGCCCCGTCACCTCAATCAGATGACGGGCGATGAAGGGCGCACCCTCGGCGGCACCCTGCGCCGGGGATTTCAGGAAGCACTCCCATTCCATCACCGCCCAGCCGCGATAGCCGTGCTGGGTCAGCCGCGTGAAGACGGCCGGGAAATCCACCTGCCCGTCGCCAAGGCTGCGGAAACGCCCCGCCCGTTCCGCCCAGGGCGAATAGCCGGAATAGACGCCCTGCCGACCATCGGGGCGGAACTCGGCGTCCTTGACGTGGAACGCCGAGATACGGTCGTGATAGATGTCGATGAAGGCCAGATAATCCATCGCCTGTAACAGGAAGTGCGACGGGTCGTAGTTGATCCTCGCGCGGGGGTGTTCCGCCACGGCGGACAGGAACCTCTCCCAGCTTGCGCCGTCGAACACATCCTCTCCGGGGTGCAGTTCGAAGCCAATATCGACACCCGCATCGTCATAGGCATCAAGGATGGGGGTCCAGCGGCGGGCAAGTTCGGCGAATGCCGTCTCGACCAGTCCGGCGGGGCGCTGCGGCCAAGGATAGAGATAGGGGAAGGCCAGCGATCCGGTGAAGCTGACCGTTCCCGAAAGCCCCAGACGCCGCGCCGCCGTTGCGGCCTTGGTCACCTGATCGACCGCCCATGCCTGCCGTGCGCCGGGATTGCCCCGCACCGTTTCCGGCGCGAAGGCATCGAAGGCCGTGTCATAGGCGGGATTCACCGCGACCAACTGTCCTTGCAAGTGCGTGGACAGTTCCGTGATGGCGATGCCCGCTTCGGCGCAAATGCCCACCACCTCGTCAGCATAGGTCTGACTTTCGGAGCAGAGGTTCAGATCGAACAACCGCCGATCCCAGGACGGGATCTGCACGCCTTTGTAGCCCAGCCCTGCCGCCCAGGCCGTGATCGCGGGCAGGCTGTCGAAGGGTGCATCATTCCCCGCGAATTGCGCCAGAAAGATGCCCGGACCCTTGATCGCACTGCCCGTCATGCCGCCCTCTCCGACAGCATGGTCAGGGGCCGGATCTCCACCGGACAGGCCAGCAGACGGTCAAGCTGCGAAACCAGCGGTTGCAGATGCGGCATCGCCAGATGCGCGTCCAGCGCCGCGCGGTCGGTCCAGTTCTCGTAGAAGACAAAGACGCAAGGATCGGCAGCATCGACGTGGAAGTCGTAGTTGATGCAACCCGCCTCGGCCCGCGTCGGCGCCACTAGCGCCATCAGCAGCGATGCCAGTTCCTCGCGCGTTTCCGGGCGGGCGGTGAGGGTTCCGATGATCGTATACATGGTCAGCCCCGCTTCTGGCTCAAGGCAACGGCAAGGATGATGATCGCGCCCTTGGCGATCAGCTGCTGGCTGAACTCCAGCCCCATCAGGATCAGCCCGTTGTTGATCATCCCGATCATCAACGCGCCGACAATGGTGCCGATGACCGTCCCCTTGCCGCCGAACAGGCTCGTCCCGCCAAGGACGGCCGCGGCGATGACCGACAACTCATCCCCTTCGCCAAGCTGGAAGCGGCCCGATTGCAGACGGCCAGCGTAAAGCATCCCGGCCAGCGCGGCAGCGCAAGAGGACAGGACCAGCACCTTGAACTTGATGCTGCGCGTGTCGATGCCGGAGTAGCGCGCGGCCATTTCGCCCCCGCCCGTCGCCAGAACCTTGCGGCCAAAGCCGGACCGGCGCAGCGCGACATGACCGACGCCCGCGATTACCGCCATCCAGAACATCAGGACCGGGATAGGGCCGACCGAGCCGCCCCCGAAGATCCAGGAATAACCGGGGGACAGGATCGGCACCGCCGCCGTGTCGGAAATCCACATGGCCACGCCCTTGGCGATGCCCATCATGGCAAGGGTCGTCAGGAAGGACGGAATGCCGATCCGCGTCGTGAGCCAGCCGTTGAACACGCCCACGGCCAGCCCTGTCGCCAACCCGGCAAGGACACCGCCAACAGGCCCGGCGACGGCAATCGCCATGGCAACCGTCACCGTGGTCAGCCCCGCCACCGCGCCCACCGACAGATCGATCTCGCCCGCCGACAGCACGAAGGTCATGGCCACCGCCATCACCGCGATCATCGCGGTCTGCCGCACGATGTTCAGCAGGTTGTTCGGGTTCAGGAACCCCTTGTCGTTCAGCGTCAGCGCGAAGACGATGAAGATCACCACGAAGCCGATATAGATGATGTTCTGCCGCCAGTTGGCGAAGAAGCCCCCGGCGGGGGCGGTTGCTGCCTTAGCCATGGCTGGCCTCCTTGATGGTCAGGGCTTTCTGGATTTCGATCTGAAGGCGGCGTTCGGCCGCTTGCAGGGCGTGTTCGGGGTTCGTCTCGGTCGGGTCGTCCAGATCGGCACGATCCAGAATCTGATGCGCACGGCCATCCGCCATAACGAGGATGCGGTCGCAGGCCGTCAGCAGTTCCGACAGTTCCGAAGATATCACGATGACGCCCTTCCCTGCCTGCGCGAGGTCGCGGACCAGACGGATGATTTCGGCCTTGGACCCGATGTCGATGCCTGCGGTGGGTTCGTCGAGGATCAGGATATCCGGCTCTGTCGCCAGCCATTTGCCGATCACCACCTTTTGCTGGTTGCCGCCCGACAGGGTGGACACGGCATGGTCGCGGCTGGCGGTCTTGATCGACAGGCGGGCGATCATGCGGTCCGCGATGTCGCGGACGCGATCACGGTCCACGATCCCGCGCGGCGCGATGCGGCCCAGAACCGCCATGACCATGTTTTCGGCCACACTATGTGCCGGTATGATGCCTTGTGTCGCCCGCGCCTCCGGCACCAGAGCGATGCCTTGGGCGATGGCGTCTGCGGGGCGGCGGATCGCCACCGTCGTGCCCTTGATCCGGATTTCGCCGGAAACGGCAGGTTCGATGCCTGCGATAACGCGGGCCAAGGCCGACCGGCCAGAGCCGAGCAACCCGGCCAGACCCAGAACCTCGCCCCGGTGGAGGGTGAGGCTGACGTTTTCGGGCTTGTGCGGGCCGGTCACGTTTGCAAGGTCCAGAAGAACCTCGCCCCGTGTGGCATCGCCCCGGGTGACATCGGAAAGACCCTTGGATTTCTTGCCGACAATATGTTCGATCATCACGTCGATGGGCAGATCGGCCAGCGGCGCGGTGATCACATGTTTTCCATCCCGCAGGATCGTGGCGCGGTCCGCGATGCGGGCGATTTCGTCCATGCGGTGGCTGACATAGATGATCGCCACGCCCTTGGCCTTGAGTTGCCGCAGGAAGACGAAGAGTCGTTCAACATCCGACACCGAAAGTGCGGTTGAGGGTTCGTCGAGGATCAGGACGCGGGCATTCTGACTGATCGCCTTCGCAATCTCGGTCAGCTGCTTTTGACCCGCCCCCAGATCGCCCACCAGCGCAGCGGGATCGACCTCGACCTGCAACATGTCGAAAATCGCCTGCGCCCGCCGGACGGAATCGGCATCGTCGATCATCCCGCGCGCATCGCGGGCTTCGCGGGTCAGGAAGATGTTCTGCGCCACAGTCAGCGTGGGGATCAGCGACATTTCCTGAAAGTTCATGGCGATCCCCGCCGCCCGCGCCGCTTCGGGCGAGTGGGCGGCCAGTTTCTGGCCACCAACCTCGATCTCGCCCTCCTCCGGCACGTGAACACCGTTCAGGACCTTGAGGATGGTGGACTTCCCCGCCCCGTTGCCGCCAAGCAGGGCGTGGACTTCACCGGCAAAGACCTCGAAATCCACACCGTCCAGCGCGCGGATGCCGCCGAAGGATTTGGAAATCCCCGTCATCCGCACGGCAACCGGGGCGGGGGCGGTCATTCCACCCGCTCCCACTTGCCGGTTTCACCCGACCGAAGCAGGGCATCGGCCACCAGTTCCGTCAGCAGACCATCCTCGAAATTCGGGCTGGGCTGCTTGCCGCTGGCAATCGCGCTGAACAGGTCGAAGCATTCGACGATCTTCGTTTCCGAATAGCCGATGCCCAGACCGGGGATCGGCCACAGACCGCCGCCATAGGGATGGGCTGGACCAGTGTAGACCGTGCGGAAGCCGCGTGCATCGGCGGGGTCGTCGGCGAACATCACCTGCAACTCGTCACGGCGTTCGTAGTTGAAGTGGATCGACCCCTTCGTCCCGTGGATTTCCAGCGTGATGAAGTTGTTCCGACCCCATGCGTTGCGCGTGGCCTCCAGGCTGCCGATGGCCCCGTTGCCGAAGCGCAGCATCGACACCACCTCGTCATCCACATCCACCGGAGCACGTTCGGCATCAGCGGATTTCTCCGACGCACCCAGCTTGTCCACCCCGCCCTGCTGGATGGGGCGCGTCGTGACATAGGTCTTGGTCATGGCGATCACCTCGGCAATGGGACCGACGAGGTAATGCGCAAGGTCCACCACATGGGTCCCGATATCCCCCACCGTGCCCGACCCCGCGATCTTCTTCTGAAAGCGCCAGGACAGCGGCCCGTTCTCATCCGCCGACCAGTCCTGAAGGTAGGTGCCGCGGAAGTTCAGGATGCGGCCGATGCGGCCTTCCTCGATATATTTCTTGGCCAGCGCCACGGCGGGCGTGCGGCGGTAGTTGAAGGCCACCATGTGGATGATGCCTGCGGCCTTCGCCGCCTCGGTCATCGCGCGGGCCTCTTCCACGGTGCGGGCCAGCGGCTTTTCGCAGATGATGTGCTTGCCCGCCTTCGCCGCCGCGATGGCAATCTCGGCATGGACATTGTTCGGCGTGCAGATGTCGACCACGTCGATATCGGGCCGCTCCACCACGCTGCGCCAATCGCTGGAGGCTTCGTCAAAGCCGAAGCGGCGGCGGGCTTCCTCGGCGGCCCCGTCGGTGACATCGACGACGACCTTGCGGTGCGGGATGGCAGGCGCGGGCCAGAAGAACATGGGCATCGAGGCATAGGCCATGGCGTGCGCCTTGCCCATGAACCCGCCGCCGATCATGGCAACATTCATCACTTTGGTCATCGTCAGTCTCCGGTGCTGTGCGGGACGGGTTGGTGGGAAAGGGCCGGACCTACACGGGCGGGGAGCAACGCCCCCAGTAAAGGTCCGGCAGGCGCGCGGGGTGATAGGGACACCCCGCGCGTGTTCGGTCACTGCATCGAGGCCTTGATGTTGTCGGTCGCTTCGGTCGAGTAGACCTGCTTCCACGCGTCGAGCAGGTTGTCCTTGCTGACGGGCAGCGCAGGCAGGGCCACGAAGTCGGGCGCATCCTTGTCGAGCAGGGCGTAGCCTGCCAGCTTCGCCTCGACCACGCCGGCGTCATAGGGACGCTGTGCGCCAAGGCCTTTGATGAAGCCGCCCTGCGCCATGCTGATGGCGACGTTTTCGCCAAGGTCGACGGTGGTGATCATCAGGTCATCGCGGCCATTGGCGCGGGCGGCGGCCATCACGCCTTCGGCCGGAACGTCCCAGACCGCCCAGATGCCCTTGATGTTCGGGTTCGCGGTCAGCATCGCGCCAGCCGCCTTTTCCGCATCGCCCGAGAAGTCCGGCCCGCCGATCCCCTGTTCATCGACGATCTTGATGTTCGGGTAGTCGCTGGCGATCGTCGCCTTGAACCCGTCATAGCGCTGCTTCGTTACGAAGAAGTCGGCGGCGTGGAACACGAGCCCGATTTCGCCCCCGTCAGGGCCAAGCGCCTTGGCCATCAGATGGGCTGCGGCGACGCCATTGCCGTAGTTGTCCGCCGACACGACCGAGACATAGTCGGTCCCCGGAACGAAGCCCGTCGGGACGTTGTCCATGAACACGAGCTTGGCCCCGGCCTCATGCGCGGCGCGGTAGGCGGCGGCGGTGGCGGTGGGGTCGGTCGGGATCGACACGATGATGTCGGGCGACTGCGCCATGATGGTTTCAAGGTCGCTGACCTGCTTTTCGGGCTTGAAGCCCGCATCGGTCACGGCGATCACTTTGATCCCCATCGCGGCGAACTGGGTCTGCAGGCCGTTGATCTGCGCCTGGCTCCAGTCGTTGCCGCCGTAATGCATCACGATGGCAGCGGTGGCGCCCATCTCCTTGATCTTGGCCAGCTCTTCATCGCTGAGCACGACATCCGAGGCGGGCGAGGGGTCTTCACCGCTCGGTCCCTTGGACAGGACGGTTTCCTGCAACTTGGCAAGCGCCGCGTCCGGATCGGCGAAGGCCGGGGCGGCGATCCCCATCAAAAGCGCAAGCGCGGTCGCCGAGCCCATGAGGCTGCGTCTGGTCATCATAGCTTCTTCCTCCCAGAGAAGTGTCGGGGTTTCCCCCGTTTGGTGGACAGGCGGATCAGCCCGCGATTGCCCGGTTCAGGTAGTCCATGCTCAGCCGCGCCCCTTCGGCGGGGTCGGGCCAGGAGTCGAGTTCGGTGCAGACCCAGCCCGCAAAGCCCACATCCCGCATCGCTTGCAGGATCGGCCCCGTCGGCACATCTCCCCGGTCGATCGGGGTGAAGGCGAAGGGGTCGCGCTGGAACCCCTTGAGGTGGATGTAGGAAATCCGCTTCGCATGATCGCGGATAAGCTGCGCCGGATCGCCCCCGGCAGCGGCCAGATGCGCCGTGTCGGGGCAGAAGTCGATTGCGGTCAGATCGAAGATCTTGGCCACTTCGGCAGGGCCTTCGACGATGGTCGAAAGGTGCGGGTGGTAATGCGCCCGCAGCCCCCGCGCATCGGCCAGCGCCTTCACACGGTCGAGCGCGGCACCCAGCTTGTGATAATCCGGCTCACGCGTGCCGTCGAAACGCTTGGCCCCGCCGCCCACCACCAGATGCGGCGCGCCCAGTTCGGCGGCACGGTCGGCGGCGCGCGTCACGCGGGCCAGTTCCTCCGGCAGAATGTCGTCGAAGATGAAGTTCCCGCCCGCATAGGTGGCGACCAGTTCCAGCCCGTTGTCGGCCAGAAGCTTGCGCATCTCGGCGGCGCTGTAGTCCAGCAGGTTGCCGTCGAACAGCTCCACCCCGGCATAACCAGCGGCAGCGATGTCGGCGCAGGCGCGATCCATATCGCCGAAGGTGCGGTAGGCCAGTTGCGTGATCGAGGTGACGCCCACGGCATTGCCCCCGAGACCCCCCCAGCAATTGGCGTGATAGGCCAGCTTCCACGCTGTCATCGGTATCCCCTCCCCGTGCCAAAGGCGCTGCGGGATGACCCGCCTTGCCTGATTTCCTGCCGGCCTCCTCTGACCGTGCTACATTCGTTAGGCCTCGATTCCGCTTTGGTCAATAATAAATCTGCTTATGTCAGACTACTTCTGCATTTTTACAGCATAAGTTTTTTCTTGAACGGCAGAAGGACGCCCTTTATCCATTCTGAAACCCTGCAAGGACGCGATTTTGCCCCTGACCGCCCAGGACCTGACCGAATCGCCCCGCCCCCGTGGCAAGGGACGGCCGCGCACGGTGGAAACCGCTGCGCCATCGCTGGTCGAACTCCTGAACCTCGTCCGCACGGGTGCCGCCAACACGCGGCAGGAACTGGAACGCCAAAGCGAATTCGGCCGTGCCGTGGTGGCGGATCGCCTGACGATGCTGGGCGATCTGGGATTGGTGGACGAAAGCGAACTCGGCACCGCCACGGGCGGCCGAGCGCCGCGACTGGTGCGCTTTGCCGCGCGACGCGCCGCGATCCTTGTCGCCACGCTGGATCAAACCGCGATCGGGGTGGGTGTGGCCGACCTTTCCGGCAAACTCCTGACCGAACATCACGAAGCCGCCGACCTGACCGCCCCGCCCGCCGAACTGGCCGAGCGTCTGACAGCACTCTTCCGCTGGTCGATGGAGCGGCACGCGCCGCAGGGCAGCATTTGGGGCATCTCCCTCTCCGTCCCCGGGGCCGTTCAGGGCGCGACGGAGGGTGACTTCCTGACCGCCACGCCGCCGGTCCTTCCCGCCTGGGAAGGGTTTCCACTTGTCGAAACGCTGACGCGCGATTTCGGCGTGCCGGTCTGGATGCGGTCCAGCGTCGAGACGATGACGATGGGCGAGCTGCACGCAGGCGCGGGGATCGGCACGCGCAGTATGCTTTTCCTGAAGGTTGGCCGCCGCATCGGGGCGGGCATCGTCTGCGACGGCCAGCTTTACCGTGGTGCGCATGGTGCGGCAGGTCTGATCGGATCGCTTCCGGTCACCTCGGGCGGGCGCAGCGGCCCACTCGATGCCGTCGCAGGATCGGACATGATCCAGCGCGAAGGTCTGGCCACCGCACAAGACGGGCGCAGTCCCATGCTGGCCGACATACAGCGCCGCGGGGGCGAGATCACGGCCATCGAAGTCTCGCAGGCCGCACAGACCGGCGATCCCGCCTCGGTCGCGATCCTGACGGAGTCGGGCCACCTGATCGGTCAGGTCGTGGCGACGCTGGCCAATGCGCTGAACCCGGAACTGATCGTGCTGTCGGGGTCCATCGTGCAGACGAACGACATCATCCTCGCCGCGCTGCGCGAGGCGGTCTATGGCGCATCGCATCCCTTCGTCACCCGCGACCTGCGGATCATCCGGTCGCAGATGGGAAGTTCGGCCGGACTTGTCGGCGCGGCCCGCGTCGCCTCCGAACAGCTCTTCGCACCGGCGTTCCTGAAGGAATGGGTGATGCAGGGCAGCCCGCTTGCCCATCCGGCCTTCGCCGCCCTGCAGGATCGGCTTTCGCAAACCGCACCGCCCCCTCCGCCGCCAAGGGCGCGGACCGGACAGGAGCTTCCGAGATGACGATATCTGGCCTCGGCCCGCATGGTGAACGCGCCGCCCCGCCCGAACGGGTCAGCCTGCTGCCCGACGACCGCACCGCCGCCAAGGCCGCCGGTTGGCGCGTCGCCGTGGTCCTGCACACCTTGGAAAGCGACTGGGCCAAGCAGCAACTTGCCGGCATGATGGGTATCTTCGGCGATTGCGGCGCGGCGGTGATCGATGTCGTGGATTGCGCCTTTTCCCCCGACATGCAGGTGGCCGAACTTGACCGGCTGATCTCGCAACGCCCCGATGCGATCATCTCCCTTCCCGTGGCGAATGAACAGGTCGCCGCCGCGCACCGCCGGGTGTCCGAGGCGGGAATAAAGCTGGTCCTGCTGGACAACGCGCCCACCGGCCTGTTGCCGGGCAAGGACTACACGGCGCTGGTGTCTTCGGACAACTTCGGTCTGGGCAAGATCGCGGCCGCCGGACTTTCTCCCCGCATCCCCGACGGGGCGAAAGTCGGCGTCCTCGGCTTCGCCGCCGATTTCTTCGCCACGAACGAACGCGAGATCGCCTTCACCAAATGGCTTCAGGTGAACCGCCCCGACATCACACCGCGCATCCACCGCTTCGCGCGGATCGAGGACTCAGCCTCAGCCGCGGATGACCTTCTGTCGGCAAACCCCGATCTGGCCGGGCTATTCGTCGTTTGGGACACGCCTGCCCTTGCCGCAGCCACCCGCCTTGCAGAACGCGGCGCAACGATGTCCATGGCAACCGTGGACCTCGGAGAGGCCGCAGCCATCGCCCTCGCAACGGGCAATTCCTTCTGCTGCATCGCAGCCCAGCAGCCTTTCCTCCAAGGGATCACAGCCGCACAGACCGTGATCCTGTGCCTTCTCGGTCGCCCCGTTCCCGCCTGGATCGCCCTACCCGGCATTGGCGTCACACGGGACAACGTGGTCGAAAGTTTCCAGACGATCTGGCGGCAACCGGCCCCGCGCGAAGTGCTCCGCGTGCTGGGCCTGTCACGCGGCAAATGAAGGCCGGCATGGAAGCGATGCGACAGGCTCACCGGCGGATTTGAATCCGCCAAAGTTCCATTACGACTGTCCATCGACATATCGCCGCGACCGTCCGCTTTGGGCCGAAATCGACGGAGCCCGGCGGGTTTCCCCGCCGGGCCCTAGGGGGAGACCCCGTTTTTTTCAGAACGGGATCTCGTCGTCGCGGTCGACCAGCTCCGGGTTTTCGTTCTCGGCCGACTTCGGGCGGCTGAGGAAGTCGACCTTCTCGGCGATGATCTCGCAGCCGTAGCGGTCAGTGCCGGTGGCATCGGTCCACTTGGTGTAGTGGATGCGACCGTGGACGAGGACCTTCATGC
>DJUV01000234.1 GCA_002440625.1 Rhodobacteraceae bacterium UBA6273 | reverse complement strand
CGGGCCTGCCCTGCCCGGTGGTCAGCGTCGGCTCCACCCCCACCGCCCATGCCGCGCGCAACCTCGACGGGGTGACCGAACTGCGTGCCGGCGTCTATGTGTTCTTCGACCTCGTGATGGCGGGGATCGGCGTGTGCAGGCCAGACGACATTGCGCTGTCGGTCCTGACCGCGGTGATCGGGCACCAGCGGGCGAAAGGTTGGATCCTGGTCGATGCGGGTTGGATGGCGCTGTCGCGCGACTGCGGCACGGCAGCACAGGCGGTCGATCAGGGCTATGGGCTGGTCTGCGATGCGGAGGGCCGGATCATTCCCGACCTGATCGTGACTGTGGCCAATCAGGAACACGGCATCATCGCCCGCCGCCCCGGCTCGATGGCGGTGCTCCCTGATCTGCCGTTGGGCATGCTCCTGCGCATCCTGCCCAACCACGCCTGCGCCACCGCCGCGCAGCATTCGTCCTACAACGTGATCCCTGCCGAGGGCGGTCCCCTGAAGGTCTGGGACCGCTTCAGCGGCTGGTGAGGGAGGCTGCCATGATCTTCATCTCCGAGGCGCTGTCGGCGGCGGCCGTGACCCGCAGCCTCGCCTTCGACGCCGTCCGCCGCGCCCTCATCGCGGCCATCGCGCCGGAGGCGACAAGCTTTCCGGTGGTGCTCGGCCATCCGCCTCTCGCTTGAATCTGCCGCCGGGATGAAGCTCTTCCTCTCCCCCAACGAAAAAAAGACCGCCGCCGAAGTCTCCGAAGGGCTTGGCAAGACCACCAAGCTTTCGGTCAGCGACAGCCTGTCGCGCGACACCGGCCTTCGCGCCCGCCGCTCCGTCTCGCGGCGGATGGAAGAACGGGCGCTCCTCTCCCCCGACGAGATCAAGCGCCTCTCACCGATGAAGGTGATCCTCCTGCCCGAACGCCAGAACCCGATCATGGCCGAGCGGATCGTCTACTATGAAGATCCGACCTTCCGGGCGATGCTCGACAAGCAGACCGGCGCCTTGCCCTATCCGCCGGTGGAGATCGCGGAGATCGCTGCGCTCAGGGCCGAGGTCGCAGAGTTGCGCGAGCAGTTCGGCGCCATCCGGCATCGGGCGCGGTCGAAGGGCCTGGCGGCGGAGATAGCGGAAACGCAGGTGGCAGCCACGGGCGAGCCGGCGCAGGTTCAACCCGTCCCGGAAGCTGCCCCATCGGCGCGCGGGGCCACTCCAGCGGAAGCTCGCGCGGCCGAAGTCAATGAAGATGACCTGTTCGCCGCCTTCGCCGGGGAAGTCACGGCAAACCTGCAATCGTTCGAGAGCGTAGTTGATGGGTATCGGCAGAAGGAGGGCGTGTAATCCCGTCTGGGTGGCGTTTCGACAAGGGCCTGCGTTGTGCGACATGGTGTAGCCATCCGATAATTTGGCATCACTTTCCCGTAGAGGTTCTTGAAGCTCTCCGCTGCGGCAAACGTTTCGACTTCCGTTTTGGCAAGCCCGCGAACGACGGATGGAAGGCCTCGCCTTCAGGAATTCTCCACGGCGAACCGGACATCGGCGATCAGGCTTTCAGCGCTGAAGTTTTCCAAGCGCTTGCCGTTCAGGAAGAAAGTGGGTGTCTGGCGGATGCCCAAGGCTTCGACATCGGCCATGTCTTGATTGAGCACGCCGGTAATGTCGGGGAAGAGCCTGTCGCTTTCGGCCTTATCGAGGTCGAGTCCAGCGCCACCGGCTATTTCCCAAGCCACGTCCAGATCCGGTCCGTCATGAAGAGCCCAGCCCGGCTGTTGTTCCAGAAGCGCGTCAAGCACGGGTTCGAACTTGTCTTGCATCCGCGCGGCCTCGAGGATGCGCACCGCCTCGTCCGATCCTTCATGGAAGACCGTGTAAC
This sequence comes from Rhodobacteraceae bacterium UBA6273, assembly GCA_002440625.1. Lineage (GTDB taxonomy): Bacteria > Pseudomonadota > Alphaproteobacteria > Rhodobacterales > Rhodobacteraceae > Albidovulum. The sequence continues at coordinate 44,840 of DJUV01000234.1, read as the reverse complement.
GCAGCACGACTCGAACCTGCGTCGGGAACTGGCGCCGGATTTCCTGCACCACCGGATGATAGGCCCGGCAGGCCTCGCAGGATGGATCAAAGAATTCAACCAGCGTAACCGGCGCATCGGCGGGGCCGAAGCTTGGAGAGTGCGGGCGGATGAGCAGTGCCGGGTCCACCGCCATCGCCTCACCCGCCGCCGCTTCCGCCTCAGCCTTTCGACGGCGGCTCAGGACGAATGCGCCGCCCCCGAATGCGGCCAGGCCAAGGGCCGAAGCCCCGATGAGAAGAGTGCGGCGGTTCATGTGCGGTTTCCTTTTGGCAGGATGAGGCAGGCAAGGATCGCTGCAAAGGCGACCAGCGAGAGATAGGGAATGGGCAAGGACAGGATAGTCTGGGCCCCCCGATCGGTACAGGACGGGCCGTCCTTGGTGCAGGGCGCAATAGCTTGCTGTATCCATCCGGCATAAAGCCCCGCATGCCATCCCGCGATCAGAAGGCCAATCGCGGCAAGGGGAAGGCCGTAGACGCGCGCCATTCCGTCGCCACGCCAGAGCGACAGGCCGAGGACCGGAACCAGCGGGAACATGGCAATGCGCTGATACCAGCAGAGGGTGCAAGGCAACTGCCCAAGCACTTCCCCGATGAACAACGCGCCGAGCGTTGCGGCAAGCGCGATAAGGAACGCGGCGGTGAGTAGCACTTCGTCGCGGGACAGGCGCTGCGCGTCAGGATTGGTCAAGAGCGGACTCCTTGCGACGGCGAAGGGGGACAAAGGCTGCAAGGATGAACAGAGCGCCCAGGGTGATCGCGATATCCGCACCGTTGAATGTGGGCCAGTGCCAGTTGCGCCAGTAGAGATCAAGAAAATCTGTGACGGCGCCCTGCCGTATCCGATCCACGATGTTGCCAAGCGCCCCGCCAACGATCAGCGCAAAACCGGCCCGTTCCAGGTAAGGTCGGGCGCGGAAAGCCATGATGGCGAAGGCCAGGGTCAATACCCCGGTCAGCGCCACCATCATGAACGGCCTGCCCGCCATGGCGCCCGAAAACATGCCAAAGCTCGACCCCTCGTTGAAGCCGAGAGTCAGGTTGAAGCCGGGCAAGACGGGAGCGAACTCGCCCACCGAAAGCCAGGTCAGCGCGGCAGCCTTTGTGATCTGATCGGCCAGAAGCGCGGCGCAAATCAGGGCGGCAATCCAACGGGCGCTCATTTGCCTTCCCTTCGACGCAGGCCAATCCAGCGGGGGACGGAAGTCGCGTAGCGGTCATATTCCGCGCCGAAGGACTTGCGCAGGGCCGCTTCCTCGGACCGGACCTGCACGGCGGCCGATCCGAAAAACAGGAGCGGCGCGACAATTGTCGGGATCGACGGGATCGTGAGCGTGACACCGAGGAGCAGAGCAAACTGCCCGACGAAGGTCGGGTTACGGCTGAAGCGGTAGAGCCCGCCGGAGACGAGATCGCCCGTTGCCCCGCTGACGACACCGACCCGCCAGGATGCGCCCATCGACATCTGTGCTGCGAAAGCGATCATGGCGCCGAGGCCCGCAACGAAGATACCGATCAGACCAAGAACCAAGGCCTTGCCTTCGGTCCAGACAGGATCGGTCTTGTGAAGCACCGGCCAGGCTAGCCAAAGGAGCGGTCCAAAGAAGGCGAGGACAAAGGCCGACCGAAAGCCGAATGCGGCAAGACGATCACGCCCCGCCGCCAGCGCGAACAGCCAGACAGATCGGCTGGCTGCTTGCGCCGCGAGGGCGCTGCCCCAGAAAAACAGCGCTAGATAGCCGAAAAGCAGTGCCAAAGCAGCCCAGCCGAAACCCAAGATCATGCCTCAGCTCTCGCGCTCCGGATTGAACCGCAACAGGCGCAGCGCATTGAGCGTGACCAGTACCGTCGCCCCGGTATCGGCCAGGATCGCGATCCAGAGGCCGGTCAGGCCCACCACCGAGGTCACGAGGAACACAGCCTTCAGCCCCAGCGCGATGGTCACGTTCTGACGGATGTTGGCCATCGCTGCGCGCGCAAGCCGGATCTTGGCCGGAATGTCGGTGACCCGGTCGCGCAGGATCGCCGCGTCGGCGGTTTCCAGCGCCACATCGGTGCCAGACCCCATGGCAACGCCAACGCTCGCCTGTTTCAGGGCGGGGGCGTCGTTGATGCCGTCGCCGATCATCATGACGCCGCCCTGCTCGCTCATATCCTTGATAGCCTTGAGCTTGTCTTCCGGCATCATGTCTGCCTGGAACTCCATGCCCAGACCGCCCGCGATGGCGGCAGCAGTGCGCGGGTTGTCGCCGGTCAGGATGACCGAGGTGACGCCCATCGCCTTCAACTGCCGCACCGCATCCCCGGCATCCTTGCGCGGTTCGTCGCGCATGGCGATCAGGCCGAGCGGGGTTTTCTCGCGGAAAACCGCAACGGCAGTCTTGCCTTCTTCCTCGAATACCGTGGCCTGGCGCAGGCCAAGCCCGTCCATCCCGCCGTTGTCCATCGCATAGCGCGGCGAGGCCACCCAGGCGGAGGCATCGCCCACCGTTGCGACCACGCCCTTGCCCATCAGCGCCTTGGCATCCCGCGACGGCAGGACCGCGACCGCCGCCTCCTTCGCCTTGTTCAGGATCGCCACGGCCAAGGGATGACTCGACCCGGTTTCCACGCCCGCCGCCACCGCGAGAAGTTCCGCCTCGGTCGTCGTGCCGAAGGTCACCACATCGGTCACCATCGGGCGTCCGTGGGTCAGCGTGCCGGTCTTGTCGAAGGCCACGCGGCTGACTTTGGCCGCGGCTTCGATGACGGCGCCGCCCTTCATTAGCATCCCGCGCCGCGCACCCGTTGAAAGCGCCGAGGCGATGGAGGCCGGGACCGAGATAACGAGCGCACAGGGGCAGCCGATCAGCAAGAGCGCAAGCCCGCGATAGACCCAAGTGTCCCAGGGCTGGCCGAACGCCAGCGGCGGCACCAGCACCACCAGCGCCGCCACGGCGACGATAGCAGGCATGTACCAGCGGCTGAACCGGTCGATGAACCGCTCGGTCGGGGCGCGGGCTTCTTCCGCCTCTTCGACCAGCCGGATGATGCGGGAGATGGTATTGTCTTCCGCCGCCTTGGTGACGGTCACCCGAAGCGCAGCTTCGGTGTTGATCGACCCCGCGAAGACCGGATCCCCCGGCCCCTTGGTCACCGGCACGCTTTCCCCCGTGACCGGGCTGTCATCGACACCCGAGGTGCCCTCGGCGATCTCGCCGTCGGCCGGAATGCGGTCGCCGGGGCGGACCAGAACCATCTGGCCGACTTGCAACTCAGCGGCAGGCACCTCTTTGGTGGTGCCGCTCACCTCCAACAGGGCTGTCTTGGGCACCAGATTAGCCAACGCGCGGATACCATCGCGCGCCTTGCCCGCGGCAACGCCTTCCAGCACTTCGCCCACCGCGAAGAGGAATACAACCAGCGCCGCCTCTTCCGCCGCGTTGATGAAGAGGGCACCGACGGCAGCAATCGTCATCAGGCTTTCGATGGTGAAGGGCATTCCGACCCGCAACGCCGCGAAAGCGCGCTTGGCGACCGGCGCGACCCCGATCAGACAGGCCGCGACAAAGGCCCATTTGCCGATCTCGGGCGCGACCAGCTCCACCGCCCAGGCTGCGCCCAAGAGCAGCGCGGTGAAGATCACCAGCTTGCCCTTGCCGGTCTGGTACCAGCGCTTGCCACGGTCGGCGGGGTCGTCATGCACATGGCCGGGGCTGCCATGACCGGAATCGTCCTTGCCGCCCTTGGGGTGATGGTCGTGCCCGTCACCGTCGGAATGGCCCGCACCATGGTCATGGTCATGGCCATCGTCGTGCGAATGGCCGGGCTGGTGGTCATGGCCCTTGCAGTCGGGTCCGTGCACATGAACCGGCTTTTGTTGCGGTTTCAGCACGGACGGCTGCGCGGCTGCCGCTGCGGCGGCGGGCGCGGCGCCGGTCCTGCGCTCGGCAATGCCGTAGCCCAGCTTCTTCACCGCAGCCTCGACATTCGCGCGCGAGGTCTTGCTTTCGTCCAGCCGCATTTTCAGCCGCTCGGTCATCAGCGCGATGTCGACCGTCTCTGTGCCCGGCAGTCGTTCGACCGCCGTTCGGATCTTGTTGGCGCAGGAAGCGCAGTCCATCCCCGTCACCGTCCACTCGATCTGCTTCGCCGCAGTGTTTTCGCCCGCCATGTCATACCTCCCGCGGCCCCCGAGGGCCGAAATACCTTCGAGTCGGCAATCTAATTGCTCTAGCGGCTATAGGTTCAAGGGGGAAGTCGGGCTTTCGCAAGAAAAATCCGAAACGGCTAGCGCATCATCTCGTCCAGCAGCAGAAGCCCCAGAAATCCCACGAAAAACAACGCGGTGACCCAGGACTTCTCCTCGACTTCATGCGCCTCGACCAGCAGTTCCTCGGTCACAAGGAACAACAGCGCCACCAGACCGAAGGTCAGTACACCCAGATTGGCCTGTTCCGGCAACAGCGCCACCGGCGCGGCGAGCAGCACACCCAGAGGTAGCATCATCGCGAGCACCGCGACACCGATCAAGCGCATCGCCGGGCGTGGAAATACCTCCCTCAGTGCGGTGACAGAAGTCAGGCCGAGAAGCAGTAGTTCCAAGGTCAGGGCAACGGTCAGCAGGATTCCGGTCCGCAAATCCACCGCGAAGCCGATCCCGAGCACCAACCCGTCGACCAGAATGTCGACACCGATCCCCGTCAGCATCCCGACAGGCCCACGCACTAGGGTTTCAAGATTGCGGATCGCCAGCATCACGGCGATTCCGCCAAAGCCTCCGATGATGGTGGAAACGGGCAAGGCGCTGTGCAGAATGTCGGGCAAAAGCTCACTGGCGGCTGTGGCGAAGACGACGCCAGCCGCAAGGTGCTGGACTGCCGCCGCGAACAATTCCCCCGGTGCCCAGCGAATGGCCAGCGCGGCACCGATCACCGCTGCGGCCATCGGTATTGCCGTCATCATCAACAGCATTGCTGGTTCCCTACTTGTCTGCCTAGCTTTGACAGCCTAATAGCTATAGCTACTATAGCTTCAATGGGAATCTGATGCTGACCATCGGGAAACTGGGGGCGTCGGCCGGGGTGAAGGTGCCGACCATCCGCTACTACGAACAGATCGGCCTCCTACCAGAGGCCGAGCGCAGCGCGGGAAACCAGCGGCTTTACAGCCGCAAGGCGCTCGACCGGCTGGCCTTTATCCGCCACGCCCGCGATCTCGGCTTTACACTTGAGGCAATCCGCGACCTGCTCAGCCTGTCGGACGAGCCGGATCAGTCCTGTGCCGCAGCAGATGCCATCGCAAAAGCGCAATTGGCCGAGGTCGAAAGCCGCCTGGTGCGCCTGACCGCACTGAAGGCGGAACTGGAGCGCATGGTGGTGCAATGCGCGGGGGGACGGATCGCTAATTGTCGCGTAATCGAGGTTCTGGGCAATCATTCCCTCTGTACAACCGACCATCAGCATCCCGAGGGCGATACACCAGCCTGAGCTACACGGTTGCCCAAGGACCAGCGATTGAAAAAGACAGGGCGGCATGGTGAAGCATCAGGCCTGCCTGACGGTTTCCCGATGCCTACCGCCATTTCCGCATCCCAAGCTCGGTCGTGACATGACAGAGAATTTACCCATCGCACCGGTTGGACGCTGGCCGTCGCGCGATGCGCCCGCTAGTCTTGCAGGATGACCGGCCTGATCCGCAGTCTTTGGGTTCTGCTTATCGCCATTTTCGTGGCCGGCACCCTCGCGGTCTCGGCAGCCCCGCTGCGGGCGGAACCCGCGCCCCCCATGGCGGGCATGGCGATGGCGCGGGACGGGCAGGATTGCCCAAAATGCGATCCCAAGATGGACATGATGGCGAGTTGTACGCTGACATGCGCGCTGTCCACCGTCGGCGTTCTGATGGATCAGGCCACCCAGTGGTCCGGCTTGGCGGGTTGCCGCTTTGACATGGCCGACATCGCGGCCGAAGGGCAGGCTCCGGCCCCCGGCTTCATTCCTCCACGAACCATCCTCATCGCCTAGGCGGCGCCCCGGTCGGGTGCGCCCCTGAAAGCCTGCGCGCATTGCCGCATGCAGGCGGCTGACAGGCCCTGTCCCAAGGATCGGGCGAAAAGGATGACCAGAGATGACATTCATACGATTTTCGGCGCTTTCGCGCCGGAGGCTTATCGGCGGCCTTGGCGCGGCGGTGCTAGGTGCCGCAGCCCCGCCCGGAGCATTGCCGGCCTTTGCCGGGACGTCGCGGCGCCCGTCGGGTCGGGTGACCGCCCTCGCCTTCGACCAAGGCGCGCTTGTTCTGGCTGCGGCCGGGATCTGGACGAGCCCGGATGGCGGCGCCAACCTTCTGCCCCGGTCGCAGGGGCCCGGCGCCCCGGTCGCGGCGCTCGCCGCCCATCCCGACAGGCCCGGCATGCTTCTAGCCGCGACGGCCTCCGTTGGGTTGATGCGGTCGGAGGATGGCGGATCGTCCTGGCACCCTGCCGCGCCGGGGTTGCCCGCCGCGCCGCTGGATGCCGTGGCGATTGCCACACATGACCCGCTGACGCTTTATGTAGCGGTACGGGGCGACGGGCTCTGGCAAAGCAACGACGGCGGCAAAAGTTGGGATTTCGCCATGGACCGCCCGCTCGTGGACAAGGTCGAGGTGGATGTGCAGGCGCTGGCCTCGGTCGGCAGCCTGTCGGGAATGGGCGGCTACTGGGTCTATGCGGGCACGGCAAAGGGCGCTTCCCGGGTGCCGGACTGCTTCTGCCGCTGGCAGACACTGGAAAGCGCCGACGCGATGACCACCGGCACCGCCAAGCCCGCACCGGTCGACCCTGCCCCGCGCCTGCCGCATCTCTCCGTCACCAGCCTCACGCTGGCGCCATCGGTGCCCGAGGTGCTGTTTGCCGGCCTGCCCTCGGGCGTCTGGAGAACCCGCGATTCCGGCTCCACCTGGAAGATTGTGAATGGGGCACTGACCTCGCCACTTCTGGCCGTCGATCCCCTCGACCCGAACCATGTCGTCGCTGCCGATGCCGGCGGCACGATCCTGTCCAGCCGCGATGGCGGCGCAACCTGGGCCGCTCCGTCGGCCGCATAAGGAAGATCACCATGAAATTGAAACTCGCAACCGTCCTGTTCCTTGGTTTCGCCGTCCCGGCCTTTGCCGGGGAAACGGTGACGCTTTACAGTAACCCGACCTGCTCCTGCTGCCAGGACTATGCCGATTACCTCAAGGCCAACGGCTATGAGGTGAAGGTCGTTCTCGACGAGAATTACGAAAAGGTGGCGACCGACGCCGGGATGCCCGAACAGGGGATCGGCTGTCATGTGGCGGTGCTCGACGGCTATACGATGAGCGGCTTCATCCCGGTCAAGTTCATCGAGAAACTAACCACCGAAAAGCCGGATGTCAGCGGCATCACCCTGCCCGGCATGCGCATGGACGCGCCCCTGATGGCCGAGGACGCGCTGAAGACCCTGCAGGTCTATGCCTATGGCCCGAGCGGAACCAGTCTTTTCCCGGTCGAGTGAGGCCCAAATGGCTGGTCAGGCCGCCTTGGTGGATGCGCCGTTTCTGATGCTCTGTCTGTTGGCAGAAAGGGCATTTGCGGCGGGCCCGGCACATGTGTTTTGAGGAGCATGCGAAGATGAAGGCGATGATCCTTGTCGCGGCGATCGCCGCCGCGCCGATGGCTCGGGCAACCGACATCAGTCCCGAGACGATCCAGCAGGGACAGGCGCTCTACGCCACCAATTGTGCCACATGCCATGGCGCCAGCCTGCAAGGTCAGCCGGACTGGAAGCGCCGGCTGGCCAACGGGCGGATGCCCGCACCGCCACATGACGTCACCGGCCACACCTGGCACCATTCCGACCGCGATCTCTTCAATCTGACCAAGCTCGGCGTCGCGGCGGTGGTGGGGGATGGCTACGAAAGCGACATGCCTGGCTTTGGCGGCAAACTGAGCGACGAAGAGATCAGGGCAGTGCTGGACTATATCAAAAGCACCTGGCCGGCCCGGACGCAGGAGGCTCAGGCCAAGATCACGGCGGCGGACAAGGCAGCGCAGCCATGAGCGATGCCGGTCAGGTCAAGCCGCGCCGATTTCGCGTCCCGCTCCGGGGGTTGATCCCGGCCGCGGCGTCGGCGCTCTTCGGCGTTTTCCTGTGGCAGCTGCTGCATCCCGCCCCCGACCTGCCCTCGGTCCTGATAGGCAAGTCGGTGCCGGAGTTCGCCCTGCCTGCCATCGCCGGCCGGGCGGAGGGCTTCTCGACCGCCGATCTGCAAGGCCAGGTGGCGCTGGTCAACATCTTTGCCTCGTGGTGTGTGCCTTGCAGAGCCGAGCATCCGGTGATCTCGGCGCTAGTCCGCAGCGGCGTGGTGCCGGTCTTTGGCATCAACTACAAGGACGAGGCTCCGAACGCCCTGGCCTGGCTGAAAGAACTCGGCAACCCCTATGCCCGGATCGGAGCCGATACGGACGGGCGGGTGGCGATCGAGTTGGGAGCCTATGGCGTGCCGGAAACCTATGTGGTCGGCGCCGATGGCATCATTGCCTATCGGGTCGTCGGCCCGATCACCCAGACAATGGTGGATGAGACACTGCTGCCGCTGATCCGCAGCCTGCAACAGAAAACGGCCAAGGCGGAATCATGAGACACCTCCTTTTCGCGGTCCTCCTATGGCTTGCGGCACCGCTTTCGGCGCTTGCCGGTCCACAGGGCTTCACCGTTCACCGCACGCCACAGGACATGCCCGCGATCCGCATCGTGACCGAGGATGGCAGCCGCAAGACCTTGGCGGACTTCCGCGGCAAGGTGATCCTTCTGAATATCTGGGCAACCTGGTGCCCGCCCTGCGTCAAGGAAATGCCAACGCTGGACGCGTTGCAGGCCGAACTCGGCAGCGCGAAATTCGAGGTTGTCGCCCTGTCGATCGACACCGGCGGCGTGCCCGTCGTGCGCCAGTTCTATGACCGGATCGGAATCAGAAACCTGGGCCTTTATGTCGATCCGACCATGCTGGCCTTCACCAACCTGCGGATTGTCGGCCTGCCGACGACGATGATCGTGGACGCCGATGGCAAGGAACTGGCGCGGCGGGTCGGCCCCGCGACCTGGAACGACCCCGGCATGGAAGCCTTTCTGAAAACCTACATCAAATGACCCGGCGCTCATGTCGAGCGCCGGAAACTTGGCACAATGAAAGGAACCCCGATGGAAAGTACCACTGCCTCGTGCTGTGCTACCCCCAACAAAAGCCAATCCAGCCGCCTGCCCGCCTGGGCCAACTGCAACCGCCTGATGATGGCGGGTGGCGTGGTGCTGCTTGGCGGAGCCTATTTCAACTGGGGCTGGCTGACCGCGATCGGTGCCGCACCGGTCCTGCTGGCCGTGGCCCCCTGCGGGATCATGTGCGCCCTTGGCCACTGCGCGATGGGAATGAAGAATACGCCCGCTGCCCCCGCAGCACACTCCGACAAGCCCGTCAACTGACTGAGGGACGGGTCTTCGGACCCGGCGGAACGCAATTGTAACTTAAGGAGAAGACCGATGAAAAACACGCCAAAGACCTTTGCTGTCCTTGTGGCCCTGGCATCCCTGCCGCTGGCGGCCATGGCCCAAACCACGTCTACCGACAAGCCCGCGGCGCCGACGATGGGAAGCGGCGACATGATGGGGATGATGGGCAGCGGCACCATGGACATGGACGGCAGGCAGATGGACGCCATGATGGGCCAGATGATGCAAATGATGATGATGATGGAAATGATGCAGATGACCAAGATGATGGCCGGCTGCGAAAAGATGATGGCCGCCATGCCGATGACGGGTACAGGCGCCGATCCGATGATGACCGCTCCCGCCCCCAAAGGCTGAAGGATCACCCCTCGCGGCGTGACACTGCGGGGGGGGATAAACCGAAAGACCGACCCGATGACCGACTTCACCCGACGCGCCGCACTCGCGGCGTTGGCGGCCGCCGCCGCCGCCCCGGCTCATGCCCATTCGCTGCAGGAGTTCGAAGATGAATTCTATGCGAAGGAGCCATATTTTCAGGCGCTGGACAGGCCGGTGCCCGACTTCACGCTAAGCGACGCCGCAGGCAAACTGGTGCGCCCGGCCGACTTGCTCGGCAAGGTCACCGTCCTGCATTTCATCTATTCCAGCTGCACCGATGTGTGCCCGCTTCATGCGGAAAAACTGGCCGAGGTGCAGAAGATGACCAACCAGACCCCGATGATCGACCTGGTGCGCTTCGTCTCGATCACCACGGACCCCACGCGCGACACGCCCGAAGTCTTGAAAGACTATGGTCCGCAACATGGGCTCGACCCGGTGAACTGGCAGTTCCTGACAATCGCCCCCGGCCAGCCCGAGGACCAGACCCGCAAGCTGGCCGAAGCCTTCGGCCACAAGTTCACGGTGGAAAGCGATGGCACCATCACTCATGGCGTCGTCACCCATATCATCGGCAAATATGGCCGCTGGCAGGGCAATTTCCACGGGCTGGAGTTCCAGCCGATGACCATGCTGATGTTCGTCAATGCGCTGACCAATGATTTCGAAACGCCGCAGCCGGGACTCTGGGATCGGGTCCGGAGCTGGCTGTAATGCATCGCCGCCGGGGCCGCAGGGGGGCCACACCATGTTGACCATCTCCGGGGTCAGTATCTCGGCCGCCTTCCTGGCCGGCGCCATCTCGTTCCTGTCGCCCTGCTGTTTGCCGCTGGTTCCGGGCTATGTCTCGTTCATCGCCGGCCAGCCCGAGCTTCGGTCGCGCCGGAGCGTCGGCTTTGGTGCTAGGCTGCGGGCGCTGGGGCTCAGCGCCTGTTTCGTCCTGGGCTTTTCGACCGTTCTCGTGGCCCTGGGCGCCGGAGCCAGCGTGCTCGGATCACTGCTGCTGTCCTGGCGGGCCGAGCTGAATCTTCTGGGCGGCGCGGTGATCATCCTCTTCGGACTGATGATGCTGGGGCTGTTCCGCCTACCGGTCTTTGCCCGCGACACGCGGTTCCAGCCCGACATTCCTGGCGGCAGGCCGATGAGCGCATATCTCCTCGGCCTGGCTTTCGCCTTTGGCTGGACGCCCTGCATCGGGCCGATCCTCGGCGCGATCCTGACGCTCAGCGCGGATTCGGGCAGCCTGCAAAACGGCGTCTGGCTTCTGGCGATCTATTCGCTCGGCCTCGGCCTGCCTTTCCTCCTGACCGCGCTTTTCACCGACGTCATCGCGGCGCGGATCAAGACAATCGGGCGGGCGGGACGTGGCCTTTATGTGCTGTCCGGCGCCATCATGGTCGCGATGGGGCTGGCCGTGATGACCGGCAACATGACCCGCATGGCCTATTGGCTTCTGGAGACCTTCCCGATTCTGAACTTTACGCTGGTGTGATGCGTGCCGCCGGATGCTTGCAACGACTTCCCCTGCCGCAGGATTGGACAGAACCGGCGCGTGTCTGAGCGGATCAGCGTTTGAGCTGATCGCCGGGGAATCCCCGTTGTTGATTTTCGCGATCCCCTTGGCGTGTTTTGCGAAGTGGGGCTTCGGATGACGCGGGCCAATTCTACGGATCTTCGGGGGATGGTGCTGGCGCCGGTCATCCTGCGGCGGCGACGGCGATGGCCGCCAGCACCGCGTATCGTCCGGCTTTTGCAAGCGTCACCACTGTCAGAAAGCGCCAGAGCGGTTCACGCATAAGCCCCGCCGCGAACGTCAGGGGATCGCCGACGATCGGCAGCCAGGAGCCGAAAAGGCTGACCCAGCCCCAGCTGCCATACCAGTCCCGCGCAGCCGCTATCCGCTTCGGCGGGAAAGGGAAGCGCGGGTGACCGGCAAAGCGCATCAGGAATCGCCCGATAGCCCAGTTGACCAGCGCACCGAGGACATTGCCCAGCGTCGCCACGCTGAGCAACAGCCAGAGCGGATGGCCGCCCGCAAGGATCAGCGCCACCAGCACCGCTTCGGACTGCGCCGGGATCAGGGTTGCGGCAAGAAGGGCGGCGAGGAAGAGGCCGAAAAGGGCGAGCATGGCCTCAAGCGGCCAGGGGCCAGCGGCGATGGAGATCATCGATCACGAAGGCATGGCTGTGCTCCGCGCCGTGGTCGCGCAGATGCGGATGGTCGGCGGCAAGATCGGGGTGATCGTGGGCCAGCGCATCGGGATCTGTCGCCGGCCAGAGCCTGAGGACCGCCGCAAGGCCAAGGGCGCCGGCCAGCGCCAGGACAAGCGCCGCCGCCGACATCCCGAAACCGGCGCCGACCCAGCCCGCCAGCGGATAGGTCACGAGCCGACAGGCGTGCGACAGCGCAAACTGCGCCGCGAAGACCGCGCCGCGAGGCTGCCGACCAGCGGCACCAATGCCACCCCGGCCACCATCAGCCCGGCCCCGCCGATCATCACGGGGCGGTCGGCGGCGATGCGCAGCAGGCGGGGCAGCAGGAAGGCGGCCAGCATCGACCCGCCGCCGAAGCCGACGAAAGCGATGGCCACCGCCTCCTGACCAAGTCCGAGCCGGGCCTGCACCAGAACCACCGTGTTGACATAGACCATCGCTCCGGCGGCGGCGACCGCGCCCTCCATCACCATAAGCCCCCGCAGGCGGGGCGTCCGGGTATAGATCCGCAGGCCCTTGGTCACGTCGGCCCAGAAGTGTCCCGGCCCGCCGCTTGCGCGGCCGGGCAGCCGTGCCGTCAGCACGAGAATGGCGGAGCCGAGGAATCCCGCGACGGTCCCGGCGAAGAGCACCGGAAAGCCGACCACCGTGAGGAGCGCCGCCGCGATCACGGGCGAGGCGAGCTGTTCCAGATCCTCCGCCAGACGCAAGAGCGACAGGGCGTTGGTATAGTCCGCCTCGTCGCGCATGATGTCGGGGATCACCGCCTGAAAGGCCGGGGTAAAGCCGGCCGACGCCGCCTGAAGCAGGAAGATCAGCACATAGACCTGCCAGACCTGATCGACGACGGGCAGCGCGGCGATCACCGTGGCCCGGATCAGATCGAGCGCGACCAGAAAGGCCCGCCGGGGCAGCCGCTCGGCGAGGGCCGCCGCAACCGGGGCGAGCGTGACATAGGCCACCATCTTGATCGCCAGCGCCGTCCCGAGGATCGCTCCGGCGTTATCGCCCGCCAATTGCCAGGCGAGAAGCCCAAGGGCAACGGTCGCAAGACCGGTGCCGACCAGCGCCACGATCTGCGCGGCAAAGAGGTGGCGGAAGGTTGGATTCCCGAGGGTCAGCAGCATCTGGGCAACTTCGTCATGGCCCTGATGTCATCGGGATCACGGCCCTTGGTCAAGACGCCGCCCGCCTCCGGACTTCAGCCCGCATCAGGAAGGTGGTGACAAGGGCCCGGGTGAAGACGATGGCCGTAACTATCAGCGACAGCCGAAATTTTCGACGAGGTTATCTTTCACGGTCGTTGTCGCGCGACGGCCCCTGCTCTTCGCCCCGCTGCCGGGCAAGCCGCTCACACGCCGCCTCGGCCTCCTTCCGCGACAGCCCGAAGGGCTCATGATCGCGGGCGGCCGAGACGACGGCCCCGGCGATCTTCGCCCGCTCGCCGGCAGCGGCAAAGTCCCTTGCCAGCGCGTCGGTCTTGCCTTGGGCGAGGTCCCTGATGATCGTCTCACCGTAGCGGGCCTTCATGTCTTCAACGAGGGTCAGCGCGTCGGCATCGCTCTCGAACCGAACAAGCCCAGGGCGTTCTTCTATCTTCACCATGGCACCCAGCGTCCTGCGCAGTTCGTCCGCCACGTTCCCGACACGGACGCCGCGCACCTCGTTGACTGCTGCATCTGCCCGCTCATAGAAGCGGTCGACAATGCCAGCGACGGCGCTGCGATCTGTCTCGCGGCCGAGATCAAAGCCCTTCGCGCTTGCCACGCGGACAAAGTCGGCCATGACCCAATCGCGCTCTTCCAGCGCGCTTGCGGCCCCGGCGCCGATCCGCTTCGCTATGGCCGCACCGTCGAGGCCCGCTGCCTCAGCCTCCCGGCTCAGAGCCTCCCGCAGGCGCTCAACCCGCGCAGCAGAAACCCGCGCCGCTGTGCCGTCGAAGACCGGCGGCTCCGCCGCCAGAGCCGAACGATAGAGCGCGGACTTCGGCGCCTCCCGCACCAGCTCCGCCCTGCGCTTGTCGCCCAAAACCTCCATGGCCGCCGCAACGATGTCATTGAATTCGGGCCGAAGCTCCACCTGCGTGGCTGCCGACAGCTCGCGCATCTTGCCGCCGACGCGATCCATCCAGCCTTTGACATGGGTCTGGAAATCCGCCCAGTTCATCGGGGCAGCGCTGCCGGCCGCACCGGTATTCGTTTCCGCTACGATTGCCCCACGCGCCGGAACGAGCCGCCGCCCCTCGTCCAGCGCCTTCGCGGCCTCCGCCATGCGGTAGGCAACGTCCTGTGAAATGGTCTTGGCGGCGACAAAGGCGAGCTGCCGATAGGCGGCCGACACCACCCTGACCTCGGCAAGCGCGGTCGCAAGGGCAAGGCCCGTCCGCGCCACTTCCCGGACCGCCCTGCCCTCGCGGCGCGCATCCTCGATCTTGGCGCGCCCCGCCCCATAGGTCAGGATGCCACGCTCGACGCGGCTCGTCGTCTCAAGCGCGACCCCGTGATCCGAAGCGATCTCGGCAAGGCGCTCCTTCATCGACAGGAGGTCGAACGCATGGCCCTTCGCCATGTAGAACCACTTGTCATTGTCGATGCCCCGGTTCTGCACCACGAAATGCACATGCGGATGCGAACGGTCGGTGTGAAGTGCCGCGACATAGGCCCATTGGTCGCCCCGCGCGTCCGGGTTCTCGAACATATCCGCCGCCCAGTCCTCGGCGATGATCCGCGCCTTCCGGGCGGACACTTCCGGCGGAAAGGACACGAGCAGATGCGTCGTATGGCCGTTCTTCGGATTGCGCTGCCAATGATCGGTCCAGCTCGTGACGATCTCCTTCCGCTCATCCGGCGTGAGTGACTGGCGCCTGCCGTCGAAGTCAACCGCATTGCCGCCGCACCAGCTTGCCTTGGTGAAGAGATAGTCGAGCTGCTGCCCAAGCTCGCGCGGGCTGTGCGTCCCGCCATTGTGGATCTTCTTCAGGACGACCGCAGCACCCCCCTGCCCCGCCCCCCAGAGCCTCGCATAGAGGCCAACACCACCGCCGCGCGCCGGCCGCTTCGATACCCCGCCCTGCGGCATCGTCCCGGCCACCTTCGGGCTGACGCCGCGCGGCCGGATCTCCCCCAGAACAGTTTCGGCGAGGCCCCTAGCCATCGGCGCGCTCCACCCGAACGCACTGCTCGAAGAGCTTCATTCCCCGCCGGCGCCGCTCCGCCGTCAGGTCGAGCATGAAGGCGCGAAGCTGTGAGACCTCGCGACGAAGATCGCTCAACACGTCGAGCTGCCGCCCGCCCGTCGGCAGGCGCCCACTGTTGGCGAGCCGGGCGAGCTGGTTCACATTGACGCCGATCTTGTTCAGTTCCCGCGTCAGATCGTCCAGCCCGGCGTTCTCCTCGCGGGAAAACTCCACCATTCCCGCGACCGACCGGGCGAGCGCGCGTAGCGCCTCCGACCGCGAGCGGTAGCCAAAACGCGCCGTCACGACATCGAAGGCGCGAACCTCCTCCGCCGTAAACCGCGCGGCCACAACCTGCCTGGACCCTCCTCCCGGAGCATTCGCCCGCGCCTCCCGGATGCATCGAACCGTGCTGCGATCAACGCCGAAATCCCGCGCAACGGTCGCAACCTTACCGCCGGCCCGCAACTCCGCGAGGACCCGCTGTCTTTCGTCCGCCGTCAGTCTTTTGCGGGGTTTCAAGGCGCCTCTCCAAGGTGGTGTAAACATGTTGCATTTCCTGCCACTCCCCACTTCTGCTTCTCCTACGTCTTCTCGGGCAAGCTTGCGGTGGCGCTGTCGGTTGATTTCTATCCGATGGTCAGGTTCGGTCGGCAGAAGCAGGGAGTGCGGGCCGCAAAGTGATTAGGGCGCGCTTCAAGACACTGGCGGGTGCAGCTTCAATCATCTCATCAAGGCCGTGAATCGATGACCGCTCCTGTCGCACGAAGCATCATTGGACCGGGCGGGTGGCGCCCGTCAGACTTGCGACCATGACCCATAACCTGCCAGATCCCGTCCGGCTGACCCGCCACGACCCCGACCGTAACATGGCCCGGTTTTATGCGCTGACCCTCGAGCCGACGCTCTTCGGCGAGGTCGCGCTTCTCCGCACCTGGGGCCGGATCGGAACGCGCGGTCAGGTCAGGATGGAGACCTTCGCAGAGGCCAACGCAGCTGGCGCCACGCGCGAGAAGCTCGAGCGGTTAAAGCGGCGGAGAGGGTATTCCGATCGGGCCGGGTGACGAAGCGCCTGACGAGACGTCAGAACGGGGCACTGGTTGTAATCAGCCCGGGCAGCGCCTATGGTAGTCCAATAGACTACCATAGGCGAGGCACCCATGGGCGTTCACAAGCAAAGCGTCAGCTTCACCGACAGCGCCTTCGCCTTCGCGCGGGAGCTGGTCGAGAGCGGCGAATACCCGACCATCAGCGCCGCCGTCTCGGGCGAGATGATACGGGCACGCGCCGCACGCGAGAAGGAACGGTCACTCTTCGAAGCCGAAATCCAGCGCCGGCTGAACCTGCCCTCCGATCAGTGGGAGGCTTTGGGTTCGACCGACGACTTCACGTCTGACGCACGCGCCCATCTGGCCTCCCTGAAAGCCTCGAGCAGCGGCCGCCGTCGCTGATGCGCCTCATCCGGCATCCCTGGGTCGGTCGCGATCTGGTCGCCCTCGTCGATCACATCGTCGAGGTAACGGGAGGCGACCATGCCGCCGCGGCACGGCGCCTCGATGAAGTCGACGCACTCCTGGCCGACATTCTCGCCAATCCGGGGTCGGGCATGCGGCTGGCCGCTCCCCTCGAGCACTGGCTCGTGCGACACGGCGGACGCGGCCATCGCCTCACCATCGTGTTCCGCGCGGATGCCGAGCGCGATGTTCTCTACGTCGCGCTGGTTGCCTTCGGCGGTCAGGACTGGATCGCTGAAGGCAAGGTCCGGAAAGAGTTCGGAGAGTGATCGGCGAAAGGGCTGGCCGGCAGCGCAGATGGGACAGTTCTGCTTTGCGCTTACAAACGCGAGTCCGGTAATGAAGATTATGTAATCCATATCGCCGTCAAGGGCGGGAAGCGGAAATTGAATAAGAGAACCCGGCGCAATGCAGAGCCAAGACCTAGCGTCAACTACCAGATCTTCGACACAGATGTGATGGGCTTTGCCGCACAGGTTGCGGCCTCGGGCGCTCGAACCTTCACCATTGACTATCGTCATGCCGGTCGACAACGGCGCATGACAATCGGGCGCTGGCCGGAGTGGAGCGTGACGGCAGCGCGCGAGCGGGCCAAGGAAATGCGCCGTGCATCAACGAAGGTCAGGATCCGCTGTCGGCCTAGGAAGACCTAAGTAAGAGCCTGCGCGTTAAGGACCCGATCACCCGCTACATCGCGGAGCACCTGCCGAAGCTGGCAAAGCATAGTGCAGGCGACCAGACCTCGATACTGCGAAAGATGGTCGAACCGGCCTGATGCAAACGGCTGGTCACAGAGATCACCAGCCTGACGTTGCGACGTTCCCTGATTTTGTGGCCGAAGGGCGTCCGCGCCCGACCAAGGAGAAACCCAACAACCGGGCACGCAAGCTGCAGGGCAACAAGCCCACTCCGATTCGAGCCAACCGCATGGGTGAGGTGCTGCAGAAGGTGTTCACTTTCGCCGCGGAGTGGGAATAGCAGGCGGAAGCGATAGGTGGCTTTCATTCTTCAATTTCGATGAGCCGCATTAGCCGTGAAACAAAATAAGCATTAACGCATTCAATTGCTTCTCGTACCTGATAACGGAAATGGCTGTCCAGGGCATCTCCCGGAATCGCTAGCGGCGGCGGCAAGGACATAAGACCATAGTAGAAGACGATGTGAACCTTTTCTGATTCTACCGGAAGCCCCAACCTTCGGCCATAATCATTTAAAAGCATCTGTGTACGAACGAGTTCTTCGTGAATAGTTCGTTTCTTGCCGGCGTCATAGGAACCATTACCGCGCTTGACATTATAGGCCTTTAGCGTGCGGTCTTCTTCATCAAAGACCAAGACATCAGCACGCACGATGCGTTCACGGTCGCCATACGGAAGCCTCGTATCGAGCAACGATTCGAGACGTTCGGCGATTCGAACCTGCCGAAGGGACTCATGCGAAAGCTTGAACTCGTCCTCGGTCCAGACCCGCAGTCTCGGGCAGTCCTTCAGGCGCTCGAGCAGGGCCCGCTGCAGGATTGCACCATGCCGTTTGTAGGCGGAGCTCACGATCGATGTCGCCCGAGAATACCTGCGACCTGCAATGGGATCTTCACGAAACTCAGCGGCCGCCAACTTGCTGATAGCGTCATCGACGACGGGTCGGACTCGGTTGAAGAACTCCTCGAGCGCGGGTGGCACCGGTCCGATCGAACTCGCCATAGAGTGCTGATCCCTTGCTTGTTTTCTACCAGGGCCCTCCATATCGTGCCCAAGCAGGCCATTGATAACTGTAGATTAGTAAGGGACCGGCCACATGGCGAGCGTGGAATCGAACGAACAGCGCGTAGCGAACGACTTCAACCTAGAGCCTGATCCCCGTGTTTTGCCGATGCTTGGCGAAATCAACATCGATCAATGGCGTTGTGTGGCCGAACTCGTGGACAACGCGGTCGACGGGTTCCTGAAAGTCAGCCGCTCGGGAGGCTCGATAACGGGCGCTAAGGTGGACGTTCACCTGCCGAACGCCGATTCGCCAAGCGCGGCGGTCCGGATCATCGACAATGGCCCCGGCATGTCACCGGAAACACTTGAACATGCGGTTCGTGCTGGCTGGTCGGGCAACAACCCTATCGACAGCCTCGGTCTCTTCGGCATGGGGTTCAACATCGCCACTGCTCGGCTCGGCTCTGTCACCGAGGTTTGGACAACCAGAAAGGGAGAGCCGGAATGGCACGGCCTCCTGGTCGATTTCGACAAGCTACGGCAACAACGGCATTTTCGGACGCCACACCTTCGTCGCCCGAAAGCAGATTCCGACCAGCACGGTACAGAAATCACCATCAAGCAACTGAAGCCAGAGCAGCGAAAGTGGCTCGCCAAGAGCGCCAACCAGACCTCCATCAGAAAGCGCCTGGCGCAGGCATACTCCTCAATGCTTCGCCCAAACGGTCTGCCGATCAGTTTCGACTTGTTCATCAACAACAAGCGTGTCGAGGGGAGACGGCATTGCGTCTGGAACGCGGACCGGGTGGTCCCAGGTCCAGGCGGGACAGAGGTTCCTGCGGTGATCAGGATTGATCATGCGCTCGCGGACCGTTGGTACTGCATCAACTGCATGAGTTGGCTGGTTGATGCACAGCCCAGCGAACCCTGCCCAAACTGCGCAAGCACCGATACCGTGGTAAAACGCGAGCGCCGAGTTACCGGTTGGATAGGGATTCAGCGTTACCTCGATCAGTCGGAGTTTGGGATCGATTTCATTCGAAATGGACGGAAGATAGAAATAGGCAACAAGGATCTCTTTATCTGGAGTGATGACGAAAGCGAGGAAACCGAATATCCGATTGACGATCAGAGGAACCGTGGACGCATCGTCGGCGAGATCCATATCGACCACTGCCGTGTGAGCTATGCCAAGGATCGCTTTGACCGGACGGATCCGACATGGAATGAAATGCACCACGTCATTCGAGGGGAAGGCCCTCTTCGCCCCGAGAAAGCAAAAGATCTGGGGTTCGGGACCAACGAGTCCCCGCTTTTCGCGCTCTTCAAGGCGTTTCGGCGCACGAGCCCTCAGTCTAAAGCTGCCGGAGCCTATGGCCGAATCCTGATCGTGAAGGATAACGCGCGCGCGTCGGAGATGGCGGCGTCATTCCACGAAGGTAACCCTGATTACCAGGATGACACAAAGTGGTACGAGCTGGTGGAAGCCGCCGACCGCGAACTGCTGTATGGCTCAGGCAGCGGCGGCGGCCAAAGCACCACCCCGACGTCTGGCGGAACTGGCGTGCAACTTCCGGTTGGCCTGCTCGGCGGGGCATCGACCACAGGCGGGCCTTCAATCACGTCGGTCGCGCCCGCAGTCGCACCTTTGCCTCCAGCTCCCACGCCCAGAACGGAGGCCCCAGCGCTGAGCCGCAGATATCATCATGTCGGAACGGGCATGAAGTGGAACGTCATTGCCTACGAAGTGGAAAACAAGGACCCCGAGCTGCCCGCCGGTGCGCCTTGGTCCATGCCATTGGGCGACATTCCAACGAAGACCTATCACTTCCTCTTCAATCCAAGGCACCCAGCCTTTGACTCGGTTACCCTGACACCGTTGGACGCTTTGCTCGCGCACCTGGCGCACATGACGGCCGATCAAATTCGGAACACCCCCCAAGACCCCGGCTTCGTGCAGATATTCGCCGACTTCCGGGCATCATATGGCCTAGAAACAGCTCTCGACCTGAAAACCCTGCCAAGCGCCGCGGGGTCCATCTTGGCGGATGTCGCCCGCGGCATCATTTCTGCTTGCCCTGAGGCGGAACGGCCTTCGCTGTTCAATGAGTTGGGCCTCCAAGTCCAGAACGCGGTCATGCGGGCGCTGGCGGCGAAGAAGATCATGCCTTCGGAGGCGACCGGGAACGGCAATTTCCTGATGTCCGGGCCGTTGGAGGTGATCCGAATGGTCGTCGAGAAACGACCCGACCTTTGCTTTGACGGAAAGCTATGGGACGCGCCCTACGCGGATCTCGACTACGGTGATCCGCAGATCACCGATGAGGCGCGCTACAGCGTACTTGCTCGGTACTTGGCCCTGATCGACGACGCGATTTGGCTTACAAAGCAGGACGTCAGCGATCTCTCGTCCAGTTCTCGCGCAGAAATAATAAGAGCGGTGATGTCCCTCGAGCTACTGAAGCCAGACGTCGAGTTGGCGCTATGAACTGCTTTCTCGACGACAGGCGACTTCTGCGCGGGCCGTGGCAAGCCTTCGAACGCGATGTTGCTCGGCTCTTGATGCATGCTGGCTTCGACGACGTGCGTGTCGTTGGTGGTACCGGCGACAAAGGCGCCGATGTCGTTGGAGTGAAGAACAACCAGACTTGGGTTGTGCAGTGCAAGCACACCACCACCTCTCCACCGACCAAGTATGCGGTCCAGGAAGTCGTCGACGCAGGCACATACTATTCGGCGGATCGCATGCTCATCGCGACATCGAGAGCCGTGGGCGCGGGGGTGCAAACGGAGATCGACCGCTTTAGCCGCATCGGCATAAACGTTGAGTTGTTGGATCCGGCCCGGCTAGCAGCACTTGCGAGGGAAGTCCCCGAGTACCCGAACTCGAGACGGGAACTCCGTGCCTACCAACAGCATGCCGAGGAGAAATTCCGGGAAGGCCTCACCGATACGGGCCGAGCTCAAGTCGTACTTGCGACGGGTCTTGGAAAGACCGTTGTCATGGCCGAGGTCGTCGCGGACCTGTATCGCGATGGCCTCATCCGCGACAACAGGGTTCTCGTCCTGGCGGACAAGAGAGAGCTAATTCGACAGCTTCAGTTCGGCTTCTGGCATCAACTGCCAAAGTGGGTTCCAACGCACCTTCTTTCGGGCGACGAGACACCGTCATTCTATGACGGAATCACCTTCGCAACCGTGCAAAGCATCATCGGCCGCATCGATGATTTGCCGAGCTTCGGACTGGTACTCGTCGACGAAGCCCATCACATCGGATCGTCGAGCTTCCAGCGCGCGATCGACGCGCTCAAGCCACCCATGGTTGGAGGAGCTACAGCCACCCCTTGGAGGGGTGATGGTTTCGATATCGACGAAATACTGGGCAAGCCGCTTGTTCGTCTCGGAATTTCCGACGGCTTGAGGGAAAAACATCTGAGTGAGGTCGACTACCGCCTGTTAGCCGACAATGTCGACTGGGGCTTTGTCCAGGAGATCTCCTCGCACAATTATTCCCTGAACCAGCTGAACAGGAAGCTCCTGATCCCGACCCGTGACGAAGAGGCGGCCCGTCACATCGCCGAGGTCTTCCGCGGCGAGAGGCGGCGTGGCGGGATTGTGTTTTCACCTACGGTCGACCACGCGGAAAGCTTTGCGGGAACGTTGCGCGGATACGGCTTGCGCGCTGAGGCAATCTCTTCACGACAGGAAGCGCGTGAGCGAGACCGGCTCATGGCCATGTTTCGGCGTGGTGACGTCGACATCCTAGCAAGTGTCGACTTGTTCAATGAAGGTGTCGACGTCCCCGATGTCGACCTCATCGTGTTCATGCGTGCGACCCATAGCCGACGGATCTTCGTCCAGCAACTTGGCCGTGGGCTTCGCTTGGGCAAAGAAAAAGACAAAGTCATTGTCATGGATTTCGTCACGGACCTGCGGCGTGTCGCGGAAGTGATCGAGCTTGAGAAGGCGGCTACGGGCCCGATCGAGCGACTTCCTCTGGGTCACAATCTCATCAATTTTCGCGATGCTTCAGCCGGCAGCTTCATGTTGGAATGGATAAAAGACCAAGCGGATCTGATCTTGCGGGAGGGGGATGCGCAGCTTGAGATCCCAAAATTTGAATTCCCGTCTCCCCCCATGCCAGGTGGTGTTCAATGAGCGTCCCTCCAAGCATTCGCCTCGAAGTGAAAGAACTCCTGTGGCAGGAGGCCGATCGGCTCAGTTGGTCGGCTCTCACCGCCTCGGACAAGTCGCGGTACTATTCCGTGTGGACCGAGACGGAAAGCATCGGGGGAAAGCTTGGGCAGTACATGGACCCGCGGAAAGTTCGCGTCTACATTAAGGACACACTGCTGAAATCCTACGCAATGGAGGCCTCCGCCGATCCAGGGAAGATCCTCAAGGTGCTTGGGATCGGCGAGGACGCGACCATCGCGGTGACATATATCAAGCCACACGGTTGCCTTCTCTCCGATGGTCGCCAAATTGCGTGGAGCAGGGCCTCCGAGTGGAAGGCAACGTTGATGGCCCTTCACGAGCGGGCTTTTGGCGAAGGAGAGCCGTTCTCTGCCGTGCTGACCGAATCCGCATCCAGGTTCAGCGACCCTTCCGAGCGCGCGGTCGTGGAAAGCGCCGCCAATAAACTCGGCTTCAAGAAGCTGATTTGGTTGGATTAACTGGTGTCCGCCTTGGACGTCGGAAGTCCGTCAGGTTTCCTGTGTTCCGGGTTATTATGGCACATGGACACTTTGAATCCGGAACAGCGAAGCGAACGAATGAAACGGGTGCGCGGGCGCGACACCAAGCCAGAGCTGCTGGTTCGTCGCCTTGCACACGGCATGGGCTATCGCTTCAGGTTGCATCGTCGCGACCTTCCCAGCACCCCCGACCTTGTCTTCCCGTCGCGCATGAAGGCGATCCAAGTGAACGGTTGCTTCTGGCACCGGCACCTTGATCCAAAATGCCCCCTTGCGAGGCTCCCGAAATCGAAGCTGGACTTTTGGGGTCCAAAGCTGGAAACGAACAGAAAACGTGACGAGCGAAATCTCGCTTCGCTTGCGGCACTGGGTTGGAGCACGCTGGTGATTTGGGAGTGCGAGACCAAGAACCGCAAGGACCTAGTGGCGAGGATCAAGGAGTTCTTGGGATGATGAGGTCTGTCGAGCTGTTCGTGGGAGCTGGCGGACTGGGGATCGGCGTCAGCCAGGCAGGCTTCCGGCCAGCCGCGGTGATGGACTGGGACCGTTGGGCTTGCGACACCCTCCGCGAAAACAGGGAACGAGGCCTTGATCCGATCGCGCACTGGCCAATTCACGAAGGCGACGTGCGCCAGTTCGATTTCAGCAAAATCGACGGCACTGTCGACTTGGTTACAGGCGGCCCGCCGTGTCAGCCATTTTCAATGGGCGGACGCCATCGGGCATTCTTGGACAGTCGAGACATGTTTCCGCAGGCGATCCGCGCCGTTCGTGAGCTCCACCCACGGGCGTTCATCTTCGAGAACGTGAAAGGTCTGACGCGCAGCAGCTTCGCCAATTACCTGGAATACATCCGCCTTCAGCTCACGTATCCTGACCTCGTCTCTAAGCACGACGAGGAGTGGCTTGCGCACCTAGCGCGGCTGGAAGAACACCACACGAAAGGCACCGTGCGGGGCTTGCAGTATCGGGTCGTTATGAGGGTGCTGAACGCAGCCAACTACGGTGTGCCTCAACGTCGCGAGCGCATATTTCTTGTTGGTTTCCGAGCAGATACTGGAATTGAGTGGCATTTCCCGAATCCTGCATACTCCCGTGATGCGCTCCTCTGGTCCCAATGGCGAGACGAGGTCTACTGGGATTTGCATCGCGTCGCTCGCAAGCACAGACCTGTCGATACGGCGGCCAAGTCACGCGCGATGAAGATCAGCGAACGACCGATCCATATGCCTTGGCTGACGGTTCGCGATGCGATCTCTGATCTTCCCGATCCCGAGTTGTCGCCCGGGACCGCGTTGGGCTTCCATGATCACCGTTTCCAGCCTGGGGCTCGTTCCTACAAAGGACACACCGGAAGCCCCATGGACGAGCCGGCAAAAACATTGAAGGCGGGCGTCCATGGCGTTCCTGGAGGTGAGAATATGCTTCGCCGCGCAGACGGCACAGTGCGCTACTTCACTGTTCGAGAAAGCGCGCGTCTTCAGACTTTCCCAGATGACATGGTGTTCCACGGTGCTTGGTCCGAGACGATGCGGCAGTTGGGAAATGCTGTTCCATGCCAGCTGGCGCGTATCGTCGCGTCCGGTGTTCGAGACCGCCTATCGGCCGCCGAGGTGAGTTGAGCGCCTGATCCCAAGGATCCGACGACCAGGCCATGCCGCGCATTGTTCCTCCCCGGCTTAATTACTCGCGGGGGGCACAGCGCGGCTCGACCGAAGGGCAGCTTTTGGCCGCATTTGGTCAAAGGCAGCGCTCACGCGCTGCCCGTCGCCATCCGATACACCGGGATGCCCATCTTACGGGCCTTGTCGGCCAAATTGTCCTGGATGCCGGTGCCGGGGAAGACCACGACGCCGATCGGCATGCAGTCCAGCATCTGGTCGTTGCGCTTGAAGGGTGCGGCCTTGGCGTGTTTGGTCCAGTCTGGCTTGAAGGCGACCTGTGGCACTTTGCGGTTCGAGGCCCAGGTGGCCGCGATGCGCTCGGCGCCCTTGGGTGATCCACCGTGCAGCAGCACCATGTCGGGGTGCTTGGCGCGGATCTGATCGAGACGGTCCCAGATCAGCCGATGATCGGTGGTGTCGCCGCCCGAGAAGGCAACCTTCGGTCCCGGGGGCACCAGGCTCTCGGTCTCTGCGCGTTTCTTGGCGGCGATGAAGTCGCGGCTGTCGATCATTGCGGCGGTCAGGTGGCGATGGCTGGTGCGCGAGCCCGAGCGCGGTGACCAGTGCGTGCCGGTGGCCTTGAGGAAGAGGTCGGCAGCGGTTTCGCGGAAGAGTTCCATGCTCTCACGCCGATCTATCAGGCCCTGGCCGATGTCGATCAGGGTTTCCAGCTGGACGGATTTCACCTCGGAGCCGTCCTGTTCGCGCTGAAGGCGTTTCTGCGCTTGCTCGTTGTCGTCGAGCTTGGTCTCGATCCGCTCGGCGGCGCGGTGGAAGGTGTTGACGGTCGACCACAGGATCTCGTCGAGGTCGAAATCGAGGCTGGTGTCGGCCATGGTGGAGATCAGGGCGTCGAAGATGTCGGCGACGGCGGTCTGGATGACCTGGTCGTCGGGCGTGATCCGGGGGTCGGCTTCGCCCGCTGCGGGACGGTAGCCATAGAGCTGCAAATCCTGGATCATCTTGTCGGTCGGCGAGGAGGTGTGATCGGGTTCGAAGTCGTCATGGGCGTACATGGGATGCTCCTTCGTCTGGACCGCGTCCGTCGCGGCCTTCTGGCGACGAAAAGCCGACAAGCGGTCCGGTCTGGCAGCCCGAGCCCTTTGCGAGGGCCTTGATGGCCAAGCCCGACTATTTTGCCTCGCGATGCAAAGGCGGGGTCTTCCCCGCCGGCGGAAAATAGTCGGGCGCCGCCATTGCCTGACCGGACCGCTTGTGGGCCGCTCGCCCTCTCAAAGGCCGAGGCGCGGTCCCGAGGATGGAACCGCAACCCGTATGCCCATGATGAGGTCGGACCTCTGAGATCACTTGGCTCGACGGGCCATATGATCCTGCGTCAAGAAGCGGCTGACGTCTTCTGGGGCGAGTTGCACCCGTATATGCGCCCGAAGCGCATGCAGCCCCCCGGTGACGAGATCGTCGTTGAAATCTCCCGCCATGGGCGAGAGCGTGATGGCCTCGATCCCGCCCTCGTGCGCCCGGGCGACCAGGCTATCCCTTGCACCGTCCCCCGCCGGATCGTTGTCACGGACGATGTAGAGCCTGTGCAGTTGTGCCGGAAAGAGGAGGGCTGCGAGATGTCCGGCCGACAACGCTGCAACCATCGGCATTTTGGGCAGGGCCTGACGGAGCGAAAGCACGGTCTCAATGCCCTCCCCCGCTGCCATGACCTCTTTGGCCACGCCGAAACGGACCGCCTGGCCGAGCAAGTCCCCCATCGCCTTCCGCTGCGTGTCGACGGGCGCCTTGCCGCCGCCGTCGCGCGCGAGCCATGTGCGGTGAACTCCGGTGACCTTGCCTTCGAGGTCGGTGACGGCAGCAATCATCGCGGGCCAGGTCTCGGTCTGATCCTCGCCCTGCCCCCGATAGTAGCAGTTGGGGTGGAACTTGAGGGTGCTGGTGTCGCGGAGATCGGTGATGCCCCGGCCCCGCAAATAGGTTGCCGCCAGCGAGCATTTGAGCGGACCGGACATGCTGAGGAGGCGCCGTGCCGCTTCTGACGAACCAGAGGGTGCTGGAAGCTGTTTCGGGGTTGGGGTGTTCGGCACCAGATCTAGGTGCGGCAGGCTGAGGAAGCGGCGGGCTTCGTCGAGGACGTCGGCAAAGGTGCTGAGCCCGAGACTTTCGCGGATCACGTCGAGGAGGTCACCATGAGTTCCCTCGGACGGGTCTTGCCATTTGCCTGCGGCGCCCTTGCCCGAAGCCGGGCCCGTGAGGCGCACGAACATCGAGCGCCCTGCGGTGTTGCGGACGTCGCCAACCTGCCAGTAATTGCCCTGCCTGCGCCCGTTGGAGAGATAGGTTCGGCAGACCGCCTCGGCCTGTCGGCCAAGGCGCTGCGCCAAATCTGCAGCATCAATACGGGACATTAGGCAACCTCACGCTCGGAAATGCGCGAGATAGGCCAGAGGTTGAGTAGCTTGGCAATCACTCCCGCGCCATCCGGCCCAACCGGCACGAAGAAGCGCAATTTCCACGAGATGATCTCGCTGAAGAGGCCATAAGCCCGAAGGCGCTCGCGCATCCCTTCGGTGAACCCCGTGAGCTCGATCCGGTTCACCCCCATGACGCGAGAACGGCGAAGTTGCAGGCCCTCCGCGAGATCGAGAATGGTCTTGCCCTCGAGCAGCGCGGCACAGGCCTGATGCGCGGTCAGGTCTGGCGCCCCTGCCCCGGTCGCCGTGGCGGCCCAGGCTGGCGAAACCCTGCGCCCGATGATCCGCTCGCCGTCATCGGTCTGCAGGCGATAGACGCGGGTTTCGTCCTGGGGCAGGCGCTTCCAGACCGGCAGGAGAAGACCCGAGACGACATGCAGCGTGCTGTCGGTGAACTCCGGCACCTCCGCCACCTCGGCATTCCATGCGGCAACGAAGGTGGGACGATCGGTCTCGACCCATTGCGTGCCGCCCATCAGGCGGATGGCGATGTTTTGCGCCTCGGTCGGGCGGATCAACCGCACCCGGCGCTCGATCTCGCCATCATCCAGCATCAGGCTGGTGGTCGGCACCTGCACCGCCGTCCGGCCCGAACGGGTGTTGATCATCAGGACGGCGCGTGGGTCCTCGAGTTCGGCAAGCGCCTCGTCCAGCAGCTTTGGCTTGTTGCGGCGGCGTTCCGTGATGGAGAGGAGCCGGGTCTCCGCACCGGTGGTCGGATGTGTGTAGATCACCTGCCGGTCGGCGACGCGGAAGCTTTCGGCGCGCAGGGTCTCCAGGCCAAGATCATAGGTGCCCGACGCGATGGCCCCGTCGATCCGGGCCTCGAGCAACTGCTCGAAGGCCGTGAAGAGGATGCCTTGCATCTCAATGGTCAGGGCCAGGAGCCGGTTCAGGAAGGTGGTGATCGGCGGCAGATCATCCTTGATGCCAGTGGCATCCATCAGCTTCAGGCCGGTTGTCGCCTCAAAGCGCTGCAGCGAGCAGCCTTCGATTTTGCCGCGCACGATCAGCAGGTAGAGCTGGCGCAGCGCGTCGCGGGCATAGAGGCTTTCGAGATTGTCCTCGGGGCGAAACAGCCCCTGCCCTCCGGTCTGACGCTGGCCGCGGGTGATCGCCCCGAGCGTATCGAGGCGCCGGGCGATGGTGCTAAGAAACCGCTTCTCCGCTTTCACATCGGTCGAGATCGGCCGGAAGAGCGGCGGCTGCGCCTGATTGGTCCGGTTTGTGCGGCCAAGGCCCTGGATCGCAGCGTCCGCCTTCCAGCCCGGTTCCAGCAGGTAATGCACGCGCAAGCGCTGGTTTTTCGACGAAAGCTCGGCGTGATAGCTGCGCCCGGTGCCCCCGGCATCGGAGAAGATCAGCACGCGCTTCTGGTCATCCATGAAGGCGGACGTTTCCGCGAGATTGGCCGAGGGCGCGCGAGTCTCGACCGCCAGCCGCGCCGTAGGGCCTTCGCCCTTGCGGATGATGCGGCGGGAACGACCCGTGACTTCCGCCACTACCTCCGTCCCGAAATGCTGGATCACCTGATCGAGCGCACCCGGGACGGGCGGTAGCGATCCCAAGTGTTCCAGCATCTCATCGCGCCGGGCGACGGCCTCGCGGCATTCAACAGGCTGGCCATCGCGGAACACCGGACGCGATGTCAGGTTGCCCTCGCCATCGGTGAAGGGCTCATAAAGTTGCACCGGAAAGGAATGCTGGAGGTACGAACCTACGTACTCCCTCGGAGTGACATCCATCGTCAGGTCATTCCATTCGTCGGTCGGGATTTCGGCGAGGCGCCGTTCCATCAATGCCTCGCCGGTTGAGACGATCTGGATGACGGCGGCATGGCCCGCGTCCAGATCGGCGGTGATGGAGCGGATTAGGGTCGGAGTTTTCATCGAGGTCAGCAAGTGGCCAAAGAAGCGCTGCTTAGCGGATTCAAAGGCCGAGCGTGCTGCCGACTTGGCCTGGCGGTTCAGCGTGCCGTCCGACCCAGTGATGTTGGCCGCCTCCATCGCCGCATCAAGGTTGTTGTGGATCACCGCGAAGGCACCCGCGTAAGCATCATAGATGCGGCGCTGCTCCTCGGTCAGCTGATGCTCGACAAGCTCGTATTCGACACCGTCGTAGGAGAGCGATCGCGCGGTATAGAGGCCGAGGGCTCGGAGATCGCGCGCCAGCACTTCCATGGCCGCAACGCCCCCGGCCTCGATGGCCTCGACGAATTCGGCCCGGGTCGCGAAAGGGAAATCCTCGCCACCCCAGAGGCCGAGCCGCTGCGCATACGCGAGATTATGCACAGTTGTGGCCCCTGTGGCCGAGACATAGACCACGCGGGCATCCGGCAAAGCGTGCTGCAAGCGCAGGCCCGCCCTGCCCTGCTGCGAGGGCTCATTATCGCCACGCTCGCCCTTGCCGCCGCCCGCATTTTGCATGGCGTGGCTTTCATCGAAAATGATGACGCCATCGAAGTCGTGGCCGAGCCAGTCCACGATCTGGCGGACGCGTGAGACCTTCTCGCCGCGATCATCCGAGCGCAGTGTTGCATAGGTGCTGAAGAGAATGCCTTCCGACAGCGTGATCGGCTTGCCTTGGGCGAAGCGCGACAGCGGCGTCACAAGGAGCCGTTCCTGGCCAAGCGCCGACCAGTCGCGCTGCGCGTCCTCGATCAGCTTGTCGGATTTCGAGATCCAGACCGCCTTGCGCCGACCGCGCAGCCAGTTGTCGAGGATGATCCCGGCGGACTGGCGGCCCTTCCCTGCCCCGGTGCCATCCCCAAGCATGAAGCCGCGGCGGAAGCGGACCGAACCTGAAGTGCCGTCGGCCGCTGCGCTGACGGTGTCGAAGGTCACGTCCACGGTCCAGCTTCCGGCGAGGTGGTCGGAATGGGCCTCACCGGCGTAGATCACCGTCTCAAGCTGGGCATCGGAAAGCCGGCCACAAATATCGGCAGGCAGCATCGGCCGATAGGTCGGGCGCGGCGGCGCGACCGAGGCCATGGCGGAGGATTGTACCAGCTTGGTCGGATGCGGGACCGCGCCGGGAATCCGGATCGATTGCAGGCCGTATTCTTCATAAATGGCATCCGACAAACGGGCGGCATCGGCCGGCATTGCATCGACGGCCTCGTAAGCGAGCTCGAGGGCCGCCAGCGCGACGGTGGGTTTGCGTATTGCCGCGGCCGCGCTTGCACGAGCGAGATAGCCTCGGACTGAGCGCGCCGCAGAGGGTGGCGACGGCGGCTTCGGCAAATCCACCGACAGGCGCGGTGGCACATGGTCGGCGATCCAGCCGAGCAGGGTCGCGACATCTGGCGCCATGCCGGGCGAGGCCGGGAACAGAGAAGGGTCGGCGGCAGGAATCTTGTCGATCACGGTCAGCCGCGTCGGAAACGTCGTGCCATGCCTTGCATAGACCGAACCGTCGATCGCAGCCGAAAACACGACGGTCCCGCGTTCCTGCAGCCGGACGAAGGCATCGCGCCAGACGGGCATGTCGGGGCCCAACCCCGCGCCGGTGATCGTCGCAAGCCGCCCGCCCGGGGCAAGCCGCGCCAGCGCTGAAGCGATGTGTCGGAACGCGGCGTCCTGAACTTTACCGGTGACATTCGCCATCGCGGAGAAGGGCGGGTTCATCAGGACGACGGAGGGTACCGCGCCGGGATCCAGATGGTCATGGATCTGTGCCGCGTCGAAGCGGGTGACAGAACGGGCCGGGAAGAGGGAGGAGATGAGGTCAGCCCGGGTGTCGGCAAGTTCATTGAGGATCAGGCGCCCGCCGGAGATTTCGGCAAGGATGGCGAGAAGGCCGGTTCCGGCTGATGGCTCCAGCACAACGTCGTCGGGTGTGATCGCTGCTGCCGTCAGCGCGGCAAGCCCAAGCGGAACCGGCGTGGAAAATTGTTGCAGCTTCTGGCTTTCCTCAGACCGGCGCGTGTGACTGGGCAGAAGGCCCGCGATCTTCGACAGGGCGGCTAGTCGCGCCGTGGGCGTACCCGACTGGCGAAAGATGGCGCGGCCGTATTTCCGCAGGAACAGGACGGTCGCGGCCTCGCAGGCCTCGTACGCCGTCTTCCAGTCCCAGAGGCCGGAGGCATCAGAAGCGCCGAAGGCGTTTTCCATGGCCGTGCGCAGCATGGCGGCGTCGACGCGCTGCCCGCGTTCGAGCAAGGGCAGCAGCATTTCAGCCGCGGTCAGGATGACAGAAGCCGGGGCGACCGACGCTTGCGCCATGGTCGCCGGGGAAAGGTCGTTCATCGGGAAATCCTCAAGAGAGCGGGAACGGGTCAGGCCCGATCAGCGCTCTCTCTCACCCGCCGGACCTGACCCGCCCCGGCACCCCTCTCCCTCTTCGCGGCCCAAGGATCGTCGCCCGAATGGGGGGAGACTGCCCCGGCAGGCTCCAGTCCGAAGGACCAGAGCGCGGTCCCGGCGTCACGCCGGGAGGTGCCCGGCTTCGCAGATCAAGGTCTTAGAGATTTGAAGCACTAACTGCCGCATACAATGAAGGTCGATGCAGCAAGCCCTCATTGCACCTCTTTCTTGCAAGGCGGTTTCAGGCGTCCAATTCTTCAGTTTTTTCCAACTCGAGCCGTGCTTTTTCCTCATTGAGACGCCATCGCCTGATGACATAGAACACTAATGCCTTCCGAGTTTCGACCATAATGTGAGATCTGTC
Organism: Rhodobacteraceae bacterium UBA6273; assembly: GCA_002440625.1. Taxonomy (GTDB): domain Bacteria; phylum Pseudomonadota; class Alphaproteobacteria; order Rhodobacterales; family Rhodobacteraceae; genus Albidovulum. Next base: position 12,860 of record DJUV01000234.1, on the reverse strand, counting down.
CTGAAAGCCATATTCCAATCGGACAACACGCGCCTGCGCGTCCGAGAGGTCTGAACGCGGACGTATCCACAAGCGCACAAGTCTGTGCCAGTCTAGGTCGAATGGCAGCGGAGAAGATCTATCCCGTGTTGTGATAGCGTCTTGTTTCAACATTCGGATCGGAAGGTAGTCGCGATACGCCTCATGTTTATGGCTCCAAGCCCGAAGGTGAATGGCTTCTCCGTCGAAATGAAAGCGCACCGGGCTGATCCACTGCGGCTCGGAGAGGCCGCTACTCATCGAAGTGTAGGTGACTTGAATATCTTGTTCGCGTCTCATCGCGCGATAGAGCTGCGCGATAACGGCTGAATCCATCACGCGATTGGGCAGCGGTATACTCGCGCCAAGGGAGGCAGTCGCGTCACCAAGCATGTCAAAGACCTGTTCGGGGCCGACATCAGACAGTGCTCTGTGGCAACCGCTCGAGAAGTAGGTTTTCTCGGTGGCGTCATACACCGGTGGGGTCTGCGTCAGCGAAAGATAGGTTCGAAAGTCGACAGCTGCCTGTGCTGTCGAGATACCGAAGCGCTGTATCAAGTCCCTGCGGTTCGCCTGACCTCTCCAGGTAAGGCATTGATCCAAGAAGAGGATCCGTTCGCGTTGCGCGTGCTTGAGGTCAGCGAAGCTCATATTTCGAAGACTACTTGACTCACCGCGCGAAGTCCATACAGTAACTATACGTCTAGAAAATGGATATATTGGATGCGAATCCTTCACACCGCAGATCTTCATTTGGGCCGGCAGTTCTTCGGACTTAGCCTTGAAGAGGATCACGAGGTTGTCCTGGGCCAGATCGTTGAGGCGCTTGTGGCCGAGCAGGTGGAAGTCCTCGTGATTGCGGGCGATGTTTTCGATCGGGCCTCGCCCCCTAGTTCGGCGATCCGGCAGTTCAATCGTTTTCTAAAACGCGTCGCAGACGAGACCGAAGCAGCTGTCGTGATGATCTCAGGCAACCATGACTCCGGGGACCGGATCGAGGCGATGTCTGTCTTTTCAACGGCTTCGCGGGTACTGGTGCGCGGGATTGCCGATCTTGTGGAAGTTCCATTGGTTCTGCGAGATGTGCATGGAGAGGTTGCCTTTTCCGCCCTGGCTTTTTCCTATGAATACGCCGCGCGCGAGGTGTTCGGTGTCCGAAGCACGCGAACCAGTCAACCCGATCGATCAGGCCTTTGGGCTATCGCCTTCGTAGTCGAAGCTCCAATATTGGATCTTTCACTGGTCCCTTGAAGGTCCGGCTTCGTACATGCTGCGGTTCATCGCCTGCGCCATTTAGAGCCTGCCTTCCGCCCAAAGTGTTGTTTGAGAGTGTCAGAACGAACAAGAAGCCTTCGGCCCCGGTCTGTCGACCGGGGCCTTTTGCTTTGGCGATCAGTCGCCACGGCGGGTGTTGGGGCGGGACCAGATCAGGCTTGCGCCCTCGCCGTCTTCGTCATCGAAGAGGTTGGCGTAGATCGGGGCGGCGAAGCTCGGATCGTCCAGCTTCAGGCCCAGGTATGCACGGCCCTCGTTCGAGGTCTTCGTCCAGGCGGCGCCGATCTCGGCGCGGCCGACCAGGACCCGGTGGGTGGGGGCGTTCTCGCCCGAGGCACCCGAGGTCGGGACGAGGCGCACGCCCTTGGCCTGCAGGCTGAGGGTGAAGATTTCGCCGGTGTATTCGGTGCCGGTCTTCTTGAAGGTGCCGATGGTCGCCATGATCTTTCTCCGTTTTGCTCTGTTTCGGGCCCGCGTCCTTGCGGCCTCGATGGCGATCGAAGAGCCCGGAGGCGACCGCTGGCGCAGCCCCTTGGGGCCCTGACAGCACAGGAGGAACTTTCTTGCCGCGCGAGGAATGACGGTGCCCGCACCGACAGGGGAAGAAAGTTGTGACGACGCTGTTGCGCCGAAGCGGTCGAGGCGAAGACGTCCTTCGGGCAGATCAGCCCATCACCAGAGGCCGTTTGGACGCGGGCTGAGAGAGACCGAAGAGGAGATCAAGGCGACCCTGAAGGCCCGGAAGGAGAGACAGGGCTGGCACCACAGGCGATGAGAAACAACTCAGCCCGTCAGGCCTGCGTGCGTTTCCCCTGCCCTCCTGCCTCGCGGCAACCGCTCCCCCTTGAGTTCTGGTCTGCCCACCGAGGGCAGAGCAACAGACGATCCTCGAACGACTTGGCCGCGATTGGGCCAAGATGCCGGTCGATCTGGGCTGCGGTCTCAACCTCCCCCGACCAATTCGGTGAGAAGCTGACGGCAAGGCGTGTACCCTGGTCCCCCTGCCCCACTCACAGCCGCGCCGATGTTCGCTTGGCAAAGAATTGTCGAAACACCAGGGCCGTGAAGCCACAAAAGAACTACCGACGTCGGAAAATGCCTGTGCGCTGCATGTGCAGCAGGCACCGACTGCATCCGCCAAATGCAAACACCCCCCCCTGAACTCTCCGTCGCCTTCCTGGGGCACCTTCGATCAGTGCCCGCTAACCGCAAGCGCCGGAGCACTTCGATCAGACTTGTGGTGAGTGAGGGGGCGCCCGTTGCAAAAGGACTGTCGGCCGCCACGATCAATCGCGCCCTTGTGGCGGTCGACGCCTTCTATCGTTGGGCGATTTTCACCGGAGCGTTCAGCGGGGCAAACCCGATCGTGAAGAAACAAGATCAAACATCCTGGCGGGTGAGCGACAGGCACAGGCCGTTTCTGACAGGGATTTCACGGCAGAGGTCTGAGGTCAGAGAATTGCGCCTCAAGACCATGCAGCGGCTTCCAAGACCGATGAGTCAGCAACAGGTCGAAGGCCTATTGGCCGCCACGCGCAATCTCCGAGATCGCAGCCTAGTATTACTGATGCTGAACGGAGGCCTGCGCCCCGGAGAAGTTCTCGGGTTGCATCTCACCGATATAGGCTACGGGCGCAGACGCATCTTTGTGCGCTGCCGCGATGATCATCCAAAGGGCGCGCGATCAAAGTCTCGCGTCGAGCGCGTAGTCGATTTGCATGATGGCGAGACACTGGAAACGCTGAACACATACGTCATGCACGAACGGCCGGGTGATGCTGACGCTCCTTTCGTGTTCCTGCTCGGCGGCACAGGCGTAAACCGTCAAGAACCGCTGTCCTATTCTTCGCTGGCGCGACTTTTCGCTCGCGCATGTGAGCGCGCCGAGATCCGTGAGCCGTGGATGACACCGCACGCCCTTCGCCACACCCATGCGACGCGCATGTGGGAGGCAGGGATGCGAGAACTGACACTACAGAAGCGATTGGGTCATGCCTCGCCGGAATCGACCAGAATTTACACAAGGGTTTCCGACGCCGTGGTGGTCGCCGAGTATCGACACGCCTTGGGGCTGGACCGTCCTTCACAAACAACGGACGGAGAGGGTCTGTGACCCATGCATCGCCAAAATCGGACGCCGACCGCCCTGTCATATTTGAGCACGCAGACGAAGCTGACTATGCGGCATTTCTGGCGCGCATCCCGATGGCTGAAAGTTTTCGCCGCAAGCGGCTGATATACCGATCCACGTTTATTGAGCGGTGGCCGGATATCAGGGATTGGTTCGCTGCTCCCCTGCCCATCAGAATTGGCTGCCTAAATGGTGACAAGCAGGCCCACCCGACTTATCCGGTCAGCTTTAGGGCACGCAGCTATCTCTATTACGCAGCCATGACCGACCGAATCCGCTTGGACTACGATTTCCTGTTCGCAGTCGGGAACATGCGTGTGGCGGAGACGATGGAGCCATTGAACGCCTATGAGGGGCTCGACGCATTGGTCGCGGACAGTGCGAAGATTGGCTATTCCGCAACCGGCGTGCAAGCAGCGCTCCGCGTGGTTTTGCCACGCCTTGCGATGCACACGGGTGTTCGCTCTTTCGGCGATCTTTGCCAGCATCACCTCGACGAAATGATCGCAGGTGTCGACGCCTTCGCCGCACGGCATGACACTCATATCTTCCGAAACGAGAAAGAAAGCTTCCCGGCAGGCTTTCAGCGCAGCTGGCGGGTTAAAACCCGCGTTCTGCAACTGCTCCTCTTCCAAAACGGGAACGATGTCATCCGACCTCAGATTATCCAAGACAAGCGCAAGCCGATCGCTTCGCCGAGGCCAGACCTGCAGGAATGGGCAAACCGGTGGCTTGAGAGAAAGCGGGTCAGTCTTGCTCGCCCGACGGTAGATCACATGGCCGTTTCGATGAGGCATTTTGTGACTTACTTGTCTACCCGGCAGCCCAGCATTTTGAACTTTGCTGATATCAATCCTGAGCTTTTCAACGATTACCTTCGCCACCTTCAGTTCGACATTGCAACACGCACCGGCGCGCCACTGTCCATAAACGCTCGTCGAGCAAGGGCGGGCACAGTTGCCAAGTTCCTGTCTGATGGCGCGGCATGGGATTGGCCCAATTTTCCGACCCGACCCATTCTTGATCCGAACGATCTGCCGAAGTTGGCACACCGCGTGCCAAGGTTTATTCCAGAGGACCAGCTGTCGCGCCTTATGGCGCAGCTGCCGAGCCTCGAGTGTGAGTTTCAGAAGGCAGCGCTCCTGATCGCCCGCTGGTCTGGCGCGCGGCGGGGAGAGGTCATTCGGCTCCGCTTGGACTGCCTGGATCAGTATCCCGACGGGACCTTCCGACTGCGGATACACGCTGGAAAGACTATGCGGGAACGCCTCGTGCCTTTGCATGACGACGCCGCAAGGGTATTGCGCGAAGTCATCCAGCGACGGCTCGAAGCCAACGACCGTCCGATCCGGGATGACAAGACTGGCGACTTGGTCCGCTATGTCTTCTTTCGCCGCAGCGGGCGGATGTCGGCAGACTATTTGCTACAATACCCCCTGAATCAGATGTGCAGACTCGCCGGGCTAGTCGATCAAGATGGAAAGCCGATAGTTACCAGCCATCGGTTTCGGCACACTGTGGGCACGCAACTCGCCGAACGAGGTGCCAAGTTGCACACGATCATGAGCGTCTTGGGGCATCAGACGCCGCACATGTCCATGGTCTACGCACGGATCAGCGACGCCGAAGTGCTGCGCGACTACCGCAGCGTTCTGGGACCCGGCGAAATGATTGCCGGGCCGGGCGCAAAAGCGATCCGCGCAGGAAAGCTGTCATGCGCTGCGATCGACTGGCTTAAGTCGAACTTCATCAAGACTGAGCTCGAACTTGGCCATTGTCTACGCCTTCCGTCGGAGGGACCTTGCGAATGCGACCTGTATCTCAGCTGCGCCAAGTTCGTCACGACCAAAGCTTACGCTGGTCGGCTGCAAGAGCGGAGAAAACTCGAGTTAGTACTTGCTGAAGATGCGCGCGAGCGGGGATGGTCTAAAGAGGTCGAACGACATCAGAGCACAGCATCGCGCATCGAACGTCTGTTGAAGGATCTGGGTGAAGAAGCCGACCCATAGCAGTGAGCGAACAACAAACAAGCTATGTTGACATCGGATTACGTCGGCCAAACCGCGCGCTATAGCAAACTCATACCAAGTGTCATGATCTTCGCACGGAAGCCCAGACCATCACTACCCAGAAAGCTGTCCGAAACGTCATCGCGCCGACAGTGCGCGCCTCGAAGGCATCTCCTGCGAAAACCCGCCAGCCGAACGCTGCAAAGACGGTTGCGGTCGCGATCAGGATGGTCAGCGCCACGGGCAACGCAAGCCGATGCCCGATCATCAGAAGTCGGCCGCCAATGACATAGGCGAAGCCTGCGAGGAAGTTGAACCACAAGACAAAGGGCACGACGGCCCCCATGTCAACCACGCCGAACAGGGCCGATCCGCCCGATATCAGCGTCAACAACCCAAAGGCTATGGCCCCTACACCGGCGATGTGATGCGTTTTCATGTCTGCATCTCCTTGCAGGCAAACAGAACAAGTTGCACCTCAAGCAGGCGCATCCCCTCGGGCACGATGTCAAAGCTGCGCGAGCCAAGGCTCCACCGGATGGCAATGCCCTGAACAAGCGAGGTCAGAAGAACGGCGGCATCCTTTGGCTGAACTCCCGCCCCCATCATCCTGGCTTCGGCCATGGCCTGCAGGTTTGCCACCAGATGCGCCTGATACTGCATCAGAACCCCACGAAACCGGTCGCGCAGGGCGGCATTGTCCACGTTCAATTCGCGGGAATGCAAAATGGCCGGAAGCGCGGGGGTTTCCCCGATCTGCTGCAACTGCGCAGCAATCAGCGCTCGCAACCTTGCCTGCGGGCTTGGGTTGCTGTCCACGGCTTGCTTCCAGGCAGCTTCAAGCCGATCTGCGATGGCGTCCCCGACGGCGGTCCAAAGTTCGGCCTTTGTCGGGAAATGCCGAAAGATCGCGGCCTGGGTGACGCCGACCGCTTGCGCGATGTCGTTGGTAGTCAATCGGTCAGGGCCGATGCGGTCGGCCAAGTCAAGAACAGCAGCAACGATTTCTGTCTTGCGATCCTCGGCGGATTTGCGACGCAACATGGGGCACCTCTTGTAAGTAAGTAATTACTAACATAATCTGCAAGCCAAGCAAGCTGATTCGCCAGACCGAAAGGACCGCCATGCCAAGCCCCAAAGGATACACCCGTCTTCAGATCGCATTGCACTGGGGCGCGGCCCTGCTGATCGTGCAGCAATACCTGTTCAAGGATGCCATTGCTGCCGCATGGGACGCGACGACGAAAGGTCTGGAAACCACCTTCAATCCGCTGGTTCTGGGTCATGTCGCAGGCGGGGCGCTGGTCATGCTGTTCGCGCTGTGGCGGTTGTCGATCCGGGCGCGGCGCGGCTCTCCCGTCATGGTCGGCGACAATGCCGCTCAGCGCGCCTTGGCAAAGGCCACGCATGTCGGCCTTTACGCGTTGATGATCCTGATGCCGCTTAGCGGGTCGATAGCCTGGTTCGGCGGGGTTGATCTGGCGGCGCAAGGGCACAACGCGCTGAAGATCGTCCTGCTGGTACTGGTTGCACTGCATGTTGTCGGCGCGCTGTATCACCACTTCGTTCTGAAGGATGGCCTGATCAACCGCATGCGCCGGGCCGAGGGCTGAGCCATGCGCAAGTTGTGGATGCTCGGCGCGGTTGTGCTGGCTGGTTTGGCGGCAGGTGGTTGGTTTCTGACCGAACGGCCCCTGACCGTGACGGTTGTCGCGGCTGAAGCCGGGGTGCCCTTGCGCCTTTACGGTTTGGGTTCCGTCGAGGCCCGGGTTTTGTCGCGCGTCGGGTTCGAAGTTGGCGCGGCATTGGTGTCGGTATCGGCAGATGCAGGTGACGCGGTCAAGGCCGGACAGGAACTGGCCGCCTTGCATCCGGCTGAGCAGAAAGCGCGCGTTGCGCGCGCGCAGGCAGCGGTTGCGGCAAATGCCGCCGGTCAGGCCAAGGCCGATGCCGCAGTGGCGAGGGCGCAGGCAGTTCTGGCACAGCGCATTGCCGCGAACGATCGACAGAAGGAACTTGCGCGGCAGGACGTCGCCTCTATCCAGCGAGCCGAGGAGGCACAGCGCGACGAGGATGTGGCGCGGGCCGAACTGGCCTTGGCCGAGGCCGATCTGGCCGTGATCCGCGCGCAGGGCGCAGATGCGGAGGCGGCATTGCAGTTGGAACTGACCTTGCTGGCCCATCACCGGCTGGTCGCACCCTATGATGCGGTTGTTGTTGCCCGCCATGTCGAGCCAGGCACAGTGGTCAAATCCGGGGATCCGATCTTCACTCTGATTGATCCGGCAACGGTTTGGATTCAGGCCTTTATCGACGAAGAGCGGGCAGGCCAACTTGCGCTTGGACAAGAGGGGCTCATCCGCCTGCGGTCGCAGCCCTCTGCCGAGTTTCACGGCACCGTCGCTCGGATCGGCCTTGAAAGTGATCGCGTGAACGAAGAGCGCCGGGTCTGGTTGACATGCACCGATTGCCCCGCAGCAATGTTCCTAGGCGAACAGGCCGAGGTGCGCATTCTGACCGGTACGCGTGATAGCGCCCTGATGGTGCCGGAGGTGGCAATCACCGGCTTTGACGGATTTCGTGGCACGGTCTGGATCGTGCAGGATGGTCGGTTGCAGCGCACCACGCTGACATTTGGAGCGCGTGATGACAAGGGCCGGGTCGAGGTGACAGGCGGCCTGCCCGACGGTGCCGCGATTGTCGCCATGCCACCGAAGGGTGCCGACGATGGCAGGCTGGCACGGATTGGGGACGCGCCATGAATCTGGCGCTGAAAGACATCCGGCATGGCCTGTTCCGCTTTGTGCTGACCTGCTTTGGCCTTGGCCTTCTGATGACGGTCGTTCTGGCGATGATCGGCATCTACAACGGCCTTGTGGCCGATGCGCTGGCGGTGGTCGAGGCCCCCGCAGCGGATGTCTGGGTGGTTGAAGCGGGCACCAAGGGGCCTTTTGCAGAAGCCTCCTCGATCCCCGCCGACAGCCGCGATACCGTGGCCCGCATGCCCGGCGTGGCCGAGGCAGGGGCCATCAATTACCAGACCATCGAGGCCCCGTTCCTTGACCGCGCCTTGCGGCTTTATGTCATCGGATACGAACCGGGACGACCGGGTGGCCCGAAGGTCATCGCCGAAGGGCGGGGCATCGGCACCAGCCATTTCGAACTGGTAGCCGACCGCAAGACCGGCCTTGTGCTCGGCGATACCATCCGACTTGGCCGCAACCGCTTCACCGTTGTCGGCCTGGTCGAAGGGGCGATGAACTCGGGCGGCGATCCCGCAGTCTACATGACGCTGGACGATGCAATGGTTCTGCAAACGGAGCTTGCCCCAGCCGACCAACGGGTGCAGGCCGCGCGCGGAGCTGGGGCGGTCAAGTCGGCCTCGGTCGCGGCGGTCATCGTACGCATCACCCCCGGCGCGGATGTCGATCTGCTGACCGCAACCCTGCGTCAGTGGAAGCATCTGGCGGCCCTTAGCCAGATCGAGCAGGAAAATATCCTCCTGGCCTCGGTCGTGGACAAGGCGCGGCGTCAGATCGGGCTGTTTCTGGGTATCCTGCTGGCGGTGTCGGCCGTGGTGATCGCGCTGATCATCTACACCATGACAATGGAAAAGCTGAAGCAGATCGCGACGCTTAAGCTGATTGGCGCCCCCGACCGTACCATCATCGGGCTGATCGTGCAGCAGTCGCTTATCCTTGGGACCGCAGGTTGGGGCATCGGTCTGATCCTGATCCTGCTGGTCAAAGATGTCTTTCCGCGCCGTGTCGTGCTGGAGCCGTTCAACGTGGCCGTTCTGGCCGGGATCATCGTTGTGGTCTGCCTGGCCGCCAGTGGCCTTGGCGTGCGCGCGGCAATGAAGGTGGACCCCGCCACCGCCTTGGGGGGTTAAGTCATGGCAATCGGTGATATTCTGGTCGATGTGCAGGCCGTGGCCAAGCACTATGGCGACGGCGAGACCCGCGTCGATGCGCTGCGTCAGGTTGATCTGCAGGTGCGCGCAGGCGAGGTGATCGCACTCTTGGGGCCCTCGGGGTCTGGCAAGACGACGCTTTTGAACATCATCGGCTGCATCCTTGACCCGTCCTCGGGCCGGGTGGTGCTGGACGGTGATCCGGTCTTTGACGGCAAATGGCTGCGCAGCGACTTGCGCCGCCTGCGGCTCGACAAGATCGGCTTCATCTTTCAGGCCCACAACCTGCTGCCTTTTCTGACGGCGGCAGAAAATGTATCCCTCGTCCTCGATCTTGCCGGTTGGGCGCCCGAAAAGGGAAAGGAGCGGGCAAAAGAGCTTCTCGATTATCTCGAGGTCGGCCACCGCGCCCCGGTCAAGCCCGCGCTACTGTCAGGGGGCGAGGCACAGCGGGTTGCCATCGCACGCGCGCTGGCGAACCGCCCGCGGATCATCCTTGCGGACGAGCCGACCGCTGCCCTGGACAGCAAACGCGCACAACTGGTCATGGACCTGCTGCGAAAGCTTGCCGCCGAGCAGGAAGCCTGCATCCTGACCGTGACCCATGACGAGAAAATCTTCGACCGCTTCGATCGGCTTATCCATCTGCGCGACGGAAAATTGGCAGATGAGTAATGGCCCGGTGTTTGATCCCAGGGTTTGATGGTGCGATCCTTTCGCAGGAATGGAAGGAAGCAGCATGGGACAGGTTCGTCACGGGAGCGCCACGACCACGCACGCCGTCAGAGCAGCAATACAGCGATCGCAAGCTTCGCTCGCGCAGTTGAGCCGGGAGCTGGGGATTAATCCGAAGACGGTGGCGAAGTGGCGGAAGCGGGCATCGGTCGAGGATATGAAGACCGGACCGAAGGAACCGCGCTCGACGGTCCTGACCGAGGACGAGGAAGCGGCGGTCGTCGCGTTCCGGCGCCATACTCTTCTGCCACTGGATGACTGCCTCTATGCCCTTCAGCCCTCGATCCCGCACCTGACCCGGTCTGCGCTGCATCGGTGCCTGCAGCGGCACGGCATCTCGCGCTTGCCAGATGTCGAAGGGGACAAGCCCAAGCGACAGAAGTTCAAACGCTATCCCATCGGCTTCTTCCATATCGACATTGCCGAGGTGCAGACCGCCGAGGGCAAGCTCTACCTGTTCGTCGGCATCGACCGGACCTCTAAGTTCGTCGTTGCTCAACTCGTTGCAACTGCTGACAGAAGGACAGCCTAGGAGTTCCTGCAGCACATGCTCGAGGCCGTGCCCTATCAGGTCCACACGGTTCTGACGGATAACGTCCTAGCTCGGGAACAAAACGCGGTTTAGGGCGTCAGATCACGGGGCATCCGAGCGACCGGATACCTGTTGAACTGTTGCCCAGGCGGGCTCCGCCGTCAAGAAGTGGTCTCTTCCATAGCAAATACAGGGTCGGCCTGGTTGCCGCCCTCACCGTCCTTAAAACGAGATCCTAAATCCCAAGCGGAAGGCCCGAACATTATCTACGAGGTCGCGTCATGCGCCTCCACGGCCCTTTGAGAGAGAGGTCCTTCCGCCTGGGCTCGTCCCCTCGAAAAAGGGACGATAGGGTTCGCCGGATTTGATCACGGCGTGAATAGTGCGTGCCATCTTTGCGGCGATGGCAGTATAGGCCTTCCGGCGCAAATCCGGGTTATGGCGATCTTGAGCGATGTAACGCTCGAATTTGTCCCGGAAGCTGTTCGCTTTCTTCAGGACCGCCGTCTGCCCTGCAAGCCACAATGTGCGGCGCAGGCGAGCGTTGCCATATTTGGAGATCTTGCTGCGGCCGCGGAACATGCCGGACTGGACGGTGGCCAGATCCATGCCGCAAAACTTCAGAAACTGACGGTGATGGTGGAAACGGCACAGGTCGCCGGTCTCGGCCAGAATGGTCAAAGCATTGATCGGCCCGATGCCGGGGATGGTGCGCAGCAGTTGATAATCGGCCCGGCCACCCAGCAGTTCGACCGCCCGATCTTCGATGGTATTGCGTTGCCGGATCAGGCTTCTGCCCTCGGCCAGCATCATGCGAAACATGCGGATGGCATCTGAGTCCGGCGCGACAGGTAAACAGGCAGATGCCTTTGCTGTTTCGTAAATATCTGACAACATGAGGGTCTTCTCGACTTTACGTCCGACCACTTCCCATGCCGCCTTGGTAAATTCCTCCTTGGTCAGGGCCGATATCATGTGCGGAGAGGGGAACATCTCGAGGAAAGCCAGGAACCAATCGGTGCGCGAGCTGCGATGGAAACGATCGGCTTCTGGAAAGTAGAGCGGCAGGTAATGTGTCAGGATCCGGTGCCACAGCTCGGCCTTGGACCGCGACACGGCATCATGGGTCTTGGACAGTTCCTGAATGTCATTCGTGCCGGCCACCATCGGGTCCTGAAAGATCTGCACCGCGCCGATCTGCGGCATGTGCAGGATGACTTGGGCATCCTTCGGATCGTTCTTGTCCCAGCTGTTGTGTAGGGCCTCCCGCGTGCGGGCCAGGGCGACCGACGACACCAGCTTCAGATCGAACCCGGCGACGCAAAGATGATACATCAGCACCCGATGATAGTTGCCAGTCGCTTCAAAGCCGATCCGGACAGGCAGGCCGTATTCCCGCAAGATCGCGATCAGGCGCATGAAGTCATCGGTGCTGTTGGTGATCGTCAGGCGCCGTCGCCGCGTCTTGCCCGGAGCGGCAATCAGCACCTCGTGCCGGTGCTTGGAAATGTCGATGCCTACCAGAACACGGGCATCCGAAGTATGCTCAACCTTGGCCATAGCCGGTCTCCTCTGTGGTGTGGTTCGCAAAACCACCATAGAGACCCGAGACCCGGTTATGGCCGCCTGCTGCGCAATTTTGGAGGCTGCGCAGGCGGCCGTAACCTTCAACCGCGCGTCATTCCCAACATGCTACGGCATCCAGTTCGCAGAGCAGCCGCGGAACCGGAACACCATCTACTCCCGGCCGATGCGCTTCGACATGATCTGCGAGGCCAACGGCATCGAGCACCGCCTGACCCAACCGAACCATCCGTGGACGAACGGCCAGGTCGAGCGGATGAACCGCACGATCAAGGACGCAACCGTAAAGCGATACCACTACGATGACCACGGGCAGCTGCGCACGCACCTCGCGGACTTCCTGGCAGCTTACAACTTCGCACGCCGACTAAAGACGCTCAGCGGGCTCACGCCCTACGAATACATCTGCAGAATCTGGACATCAGAACCAGATCGATTCATCCTCGACCCGATCCACCAGATGCCGGGACTAAACACCTAAGGACAGTCAAGCATAAACAGATGAATTGGAGATGCGCGACAATCGCGATAGACCACAGGGACCTCCCCGCCGTCCGCACCGCCAGCGCTTTGATCCGCGCAGTGCGGACGGCGGGGTCCCTCCTATGGACTATCGCTACCCTTGGCGCCAAGAAAATCCTTGCCTGTCCAGATAACATCTAA
>DJUV01000255.1 GCA_002440625.1 Rhodobacteraceae bacterium UBA6273 | reverse complement strand
TCGACGATGACCTCTTCGATCGGCTCCATGCGCTGGCCGTCTTCATCGCGGAAGATCACGCGCGGACGGGAGATCGAAAGCTCGAACCCCTCGCGGCGCATGTTCTCGATCAGAACGCCCATCTGCAATTCGCCCCGGCCCGAGACGACGAATGCATCGCCGCCCGGCGTATCCTCGACCTTGATGGCGACGTTCGATTCCGCCTCTTTCATCAGCCGTTCGCGGATGACGCGGGACTGCACCTTGTTGCCGTCCTTGCCCGCCAGCGGGCTGTCGTTGATGCCGAAGGTGACGGAGATGGTCGGCGGGTCGATCGGCTGCGCCGGCAAGGGCACGTCGATGGAAAGATCGCAGAGCGTATCGGCGACGGTCGCCTTGGTCATGCCGGCAATGGTAACGATGTCACCGGCGGTGGCTTCGTCAATGGATTGCTGGGCAAGGCCGCGGAAGGCGAGGATCTTCGTCACGCGGAACTGCTCCAGCCGCTCGCCCTTGCGGTTCAGCGCTTTGATCTGCTCGCCGACTTTCAGGGTACCGGATTCGACCCGTCCGGTCAGGATGCGGCCGATGAAGGGGTCCGCCGAAAGGGTCGTCGCCAGCATCCGGAAGGGCTTGTCGGCATCCTTGATCTGGCGCGGCGCCGGGACATGCTTCACGACGAGGTCGAAAAGCGCGGACAGGTCCTTCCTCGGCCCGTCGAGGTCCGTATCCGCCCAGCCGGCGCGGCCCGAGGCGTAAAGATGCGGGAAGTCGAGCTGGTCGTCATCGGCGCCAAGGTTGGCGAAAAGGTCGAAGACCTCGTTCAGCGCGCGGTCGGGCTCGGCATCCGGCTTGTCGACCTTGTTGAGGACGACGATGGGGCGCAGGCCAAGCGCCAGCGCCTTCGAGGTCACGAATTTCGTCTGCGGCATCGGCCCTTCGGCGGCATCGACCAGCAGGACAACGCCGTCGACCATGTTCAGGATACGCTCCACCTCACCGCCGAAATCGGCGTGGCCGGGGGTGTCGACGATGTTGATCCGGGTGCCGTGCCATTCGACCGAGGTGGCCTTGGCAAGGATGGTGATGCCGCGTTCGCGCTCGATATCGTTGCTGTCCATCGCGCGTTCGGAAACCTGCTGGTTTTCCCGGAACGCGCCGGATTGCTTGAGTAGTTCGTCGACAAGCGTCGTCTTGCCGTGGTCAACGTGCGCGATGATCGCGATATTGCGAAGGTCCATGGGTCCGCCAATTCCTGAGGTTGGCGGCGGGATAGAGGAAAACCGCCCCAAAGACCAGTGCCAATCAGGTCGCGACGTAACGGTCGCGGCGGTGATTGACGGCGATGGTCAGGTTGACGATCAGCGCGCCAAGGGCTGAGATTGCCACTGTCGTCGCATCCTTAAGTGTCAGCGCCAGCGCAAAGATCAGAAGGTCGAAGAGAAGCTGGGTCCAGCCGGCGCGGAAACCGGTCTTGTCCTGAAGGTATAGCGCCACGATCCCGACGCCGCCAAGGCTCGCCCCGTGCCGGAAGAGCGCCAGCAGCGCCGAGCCGGAGATGGCGCCGAAAAGCACCGCGCCGACGACAGGATCGAGCCGGTCGAACCTCACCCAGTCGGGGAAGAGCATGACAAGGCCAGACATCAGCGCGACAGCCACAAAGGTCTTGAGGACGAAGGCAGCGCCGATGCGTTTGTACCCCAGCCAGTAGAAGGGCAGGTTGACGGCAAAGAAGACCGGGCCAAAACCCCAGCCGGTCGCGTAGGAGATGAGGACGGCAAGCCCCGCCGTCTGCCCCGTCACCAGCCCGAGATGAGTCAGGATGGTGATGGCAAAGGCCGCCATGCCCGCGCCATAAGCGATGCCTTGGGCGTCTTCGATGAGGCTGTGTTTTTTCGGATCGGTCATGGCGGGGAGATGCCGTGATCCGCAGCCGAGGTCCAGCCCCTCGGCTGCGACGCTCCGCCGCATATCAGATCGCGAGCGCGAAGAGACCGCCAAAGGCGACGCCAATCGCGTGATGCGGTGTCCAGGCCAGGGTGTTGGCAAGCCAGAGCAGACGCTCGTGCAGAGAGATCGGGCGGACCGGCTGAAAGCGGTCGCGGGCGCCGAGGCCAAGAAGAATGAGCGCGGCCACGGTGGTCTGGATCGCGACCCAGCGGCCCCAGTCGAGCGAGACGGGGTAAAGCAGGAAAATCGGTCCGATCCCGGCTGCCAGCGCCAGTCGCGCAAGGCGTGGCGGTTTGCCGGCCAGCCAGAGCCGCAGAAGCGGCAGGGCGCAGCACAGCCAGTAGAGCGGAAGCAGGCCGGGGTTCCTGACATTCGCCAGTGCCTCCGCGACGCTTTCCATGCCGTTGCCGGGGTGCGACAGCCAGGCAATGGCGCCGTTGCACAGAAGCGACCGATCAAGCCCCCGCGCGGTAAGCGCAGCGCAGACCGCCTCGCTTGACGCCAGCCGCGCGTGGCTGATGGCAAAGGCCGCCGCACCGGCGACCGCCACGCCAACGGCGGCAATCAGCAACATCCGCGTGGCCTTGCCGGCGGGCCGGGGAAAAAGAAAGAGAAAAACCACCCAAACCGGGAAGATGAGCACGTTGACCTCATGCCCGACGGCGCCAACGGCAAGGAGCAGCGCCGACAGGACCATCCGGCCAGCCTTGCCGCCCGGCAGCGCCAAGAGGAGGAGGGCGAGAAGACCGAAGATTTCCTTCCTTCCGGCGGCCAGTGGGGCAATCGTCCAGACCAGAGCGAAGATGCCCGGACTCATCGCCGCCAGCGACATGCTGGCCGAGGGTTGCGACAGCAGAAGAACGGCGGTGCCAAGGACCAGTGCGGCCACCAGCGTGACCTGCATCGCCATGACGATGTCGAGCGGTGACAGCCCGGTGATGTCGCTGAAGGCAAGGATCGCGCTGCCGAAAGCGCCGCGTCGGACCGGCCCGCCTGCAAGATTGATGAGCCAATCGCCTTGGATCCACTCATGCCCGCCCGCTTTTGCCGTCGCGATGAGAACCGAGACCTGCAAGGCGAGCGCAAGAAGGATGCCAAGCGACAGGCCCTGCAGCCATAATGACCCCGGCCGCACGCCGACAGGGGTGCGGTCAAGGAGTGGCAGGGAGGGTTCGCTCAACGACATCGGCCGCCACGCTGACCCGAAATTGCGGCGGGATTGGGCCGGATCAAGGGTTCTCTCTGGCCCTGGGGCAAGGTCGCCCCCGACTTGATCGGGGGCGAAACTTCTTAGGCCAGAGCCTTGTTCAGATACTCGTCGACCTTTTCGAGATAGCCCATCGTGGTCAGCCACTTCTGGTCCGGCCCGACAAGAAGGGCGAGGTCCTTGGTCATGTGGCCATCCTCGACGGTCTGCACCGTCACCTTCTCCAGCGTCTCGGCAAACTTAAGAAGGGCGGCGTTGTTGTCCAGCTTGGCGCGGTGCTTGAGGCCCCCGGTCCAGGCGTAGATCGAGGCGACGGAATTGGTCGAGGTCGCCTTGCCCTTCTGGTGTTCGCGGTAGTGGCGCGTGACCGTGCCATGCGCGGCCTCGG
>DJUV01000165.1 GCA_002440625.1 Rhodobacteraceae bacterium UBA6273 | reverse complement strand
TGCCCGATCTGCGATCAGGGCGGCGAATGCGACCTGCAGGATCAGGCGATGGCCTACGGCGTCGATTTCAGTCGCTACCGCGAGCCGAAGCGGGCGTCCGAGGATCTGGACCTCGGGCCGCTGGTCGCGACCTGCATGACGCGCTGCATCTCCTGCACCCGCTGCGTCCGCTTCACGACCGAAGTGGCGGGCATCACCCAGATGGGCCAGACCGGCCGGGGCGAGGATTCCGAGATCACCTCATATCTCAATGAGACGCTGGCCTCGAACCTGCAGGGCAATATCATCGACCTTTGCCCGGTTGGCGCGCTGACCTCGAAGCCCTATGCCTTCACCGCCCGGCCTTGGGAACTGACCAAGACGGAATCCGTCGACGTGATGGACGCGCTCGGGTCTAGTATCCGCGTCGATACCAAGGGCCGCGAGGTCATGCGCATCCTGCCGCGCAACAACGACGGCGTGAACGAGGAGTGGATCAGCGACAAGACCCGCTTCATCTGGGACGGCCTCCGCCGCCAGCGGCTCGATACGCCCTATATCCGCGAGGGCGGGCGTCTGCGGAAAGCCACATGGGGCGAGGCTCTGGCCGCCGCCGCCAAGGCGATGAAGGGCAAGAAGGTCGCGGGCCTTGTCGGCGATCTCGCCCCGGTCGAGGCGGCCTTCAGCCTGAAGGAGCTGGTCGAAGGGCTTGGCGGCAAGGTCGAATGCCGTGTTGACGGTGCGCGGCTGCCGGCGGGCAACCGTTCGGCCTATGTCGGCAACGCGCGGATCGAGGATATCGACGCGGCGAAGCAGATCCTCCTCATCGGCACCAACCCGCGTACTGAGGCGCCGGTCCTGAACGCCAGGCTCCGAAAGGCTTGGGCGAACGGCGCAAACATCGGCCTCATCGGCCCGGATGCCGACCTGACTTACCCGCATACCCACATGGGCAGCGACCGGGCGACGCTGGTCCGCGTCTCGGAGTCGGACCTCACCCGGTTCCGCGGCCAGAATGGCCTTGTCATCGTCGGGCAGGGCGCGATCCGCGAGGCGGATGGCGAGGCGGTCCTCGCCCATGCGATGAAGATCGCGGAGGCTTCGGAGGGCAGGCTTCTGGTCCTCCACACCGCCGCCGGGCGGGTCGGTGCGATGGATGTGGGGGCGGTGACCGAGGGCGGGCTGCCGGCGGCGATCGAGGGGGCGGAGGTGATCTACAACCTCGGTGCTGACGAGATCGACATCGCCCCGGGGCCGGTCGTGATCTATCAGGGCAGCCACGGCGACCGTGGCGCCCATCGCGCCGACATCATCCTGCCCGCCGCCGCCTATACCGAAGAGAACGGGCTTTTCGTCAACACCGAGGGCCGTCCCCAGCTTGCCATGCGCGCCGGTTTCGCGCCGGGCGAGGCCAAGGAGAACTGGGCGATCCTGCGGGCGCTGTCGGCGGAACTGGAAAAGACCCAACATTGGGACAGCCTCGCACAACTTCGCCGCAAGCTGATCGAGGCGCATCCTCACCTTGGCAACATCGACGAGGTCGCCGAAAACGCCTGGACGCCGCTCAAGGTCAAGGCGCCGGGCAAGGCTGATTTCGTCAATGCGGTCAAAGACTTCTACCTGACGAACCCGATCGCGCGGGCATCTGAGCTGATGGCCGAGCTTTCGGCCATGGCGCAGGCCCGGGGCGAAAACCGGCTGGCGGCGGAGTAACGGCGGCATGTGGCGCAAAGCGGCCCTTGGCGGAGTGATCGCAGGCGCCTCGGCGGCGCTTTCGGCCTGTGCCGCGACGGGCCGTGCGCCGAAGCCCGACGCGACCCGCGTGCCGATCTATCTCGGCGCCGAACCGGTCGGGCTGGGCGACGATCTTTACGGCTTTGCGATCCGCATGCGCAGCCCACGCGAGGCGGCGGATATCGACGCCTATGTGACCTGCATGGTCGCAGGCTATGCGCTTCAGAAAGACGCAGGATTCGCGCGAAAGGTGCGCACCAACGTGAAGGAAGAGGGTGGCGTTTGGATCGCGGATGCTGTTTACAGCATCTCGCCGGAACTGCCCAAAGGAATGCAGACCATCGACGCGGAAGTGACGGTGGACGACTGCAAAGAACAAGGCATACCAACGGCATGAGACGGACGGGCTGAGGGACAAGTCATGGCGGAATTTCTGGCAACACCATTCGGCACCTTCCTGCTCATCCTCGGGCAGTGCCTTCTGGTCACGGTCTGCATCCTCGTGGCACTGGCGTTCCTGATGTACGCCGACCGCAAGGTCTGGGCGGCAGTGCAGATCCGGAAAGGGCCGAACGTCGTCGGGCCCTTCGGCCTGCTGCAAAGCTTCGCCGACTTCCTGAAATACATCGTCAAGGAAATCGTCGTGCCTGCCGGTGCCGACAAGGCGGTCTTCTTCCTCGCGCCGATGCTCTCTTTCATCCTGCCGGTGATCGCCTGGGCGGTGATCCCCTTCAACGATGGCTGGGTGATCTCCGACATCAACGTGGCGATCCTCTACATCATGGCCGTCTCCTCGCTTGAGGTTTACGGCGTCATCATGGGCGGCTGGGCCTCGAACTCGAAATACCCGTTCCTCGGCTCGTTGCGGTCGGCCGCGCAGATGATCTCCTACGAGGTCTCGCTCGGCCTCATCATCATCGGCGTCATCATCTCCACCGGCTCGATGAGCTTCGGCGACATCGTTCGGGCGCAGGATACCGGCTACGGGATGCTCGGCTGGTACTGGCTGCCGCATTTCCCGATGGTCATCCTCTTCTTCATCTCGGCGCTGGCGGAAACCAACCGACCGCCCTTCGACCTGCCCGAAGCGGAATCGGAACTCGTCGCGGGCTATCAGGTCGAATATTCCTCGACCCCCTTCCTCCTCTTCATGATCGGGGAACTCATGGCGGTGACGCTGATGTGCTTCCTGACCTCGCTTCTCTTCTTCGGCGGCTGGCTCTCGCCCATCCCCGGCTTGCCGGATGGTGTGTTCTGGCTGGCGCTCAAGGCCGCGTTCTTCTTCTTCATCTTCGCGATGGTGAAGGCGATCGTGCCGCGTTACCGCTATGACCAGCTCATGCGGATCGGCTGGAAGGTGTTCCTGCCTTTGTCGATCGGCTGGGTCGTGCTGATCTCGTTCCTGGCGAAATTCGAAGTGCTCGGCGGCTTCTGGGCGCGCTGGGCGATGGGGGGCTGACATGTCGTCTTATTCCAACAAGATCGCGGAAATGCTGGCCATCGCCTCCGAGACCGACAAGGTCGAGTTTGCGCATTACCTGGCCAACAACCTCGAACAGGCGGGGCATGAGGTGACGTCGCCCCGCGTGCGCGAGATCGTTGCGGCCTTCGACCGCTTCGCAGCCCCCATTCGCGGAGGGAAGGCCTGATGGCGAACATCGACTACAACCGCGCGGTCAAATACTTCCTGATGGCGGATATCCTGAAGGGCTTCCAGCTTGGGCTGAAGTACTTCTTCGCGCCGAAGGCCACGATCAACTATCCGCATGAGAAGGGCGCCCTCAGCCCCCGCTTCCGCGGCGAACACGCGCTTCGCCGCTACCCGAGCGGCGAGGAACGCTGCATCGCCTGCAAGCTCTGCGAGGCGATCTGCCCGGCCCAAGCCATCACCATCGACGCCGAACCGCGCGAGGATGGCTCCCGCCGGACCACGCGCTATGACATCGACATGACCAAGTGCA
>DJUV01000235.1 GCA_002440625.1 Rhodobacteraceae bacterium UBA6273 | reverse complement strand
AAAGGGCAGGGCCAATGGCCGCGAAGGACATCACGGGTACGATGCCGTCCCACGTCGCCATCATCATGGATGGCAATGGCCGCTGGGCCACCGCACGCGGCTGGCCGCGCCTTGTCGGCCACCGCCGTGGCGCCGAGCGTGTCCGCTCCATCGTCGAGGCCGCGCCCGGTCTTGGCATCCGCTACCTGACGCTTTACGCCTTTTCGACCGAGAACTGGAAGCGCTCGACCGAAGAGGTCATCGGGTTGATGACCATCTTCGCCCGCTACATTCAGTCCGAGGCGGAACGACTTTCGACCGAGGGCGTGCGCCTCAGGTTCATCGGCGGCCGCGACCGGCTCGACAAGAAGCTCCAGAAGCTGATGGCGGGGATTGAGGAGCGGACCAAGGACAACGACCGGCTGCACCTGACCGTGGCAATCAACTATGGCGGCCGGGACGAGCTGATGCGCGCCGCGCGGCAGATTGCCGAGGATGTGGCCGCTGGCAAGCTTACCCCGGCCGAGGTCGACGAGGTGGCGCTGGAGGCGCGGCTCGACACCCACGATTTGCCCGATCCCGACCTCGTGATCCGCACCAGCGGCGAGACGCGGATCTCCAACTATCTCCTCTGGCAGTCGGCCTATGCCGAGTATGAATTCACCGACACGCTCTGGCCCGATTTTTCGGCGGAGGAGCTTGAGGCGATCGTCGCCCGGTTCTGCGGGCGCGAGCGGCGTTACGGCGGTGCGCTGACCGCATGAACGCGCCGCGCAAATGGGACGACCTCGCCCCCCGGATCATCTCGGGCGCGGCGATGGCGGCGGGCGGCCTCTTTCTGGTCTGGATGGGCGGTATCTGGTTCGCGGCGCTGGCGGTTGTCTGCGCCGGGCTGATGGTCTGGGAACTGGCGGCGATGACCGATCAGGCGCGGCCCACGGAGGCGAAGGTCTTCGGGGTTGTCGCAGCGGTGGCGCTTGCGCTCGTGCTCTTCACCGGCAATCCCTACCTGACACCGCTGCTTCTGGTTCCGCCGCTTCTCATCGCGGTCCGCCCGGACCGGCTGATGAAGATCGAGGCGACGGTCTATGCCGTTATGATCATGCTGGCGAGCTACGGCCTTGTCGCCTTCCGCGAGGGCTACGGGATGCTCTGGCTCCTGTGGCTGGTGCTTGTGGTCGTCATCACCGACATCGCCGGCTATTTCGCGGGCCGGATCATCGGGGGGCCGAAGTTCTGGCCAGCGGTCAGCCCGAAGAAGACCTGGTCTGGGACCGTCGCCGGCTGGATCTCTGCGGCGCTGGTGGGCCTCGTGTTCCTCAAGATTTCCACGGCCGGGATCGACCTTCTCTGGATCTCCTCGGTTCTGGCCTTCGCCTCGCAGATGGGCGACATCGCCGAAAGTGCGATCAAGCGGCGGGCGGGGGTCAAGGACAGTTCCAACCTCATTCCCGGCCATGGCGGCCTGATGGACCGGTTCGACGGGCTTCTGGGGGCGGCACTTTTCATGCTTCTCGTGGCGCAATTGACGCCGGTTCCGGTCGTCAGGTTCTGAAGACATGCGCAGCATTTCCGTCTTCGGATCGACCGGCTCCATTGGTGAAAGCACATTCGATCTACTGATGCGGCAGGGCGGCGCGGCGCGTTACCGGACCGTGGCGCTGACCGGCGGGCGCAATGTCGCGCGTCTGGCCGAACAGGCGCGGGCGCTGAAGGCGGAGTTGGCGGTCATTGCCGAGGCGAGACTACTGGCCGACCTGCGCGACGCGCTTGCCGGCAGCGGGACGGAATGCGCCGCCGGGCCGATGGCAGTGGCTGAGGCGGCAGAGCGTCCGGCGGAGTGGATCATGTCGGGCATCGTCGGGGCGGCTGGCCTCGCGCCCGGCTTCCGGGCGCTGGCGCATGGCACGGTGCTGGCGCTCGCCAACAAGGAAAGCCTTGTCACCGCCGGGCCCCTGCTGATGGCCAGGGCCAGAAAGCACGGCGCCACGATCCTGCCGGTCGACAGCGAACATTCGGCGGTCTTCCAGGCGCTTCTGGGCGAGAACCTGGCGACGGTCGAGCATATCACCATCACCGCCTCGGGCGGCGCCTTCCGCGACTGGCCGATGGAGCGGCTGGCGGCAGCGACGGTCGCCGAAGCCTCCTGCCACCCGAACTGGGCGATGGGGCAAAGGATCACCATCGACAGCGCCTCCATGTTCAACAAGGCGCTGGAAGTCATTGAGGCTAAAGAGTTTTTCGGCATAGACCCAGACCGGGTTGAGGTTCTCGTCCACCCCGAATCCCTCGTCCATGCGCTCGTCGGGTTCCGCGACGGCGGCATGATCGCCCATCTCGGCGCGCCCGACATGCGCCATGCCATCGGTTATGCGCTGAACTGGCCTGACCGGGCGCATCTGCCGGTGGCGCGGCTCGACCTTGCCCGGATCGGCAGCCTCACCTTCCGAAACCCCGATCCCGCCCGCTATCCGGCATTGGGGCTCGCGCGGGAGGTGATGCGGATCGGCGGTCTGGCCGGGGCGGCGTTCAACGCCGCCAAGGAAACCGCGCTCGACGCCTTCATCGTCGGACGCATCCGTTTCACCGACATGGCGGCGGTCGTGGAACAGGTTCTTGACCGGCTTTCTGCAACCGGGGGGCTTGGCAAAGCGCCGGGCAGCATTGATATGGTTCTCGACATCGACGGTCAGGCGCGCCGCATCGCCGCTGAGACGATGCAATAGACAGGACGCCAAATTGGAATTTCCCGCCCTTCTCCTCAGTCTCGGCAGCCTCGCCTACACGGTGGCGACCTTTGTCGTGGCGCTGTCGATCATCGTCTTTGTCCATGAATTCGGCCATTATATCGTCGGCCGCTGGTCGGGCATCCGGGCGGAAGTGTTTTCCATCGGCTTCGGCCCGGTGGTCTGGAGCCGCGTGGACAAGCGCGGCACGCGCTGGCAGCTCGCGGCGCTGCCCTTCGGCGGCTATGTGAAGTTCCTCGGTGATGCCAATGCCAGCTCTGCCGGCGCCGACGAGGCGACGATGGCCCAACTCTCCGAGGCGGAGAAGCGCCACACCATGCATGGCGCCCCCCTCTGGGCGCGGGCGGCAACGGTCTTTGCCGGGCCGGCCTTCAACTTCATCCTGTCGATCATCGTCTTTGGCGGCATGCTCTTCTTCACCGGCATCGCGACCGACCAGCCAACCATCGCTGCGCTTAAGCTGCTGCCGGTCGAGACGCAGTTGATGCCCGGCGACAGGATCGTTTCGGTCGATGGCAAGCCGACGCCGGATTACGAGGCGCTTGGCAAGGTCGCCGACGAACTGCCCCCCGCCGATCAGGTCTCCTATGTCGTGGAGCGCGACGGGCGCGAGGCGACCGTCACCGGCCCGACGCTGATACCGGCGCTCGTCCAGTCCGTCCTTCCGGCGAGTGCGGCCGGGGATGCCGGGCTTGCCGTCGGCGATGTGATCATCAAGGCCAACGGCAAGCCGATCCCGCGCTTCGACGACCTCAGGAATGAAGTGAAGGCCAGCGCCGGCGCGCCCGTGGTGCTGACCGTCTGGCGCGATGGCGAGGTTTTCGACACCACCCTGACCCCGCGTCAGCGCCCGGTAACGGGTGAGGATGGCGGCCTTGAAACCGGCTACCAGCTTGGCATCTCCGGCAGTTTCATGTTCGAGCCGGCAACGCGGATACCGGGGCCGGTGGAGGCGCTGAAATCCGGCGCCCGCATGACCTGGGGCGTGATCGACAGCACTTTTTCGGCGATCTCCAGCATGGTCGCAGGCAAGATCTCCACCTGCAACATCAACGGCCCGATCGGCATGGCCAAGGCCACCGGCAGCGCGGCAAGTGCGGGGCTGACTTCGTTCATCTGGATGATCGCGGCGCTCTCCACGGCGATCGGGCTTCTGAACCTCTTCCCGATCCCGGTTCTTGATGGCGGGCATCTGGTGTTTCACGCTTATGAATGGGCGCGCGGCAAGCCGCCTTCGGACCGGGTGATGAACGTCGCCCTGGCCGTCGGCCTGACGCTGGTTCTTGCCCTGATGTTTTTCGGACTGTCGAACGATCTTTTCTGCAAATAGTCCGCGGTTCATCCGCTGGTCGTTGGGGGCGCCCCAATCGCGCCACATTTGCCGCCTAGGCTCAGGGCTTAGAGCAGGTGAGTGTGAGGGTTTGGAAATGCAGATGATCCAGAGCGGTTACAGGGGCCTTTCGCTGGTCCTTGAACTCAGTCTCGACCGCATCCTGATTCCCGCCGCCATCGTCGTCGGTCTTGCCGGAGGCGCCATGATCGGTGCCGAAGTCGCAAAGCTCCAGATCCCGCAATCCGATTTCATGCGCTGATTTCAGCGCATATTCAGCCCCCTCGAAACCGCAATGCGCGGCCCCCTACCGGGGTCGCGTCTCGGCTTTTGACAAGGTCCCTCTGAATCGGTACTCACGTTGCAAAGGTAATTCTAAATAATCGGCGGTGAGGGGCAGAACATGCTGGAGGTTTCGGGCGGAGCGCGCAGGTTTTCCTTGTCTGCCGTACGGCGCGCAAGCGCGGTCGGACTCATTGCGGTGGCCGTTGCCTTTGGCGGCGTCCCCGCCTTTTCCCAATCCTACGTTTTCAACCGTGTGGTCGTGGAAGGCAACGAGCGGATCGAGCCGGCGACCATCGCCAAGTTCGCCGGCGTGGCGCAGGGCGAGTCCATCAGCCAGGCGGCGCTGAACGACGCTTACCAGCGGCTGAACGCTTCCGGCCTCTTTTCCAGCATCGAACTGGTGCCGTCGGGCGGCACGCTCATCATCCGGGTCGTCGAGAATCCTACTGTCAACGTGGTCGACTTCGAAGGCAACGCCCGGCTGAAGGACGAAGAGCTTGCCTCGGTCATCAAGTCCCAGGGGCGCCGCATCTATTCGCCCGCGCAGATCTCCGCCGATGCCGCTGCCATCACCCAGCTTTACTCCGACAAGGGCCGCATGGCCGCACGTGTCGAGCCGCGGGTGATCGACCGGGGTGACAACCGCGTGGACGTGGTCTTCGAGATTCGCGAAGGCAAGGTGACCGAGGTTCAGCGGCTTTCCTTCACCGGCAACCGCAGCTATTCCGACCGCCGCCTGCGCCAGGTGCTGGCCAGCAAGCAGGCGGGGTTCCTCCGCGCCTTCATCACGCGCGACAGTTATCAGGCCGACCGGATCGAGTTCGACAAGCAGCTCCTGACGGATTTCTACCGCAACCGCGGCTTCATCGACTTCCAGGTTCTCTCGGTGGCGCAGGAATATGCGCGCGACCGCGAAGGCTTCTTCCTGACCTACAACGTGCGCGAAGGGCAGAGCTTCAAGATCAATTCGGCCCGTGTCGTCAGCGAATATCCGGGCGTGGATGCCGGTGTATATGCGGATTCGATCCGAATCCGGTCTGGCGTGACCTATTCGCCGACGGCCATCGACACCGCGATCACCCGGATGGAGAACCTTGCGCTGAAGCAGGGTATCAACTTCCTTGCGGTCGAACCGCGCATCACCAGGAACGAGGCGAACCAGACGCTCGACGTTGTCTTTGCGCTGACCAAGGGGCCGCGGGTCTTTGTCGAACGCATCGACATCGAGGGCAACGCCACGACGCTTGACCGCGTGGTTCGGCGGCAGTTCCGCTCGGTCGAGGGTGACCCCTTCAATCCGCGTGAGATCCGCCAGGCAGCAGAGCGCATCCGCGCGCTCGGCTTTTTCAAGACGGCGGATGTGAACGCCCGTCAGGGCACGTCGACCGATCAGGTCATCGTGGATGTGAACGTCGAGGAACAGCCGACCGGTTCGCTCAACTTCGGCGCGAGCTACAGCGTCTCGGGCGGCATCGGCCTTGTTGTCGGCCTGACGGAAACGAACTTCCTTGGCCGTGGCCAGACGGTCGGCCTCAATCTAGCGGGGGGGACGGACAACAAGAACAGCTCCTTCACCTTCATCGAACCATCGTTCCTTGACCGCGATCTGAAGTTCAGCACCCGGCTTTACTACAACACTACCAACAATCAGAACGCCGATTACTCGACAAAGCGGTTCGGAACCGAGGTAGGCTTCGAGTTCCCGATCAGTGAATTCGGCAAGCTTGATGTTCACTACAAGGCGTCGAGCGACGAAGTGAAAGGCGTTAGCGCCAATTCCTCCAACCTGCTCATGATCGAAGAAGCCCGCGGCGCCGAAGTAACGAGCGCGCTCGGCTACCGCTACACATTCGACAACCGGATCGGCGGCCTTGATCCGAACCGCGGTTTCCTGTTCCGCTTCGGACAGGATTTCGCCGGCCTCGGCGGCGACATCAGTTCCGTCACCTCGACGGCGCTGGCGTCCTACCAGATCAAGGCCTTCCGCGAGGAAGTAACCTTCAGGGCCGAGATCGAGGGCGGCGCCGTGATGACCTCGGGCGGCGACAGCCGCATTGTCGATCGCTTTACGGGCAACGGCAAGATCCGCGGTTTCGAGCCGAACGGCCTCGGGCCGCGCGACCTGACCGTGGTTAACGAAGACGCCCTTGGCGGCAACTATTTCGCCGTGGCACGGCTAGAGGCGGAATTCCCGATCGGCCTGCCCGAGGAATATGGCATCACCGGCGGTCTCTTCGCCGATGTCGGTTCGGTCTGGGGGCTGGACAACAACCTTGGCGGCGCCGTCGACGACAGCATGAACCTGCGGTCGTCCGTTGGCGTCTCCATCCTCTGGTCTTCGCCGATCGGTCCCTTGCGCTTCAACTTCTCGAAGGCGATCCAGAAGGAAAGCTACGACAAGGAGCAGAACTTCGACCTGTCCATCTCGACGAAGTTCTGATGCGCATCCTTCCGGCATGGCTGGCCGCGGCGCTTTTCGCAGGCGCCGCGCCCCTGTTTGCCCAGACCGCGTCACCGTCCCCCCCCGCCAGTGCGATCCTGACCATCAACCAGGACCGGCTTTACAGCGAATCCGCCTGGGGTAAGCGGGCGGCCAAGCACCTCACCGACATTTCGGCCGCTCTTGCCGCCGAAAACCGTGATCTTGAAGCGAAGCTCGTCTCCGAGGAAAAGGCCCTGACCAATGCCCGGCCCACCATGGACCCGGAGGCCTTCCGCAAGGCGGCCGATGCCTTCGACGCCCGCGTGGTGGAGTTGCGGAGTGCGCAGGACGCCAAGGGTCGGGCGATCGGGCGGATTTCCGACGCCGAGCGGCAGCGATTCTATGCCGCCGCGCTGCCGGTGATGGGCGAAGTCCTTCGCGAGCGTGGCGCAGTGGTGGTGCTGGATTCCCGCGCGATCTTCGTTTCGGCGGATTCGATCGACGTGACCGACGACATGATCGCGAGCATCGACGCCAAGCTCGGCGCCGGCGAGGATGCGACCGATCCCGCGCCTGAACCGACCCCTGCACCCGTGCCGCAGCCTGCTCCGGCGCCCGCACCCGGCGCCAACGGTGGCAACTGATTCCGGACAAGCTTGCCTCAGGGTGGGCGAGTTGCTAGCTATCGCCCAAGCACTGCGGAAGGAGCGAGAATGACCGACGCTGCTATCACCGAGGCCGATCTCGACCTCATCCAGCGGATCATTCCGCACCGGTATCCGTTTCTGCTGATCGACAAGGTTGTCGATATCGTCAGGGACAAGGGCTGCGTCGGCGTCAAGAACGTCACCATCAACGAGCCGCATTTCCAGGGCCATTTCCCGGCCAAGCCGATCATGCCCGGCGTCCTCGTGGTCGAGGCGATGGCCCAGGCGGCGGCGGTGCTCGTCGGCATCTCGATGGATGTGGTCGGACGTGACCTCCTGACCTATTTCCTCAGCATCGACAGTTGCCGGTTCCGTCGCATGGTGGTGCCGGGCGACGTGCTGATGCTGCACATGACGGTCAAGCGCGGCGGCGGCAAGATCTGGAAATTCCACGGCGAGGCCAGGGTGAACGGCGAAATGTGCTGTGAGGCCGAGATCGTCGCCATGATGGACCTCAGGGACTGACGATGTCTCTACACACGAGCGCGCAGATCCACCCTTCCGCCGTGATCGAGCCGGGGGCGGTGATCGGGCCGGACTGCCGGATCGGACCGTTCTGCATCGTCGGGCCGAAGGTGGTGCTTGGCCGGGGCGTGGAGCTGAAATCCCATGTCGTGGTGACGGGCCAGACCGAGATCGGCGATGACACCGTGGTCTTTCCCTTCACGACGCTGGGCGAGATTCCGCAGGATCTTAAGTTCCGGGGCGAGGCGACGCGGCTGGTGATCGGTGCGCGGAACCGTATCCGCGAGAATGTGACGATGAACACAGGCACCGAGGGCGGCGGCGGCGTGACGCGGGTGGGCGACGACGGGCTTTTCATGGCTGGCTCTCACGTCGCCCATGACTGCCAGATCGGCAACCACGTGATCCTCGTCAACAACGCCGCTCTTGCCGGGCATTGCGTGCTTGAGGATGAGGTCATCATCGGCGGGCTTTCCGGCGTCCACCAGTTCGTCCGCATCGGGCGCGGTGCGATGATCGGCGCAGTGACGATGGTGACGGCGGACGTGATCCCGCATGGTCTGGTGCAGGGGCCGCGCGGTGCGCTGGACGGGCTGAACCTTGTCGGGCTGAAGCGGCGCGGGGCCGGGCGGTCCGATATCGCGGCTCTGCGCGAACTTCTCGACGCGCTCGGCGGCGGCACCTTCCGCGAAACCGCCCGGGCCTCGGCCGAAAAGAGCAGCGACTCTGCGCTGGTGCGCGAGGTTCTCGACTTCATCCTCGGCCCGTCGGATCGCTCGTTCCTGACGCCAAGATGAGCGTGACGGCGATCATTGCCGGGCAGGGCGGCCTTCCGGTTCATCTGGTGGCGGCGCTGCGGGCGGCGGGCGCGCCCTTTGTCGCCGGCAGCCTTGACGGCTTTCCGCCCGACCTGCCGGATGAGACCCCGATCAGTTTCCGCATCGAACGGCTGGTGCCGTTTCTCGATCATCTCGTCGGGCTGGGCGTCAAACGGGTGGTCTTCGCCGGCGCCATCCGCCGGCCGCGCATCGAGCCTGAGCTTTTCGATCCGCAAACGGCGGCCTTGGTGCCGCGCATTGTCGGCGCCATGCAAACGGGCGACGATGCCGTGCTCCGCGCCGTTGCCGCGATCTTCGAGGATTGGGACATGGAAGTCGTCGGCGCCGAGGAGATTGCCCCCGACCTCGTGCCGGGGGCGGGCATCCTTTGCGGTGCGCCGACCGAGGCCGACCGCCGCGATGCGGCGCGCGCGGCGGAGATCGTGAAAGACCTCGGGCCGCTCGACATCGGACAGGGCGCGGTGGTGGCGCAGGGCCTTTGCCTTGCCATCGAGACCCTGCCGGGGACCGATGCCATGCTCGGTTTCGTGGCCGCAAGCTGCGGCGGGCTGAGGGCCAACCCGAAGGGCGCGAAGGGTGTTTTCTACAAGGCTCCGAAGCCGGGCCAGGACCGCCGTTTCGACTTGCCGACCCTTGGCCCCGAAACCGTGCGGGCCGCCGCCCGCGCCGGTCTTGCCGGGATCGTCTGGGAAGCCGGTGGCGCGATCCTTCTTGACCGCAAGGTCGCTGAGGCAGAGGCTGAGGCGAGCGGCCTTTTCCTTTGGGCGCGGGAGCCATGAGACTTTTCCTCATAGCGGGTGAGGCTTCGGGCGACGCGCTCGGCGCGGCGCTGATGGCGGGGCTGAAGTCGCTGGCACCGGGGGTTGAGTTTCACGGTGTCGGCGGGCCGAAGATGGCGGCAGAGGGGTTGCAAAGCCTTTTCCCGATGGAAGAACTTTCGGTGATGGGGCTGGTGGAGATCCTGCCGAAGTATCTCGACCTCAAGCGCCGCCTGAAGGAAACCGCCGAGGCGGTCCTGAAGCTGAAGCCGGACGCCCTCATCACCATCGACAGCCCCGATTTCTGCCTGCGCGTCGCCCGTGCCGTGCGCGCGGCGAACCCCGGACAGCGCACCATCCATTATGTCGCGCCCACCGTCTGGGCCTGGCGTCCCGGTCGCGCCGCCAAGATGGCGACAGTCATCGACCATGTGCTGGCGCTCTTCCCCTTCGAGCCGCCCTATATGGAAGCCGCCGGCATGGCCTGCGATTTCGTCGGCCATCCGGTCGTGGCCGAGACGCGCGCCACCCCGGAGGAGGCGGAAGCGTTCCGCGAGACGCAGTCGATCGGTCCGCGCCAGCCGGTGCTTCTCTGCCTGCCCGGATCGCGGCGCGGGGAGGTCATGCGCCTCGCCCCCCGCTTCGAGGAAGCCATCGCGCGGCTCCGGGACCGGGTGCCAGACCTTCGGGTGATCCTGCCCACCGTGCGCGGCGTCGCCGGCGTCGTCCGCGACCTCGCCGCGCGCTGGAAAGTCGCGCCCTTGGTGGTGGAGACGCCCGAGGACAAGGCCCGCGCCTTCGCCGCCGCTGACCTCGCCCTCGCGGCCTCCGGGACTGTCAGCCTTGAACTCGCGGCGAACCGGGTGCCGATGGTCATTGCCCATGACTTCAACCGCCTGACCTGGTGGATGATGAAGCGCGCCGCATTGATCGACACGGTAACGCTGGTCAACATCGTCTCCGAAACACGGGCGGTGCCGGAGTTCCTTGGCCCCGCCTGCCAGCCGGGGCCGATTTCCCATGCGCTGATGGCGCTCATCGACGACAAGGACGCGCGCGAACGCCAGTTCGCGGCGATGGCAGTGACGATGGACCGGCTTGGTGCGGGTGGCGAGCCGCCGGGGCTGCGCGCGGCGCGGTCGGTGCTGGCCCATCTCTGAAGAAGGGGGCACTGCCCCCCTATCCCGGATTTCATCCGGGTTTCCCCCCGGAGTATTTTCGGGCAGAAAGTAAGGCTCAGTAACTGCGCCAGATCCAGCCGCCGCCAAGAATGCGGCTGCTGCCCTGTTCGTAGAAGACGCAGGCCTGACCGGGGCTGACCCCTTCCTCGGGGTCGAGAAGTTCGACCTCGGCGGTGGTCGGCGACAGGGGCCGGATCACCGCGGGACGCGGCGCGCGGGTGGAGCGGATGCGGACATTCGCCTGCCATTCCGGACGGGCATCGAAGGGCGCATCGCCAAGCCAGTTGATCTCGCGCACCGGAACCATGCGGGTTTCCAACGCCTCCTTCGGGCCGACGATGACGCGACGGCTGTCGGGGTCGAGCCGGACGACATAGAGCGGGTTATCGCCAAGCCCGCCGATGCCGAGGCCACGGCGCTGGCCGATCGTGTAATGGATCACGCCGCGATGGGTCCCGAGGATGTTGCCGTCGAGATCGACGATCTCGCCGGGGTCGGCGGCGCCGGGGCGGAGTTTTTCGATGACGCTCGCGTAATTGCCATTCGGGACAAAGCAGATGTCCTGGCTGTCGGGCTTGTCGGCGACCGACAGCCCGTATTTCGCCGCCAAGGCCCGCGTTTCGGCTTTCGACGCCAGATGGCCCAGCGGGAAGCGCAGGAAGGCCAGTTGTTCGGGGGTGGTGGAGAAAAGGAAATAGGACTGATCGCGCACCGCATCGGCGGCGCAATGCAACTCGGCCCCCAGCGGCCCCATCTTGCGCTGGATGTAATGCCCCGTGGCCATGCAATCGGCTTCGAGATCCCGGGCCGTCGCCAGCAGATCCTTGAACTTGACCCGTTCGTTGCACCGGATGCAGGGCACCGGCGTGGCCCCGGCAAGATAGGCATCGGCGAATTCGTCGATCACGGATTCGCGGAACATGTTTTCATAGTCGAGCACATAATGGGCGAACCCCATCGCATCGGCCACGCGGCGCGCATCGTGGATGTCCTGCCCGGCGCAACAGGCCCCCTTTTTCGCCAGCGCCGCACCGTGATCGTAAAGCTGCAAGGTCACGCCGACGACGTCATAGCCTTCGTCCTTCAGCATCGCGGCGACCACGGAACTGTCCACGCCGCCCGACATGGC
>DJUV01000067.1 GCA_002440625.1 Rhodobacteraceae bacterium UBA6273 | reverse complement strand
CACTGGTTCGATACCGCCGCGCGCCGCCTGCCGGCGCTTCCCGCCGCAGGGTAATCCTGCTGGCATCCCGCCGGGCGGGCGGATAGGGTCGCGCCCATGTCCGTCCCGCTTCGCTTTTCCGACGATCAGGCCGTCGCCTGGGATCGTATCGCCGACCTTCTGGACGGCGCCGGGGTCGATCTTCTGAACGCGGAACTTCGCCCGGACGCGCAGGGCGGGCGCGGCCTGCTTGCGGTCGTCGGCAAGGCCGGGTCGGGCAAGACCATGCTTCTGGCCCAGCTGACGAAGGCCTTGGGCGAGGCGGGAGTGGAGACGATTTCCGGCGACTACGAGGGGCGTCGGCGGAAGGACCGCCGGACGCTCGCCATCCTCGCGCCGACGAACAAGGCGGCGAGCGTGCTGAGGGGCCGGGGCGTGCCGGCGACGACCATCCACCGCATCCTCTATACCCCGGTCTATGACCCGGAGTATGAGAAGATCGCCGAATGGCTGGCGGGCACCGGCGAGCGCCCGAAGGTCGAGGGGCTGACCGACGTAGCGCTTGACCGGGCGAAGGCGTTCTACGATCAGGTGAAGTCGATCCCCGGCGCGCTGGCGGCGGCGGGTTTGCGCGGATCGGACTTCATCCGGGGCTGGAAGCGGCGCGAAGACCCGCTCGACATCGGTTTCGTCGATGAGGCGTCGATGCTGGATGAGCGTCAGCTTGACGACCTGAAGGAGATCTTTCCGACGCTGGTCCTTTTCGGCGATCCGGCGCAGTTGGCCCCCGTGG
This sequence comes from Rhodobacteraceae bacterium UBA6273, assembly GCA_002440625.1. GTDB lineage: Bacteria > Pseudomonadota > Alphaproteobacteria > Rhodobacterales > Rhodobacteraceae > Albidovulum. Next base: position 6,456 of record DJUV01000067.1, on the reverse strand, counting down.
GCCAGTCGGGCGAGATGGTCTTCGACAAGCTGCCCGAGCCGCGCAAGGTGGAGTTGCACCGCATCCACCGGCAGGCAGAGGACAATCCGATCCTCGACCTTGCCCATGCGCTCGGCGACCCCGCGCTGGAGTTCGAGACGTTCGAGCAGATGGTGGCCGAGGCCGCGCGGCGCGACGACAGGGTGATCTGGGCCGAACGGGTGGATAGCGACATGATGGCGCGCTCGCCAGTGCTGGTCTGGCGCAACCAGACGCGCATAAAGCTGATCCAGGCGTTCCGCACGGCCCATCACGCGCCGCCGGATGACCTTCTGCCGGGTGAGCCCCTCCTCTGCGACGGGATCGAACTGCCGCTGAAGCACCGCAAGAAGCGCATCGACCTTGAGGCGAAGGGTCTTATCAAGGGCGCGCAGGTCATCTACCTCGGCCCCGGATCGAAGCCGGGATTTTCCCGAATGCATATGGTCGGCGCCGAAGATCCGCGGGTGTCAGTGGCCTCGATCATCAAGATCGAGCTGCCGGATGAGGAAGAACCCTTCATCCCCTATGCTGCGCGGATGGGGGCGGCGTTCCTGCATGGCGCCGCCGTGACTGTCCACAAGGCGCAAGGCTCGCAATGGGCGGATGTGCAGGTCTTTGCGCCCGATCTTTTCGTCGCCGCCCGCACCGGCCGGAGCGAGGCCGGCGTGCCCTTGTGGAAGCGGCTGGCCTATGTCGCGATCACGCGGGCGCAACTGCGGCTCCACTGGGTCGTGCGCAACCGGCTGGCGCGGCCGACGCGGGTGCTGACCATCGACGACCTGCCGAGGGGGGCCGCGCCCCTGTCGCTGGTGGCTGAAGCGGAGCCCGAAATCTGACGGCGGGAGGGCTTTGCGGTCGGCGGCAAATGCCGGTAGTCTTTCCGGGTAATCGACCGGGGAGTCCCATGCGCTGCGTCTTCGTCCAGTTCCGTTGTCACCCCGGCAAGACCTATGAGGTCGCCGATGCCGTCTATGACCGCGAGGTCGTGTCGGAGCTTTATTCGACCTCGGGCGAATATGACCTGATTGCCAAGGTCTATATCCCCGAGGATGCCGATGTCGGCCATTGGCTGAACGAGAAGCTTTTCGACATTCCGGGCATCAGCCGCACGCTGACGACGATGACCTTCCGCGCGTTCTGAACCCTCAGTTGCGGATCAGCCGGAACGCGGCGGAGGCGGCCCAGCCGGCCACCAGTGCCAGCACGATGGCGAGAAGGCCGTAGATCACCGGCTGCTGGCGCGACAGATCGAATAGCCAGCGCTCCAGACCCACCTTGCGCACGTCGATCGAGGTTTCCTCGCTCGCCACAAGTTTCTTGTCGCGCAGAAGGAAGATGCGGGTCCGGTAGTCACCTTCGATAAGGTCGGCCGGCAGGTCGAAATCGGTGCTGAACAGCGTGTCGGCCTTCAGTTCGACGGTGTTCTCCTTCAGCACATAGAGCGCGTCGCGTTCACGGAGACGGATCAGCGCCTCGGTGAAGGCCGCTGAATCGGTGATCTCGGTCGGGGCGCCGACGGAGCGGATCATCTGGCGCGTCGATATCCGGCGGCGCAAGTCCTCGGTCTGCGACAGGATGTCGGCAAGCGGGCGCGAGGTCGCGACCGCGTAGAAGCTCGGGGCGCGGTCGATCTCCACCCCCGAAGTGTTGATCCAGATGCCCATGCTGCGCGACTTGCGCCGGACCACGACCGGCTCGGACGGGCCTTCCACGGTGATGATGACATCGAGGAGGGAGTTTTGCGGAATCGGTTCTTCGCGCTTGACGGCGCCGTAGATGAGAAGGTCGGAACCGTCGAAATTCGCGGTGATCGAGATGGAATTCTGGCTGAGCCCGGCCACTACTTCTTCGGTGACGCCGGGGTGCGGCAGGAACAGCAGCGGCAGAAGGACGAGCCAGCGCATCAGAACCGCCCCACCGGGCGAGCGGAGTAAAGCTCGGACGGTTCGATCAGCAGGTCGAGCGCCAGCTTGAGGCAGACGCCGAGGACAAGGAGCGCGAGCAGGATACGCAACTGTTCCGCTTTGAGCCGGGCGGCGAATTGCGATCCGATCTGCGCACCGACAACACCGCCGATGATCAGAAAGAGGGCGAGCATGAGATCGACCGAATTGTTGGTCGCGGCATGCATGAAGGTGGTGAAGCCAGTGACGAAGATTATCTGGAACAGCGAGGTGCCGATAACGACCTTGGTCGGCATGCCGAGAAGGTAGATCATCGCCGGCACCATGATGAAGCCGCCGCCGACCCCCATGATCGCCGCCAGCACGCCGACGAGAAGGCCGACCATCAGCGGCGGGATCACAGAGATGTAAAGGCCCGAGGTGCGGAACTTCACCTTGAAGGGCAGGTTGTGGACCCAGAGGTGCTGGTGCCGCTTGATCGGCGCCACCGGACCCGCGCGCGACCGCCGAAGCGTGCGCAGGCTCTCCTGAAACATCAGGGCGCCGATGAGGCCAAGGAAGATCACGTACGAGAGTTGCACCACCACGTCGATCTGGCCCTGTCGCGACAGGATATTGAAGACCCAGATGCCAAGCGCGGACCCCATGATGCCGCCGGCGAGAAGCACCGTTCCCATCCTCAGATCGACCGTCTTGCGCTTGAGATGCGCGAGAACCGCCGAGACCGAGGAGGCGACGACCTGGTTGGCGCCGGTCGCCACGGCGACAACAGGCGGGATGCCGATGAAGAAGAGAAGCGGCGTGATGAGAAAGCCGCCGCCGACCCCGAAAAGGCCCGACAACAGCCCGACGATGCCGCCCAGCCCGAAGAGCAGGAAGGCATTGACCGATACTTCGGCGATGGGCAGATAGACCTGCATCGGTGGGCGCGATCCGCAGAATGTCCTGCTGGTGGATACCAGTCATGCCCCCATGCGCGGCCGGTGTCAAACCGGCGGCAATCAACTTCTCGCGCCAGATGGCGAGGCTGCATCAGTCCAGATTTCGCGGTGCCTTGCGGGCGGGCGGAAACCGGGCTTCAGCGTTCCTTCACATAGGGTTCGCCCCCGGCGCGCGGCGGGATGGCGCGGCCGACGAAACCTGCAAGGACGACGACGGTGAGGATGTAAGGAAGCGCGTCGAGCGCCGGCACCGGGATGGCGAATTTGAGCGTGCTCTGGATCACGTCCGGCCTGAGTGCAAGCGCCTGGAAGAAGCCAAAGAGAAGTGTTGCCATCAGCGCGTACCAGGGCCGCCACTTGGCGAAGATGAGGGCGGCAAGCGCGATGTAGCCGCGGCCCGCCGTCATCTCCTTGCCGAAGCCCGCTTGCAGCCCGGCGGCCATGTAGGCGCCGGCAAGCCCGCAGAGGATGCCTGTGATGGCGAGCGCGGTATAGCGCAGCCTTACAACCGAGACGCCCGCCGTATCGACCGAGGCGGGGTTTTCGCCGACCGCGCGCAGGCGAAGGCCGAAGCGGGTTCGGTAGAGCGCCCACCAGGTCAGCGGCACCATCAGAAGGGCGACGTAGACAAGCGCCGTGTGGCCGGAGAGGACCTCGGCATAGAAGGGGCCGATGATGGGGATGGCCGATGCGCTATCGGCAAAGGGCAGGGTGATCGGGTTGAAGCGGGCCGCGCCTTCGAGGGGCGGGGTGCGGCCGCCCTGCTGGAACATCGACTGCGCCACAAGGACAGTGATGCCGGAGGCGACGAAGTTGAGCGCCACGCCGGAAATCAACTGGTTGCCGCGGAATGTGATCGAGGCGAGGCCGTGGACGGCGGCAAAGATCAGGCTGCCTGCGATCCCGGCAAGGACGCCGATCCAGACCGAGCCGGTCAGATAGGCCACCGCCCCGGTACACATCGCGGCCATCAGCATCTTGCCCTCAAGGCCGATGTCGAAGACGCCGGAGCGCTCGGAATAAAGCCCGGCGAGGCAGGCGAGCAAAAGGGGCGTCGCGAGGCGCAGCGTCGAGTCGAGGATCTGGAGGAGCGTTGCGTAATCCATCACGCCACCTTCACCGGCCGCGGCCGGAAGAAGAGCCCGAGGATCATCCGCACCATCTGGTCCAAGGCGCCGGTGAAGAGGATCACGAGGCCCTGCACGACGGTCCGAAGCTCGATCGGGATCGAGGTCCAGAGGCCAAGTTCGGCCCCGCCCTGATAGAGGAAGCCGAAAAGAAGCGCGGCGAGGAAGACGCCGAAAGGATGGTTGCGGCCCATCAGCGCCACGGCGATGCCGATGAAACCCGCACCCTCGGCCGAGTTCTGCAAAAGCCGCCCCGCCTCGCCCATGACGTTGTTGATCGACATGAGGCCGGCAAGCGCGCCGGAAATGAGCATGGCGATCATCGTCACCTTCACCGGCGAGATGCCGGCATATTTCGCCGCAGGCTCTGACCGGCCGAAGGCGCGGATCTCATAGCCAAGGCGGGTGCGCCAGAGCAGGACCCAGACCAGGAAGCAGGCGATGAGCGCCACGAAAAGGCTGATGTTGGCCGGCACACCCTTGGTGAAGATCAGGTTGAGGCCGGGGATTTCATTCAGCGTCGGCAGGGCGGTGCCCGGCGGGAAGTTCGCCGTGGCCGGGTCCATCTGGCCAACGGGTTTCAGTACGCTGACCAGCATGTAGATGATGAGCGCCGAGGCGATGTAGTTGAACATGATCGTCGTGATGACGATATGGCTGCCGCGCTTGGCCTGAAGGTAAGCCGGAATCGCGACCCAGGCCGCGCCGAAGAGGGCGCCGCCGATCATCGCGGCAGGTAGCGCTAGCGTCCAGTGCGGCCAGGGCAGCGCCAGACAGACCAGCGCCACGCCAAGCCCGCCCATCTGCGCCTGCCCCTCGCCGCCGATGTTGAAGAGGCTGGCGTGGAAGGCCACCGTCACCGCAAGGCCGGTGAACATGAAGCTGGTGGCGTAGTAAAGCGTATAGCCCCAGCCATAGGCCGAGCCGAGCGCGCCATCGACCATAGTCTTCAGCGCCTCGGTCGGGCTTTGGCCGATGGAAAGGATGACGAGCGCCGAGATGATCCCCGCAAGGAGCAGGCTGATGAGCGGGACGAGGACCAGATCGGCCCAGCGTGGCAGACGTTCCATCAGGCGGCCTCCCCGCTCACGCCCGCCATCAGCAGGCCGAGCGCCCGTTCATCGGTTTCACCTGGCAGGCGTTCGCCCATGATGTGGCCGTCGAACATTACCGCGATGCGGTCGGCGAGGCTCATGATCTCATCAAGCTCGACACTGACGAGGAGGACGGCCTTGCCGGCGTCGCGCAGTTCGACGATGCGCTTGTGGATGAATTCGATGGCGCCGATATCGACCCCGCGCGTCGGCTGGCCGACGAGGAGAAGGTCGGGATTCCGCTCGATCTCCCGCGCGAGGATGATCTTCTGCTGGTTGCCGCCGGAGAAGTTCTTGGCGGCGAGCGCGGGGATCGGCGGGCGCACGTCGAAGCGTTCCATCTTGCCCTTGGTGTCCTCAAGGATCGCGTCATTGTCCATCAGGAGCCGGTTTTTCTGGTAGGCCGGATCGTTGTGATAGCCGAAAGCGACGTTTTCCCAGGCGGCGAAATCCATGATCATGCCAAGGTGCTGGCGGTCTTCCGGTACATGGGCGATGCCCTCCTGCCTACGTGACTGGCCGTCGGAATGCTTGCCGGTCAGGTCAAGCTCCTTGCCGTTCAGCCGGACCGAGCCGGTGGCCCGCATAATGCCGCCGAGGACAGCGAGAAGTTCGGACTGGCCGTTTCCGGCGACCCCGGCGATGCCGTAGATCTCTCCGGCGCGGATGGTGAAGGAGACGCCCTTCACCCGCTCGACCTTGTCCTCATCCACCACGCGGAGGTTCTCGACCTCAAGGATGGTGCGACCGGGATTGGCGGGGCCTTTCGGCACGTTGAGAAGGACCTTGCGGCCGACCATCAGCTCGGCCAGTTCCTCGGGACTGGTTTCGGCGGTCTTGACCGTCGCCGTCATCTGGCCGCGGCGCATCACCGAGACCGTGTCGGTGATCTCCATGATCTCGCGGAGCTTGTGGGTGATGAGGATGATGGTCTTGCCCTGTTCCCGGAGGCCCGCGAGGATGCGGAAGAGGTGATCGGCCTCATCCGGGGTCAGGACGCCCGTCGGTTCGTCGAGGATCAGGATGTCGGCGTGGCGGTAGAGCGCCTTCAGGATCTCCACCCGCTGCTGGTGGCCGACGGAAAGCTCCTCGATCACCTCGTCGGGATCGACGTCAAGCTCGTATTCCTCGGCCAGTTCCTTCAGCACCTTGCGCGCCTTGGCGAGCGAGGGGCGCAGAAGCGCGCCGTCTTCGGCGCCGAGGATGATGTTTTCCAGGACGGTGAAGTTCTGCAGCAGCTTGAAATGCTGGAACACCATGCCGATGCCGGCGCGGATCGCGGTCTGGCTGTCGGTGATGTCGGTCTTCTTGCCGTTGATGAAGATCTCCCCGGCATCGGCCTTGTAAAAGCCGTAGAGGATCGACATCA
>DJUV01000068.1 GCA_002440625.1 Rhodobacteraceae bacterium UBA6273 | reverse complement strand
CGGCAAGAACCACCTCGGCGACAACAACTCGGCCCTGCCGACTGTGCACGGCTTCGATGAATTCTTCGGCAACCTCTATCACTTGAATGCCGAAGAAACGCCTGAGCAGCGGGACTATCCCAAAGACCCGGCCTTCAAGGCCAAATACGGGCCGCGCGGCGTATTGCACACCTGGGCGACCGACGTCGATGATCCGACGGTCGACCCGCGCTTCGGCCCGGTGGGCAAGCAGAAGATCGAGGATACCGGCCCGCTGACCATCGAACGGATGAAGACGATCGACGAGAAGTTCATGGACGCGACCTTCGATTTCGTGCAGCGCGCGAAGGACGCCGACAAACCCTGGTTCGTCTGGTTCAACCCCAGCCGGATGCACCTGTTCCAGCATCTGACCGATGAAAACCGCTATCTGGCACAGGATGCCACGATGGAGGACGACATCTATGGGTCCGGCATGATCGAACATGACATGCAGGTCGGCCAGATGCTCGACAAGCTGAAGGAGATGGGCGAACTCGACAACACCATCGTCATCTGGTCCACCGACAACGGCCCGTCGCACGAGGCCCGCATCCACGGCGGCACAACCCCCTTCCGCGGCGAAAAGATGACCACCTATGAAGGCGGGACGCGCGTGCCCTTCATCGCCTGGTGGCCGGGCCGCATTCCGGGCGGTCGCGTGATGCTGGGCGTCCAGGCCAACATGGATATCCTCCCCACCCTTGCCGCCGCTGCCGGCATTCCGGATGCAGCCGAACGCATCATGAAGGAAAAGAAGCAGGTGATCGACGGGGTGAACAACCTCGATTGGTGGGAAGGCAAGTCCGACCATTCGAACCGCAACGACTACATCTACTATGAAGGCAATGAAATCAGGGCCGTCCGTCTGGACAAGTGGAAGATGCACTTCGCAACCTCCGAGAACTTCTATGCCAACTGGCAGGAACTCAAGTTCCCGATGGTCATGAACCTCCACTTCGACCCGTTTGAGTCCTTCGATACGGTTACCGACCTGACCTATGGCAACGAACGCAAGCAATGGCTCATGGGGCCGATCCAAGCCTTGCTGGGTGCGCATGTCCAGTCGCTGACCGAGTATCCGCCGCTGCAGGTCGCGCCTTCGTTCGACCTGTCGAAAGTCACCGCGAAAGTCGGAACCGGCGGGAACTGACATCAACCGGCGCGCCCTATACCGGGCGCGCCACCTTCCGGCAGAGACAGATGAACACACCCGCTCTCGACAAGGCCAGCCTCATCAAGGGCCAGACCTACCGCTTTCACGCGATGGTCAAGCCCACCGGGGCCGAGTGCAATATCGACTGCACCTATTGCTTCTACCTGCACAAGTCAGGCCTTCTCCATCACCCGTCCCATTCGCGGATGGGCGACGAGGTGCTGGAGCGTCACATCCGCCAGTATATCGAAGGCCAGACCGGGGAAGAGGTGGTCTTTTCCTGGCAGGGCGGCGAGCCGACGCTGATGGGCCTGCCGTTCTTCGAAAAGGTCGTGGCGCTTCAGGCGAAATACGCCAAGCCCGGCCAGCGGATCGAGAATGATCTTCAGACCAACGGCCTTTTGCTGGACGCGCGCTGGATCGCCTTCCTGAAAGAGAACCGCTTCCATGTAGGCCTTTCCATCGACGGCCCGCGCGACCTGCACGACCGCTTCCGCGTCACGAAGAACGGCAAGCCGACCTTCGATCTGGTGATGGAAGCGGCAAAGATGCTGCGCGAGGCGGCGATTCCCTTCGCCGCCCTCTGCGTCGTCAACCGCGAGAATGCGCTTCGCCCGCGCGAGGTCTACCGTTTCCTCGTCGATGAGGTCGGCACCTGGCGCATCCAGTTCACCCCCGCGGTCGAGCCGCGCCGGTTCGAGACCGACGCGCCGGCGCTGATGAAGGACCAGCCGCGCGAGGGCGACCCCCGCGCCCGCCCCGGACGCGAGGATTCCATCGTCACCGACTGGTCGGTCGATCCGGTCGACTACGGCACGTTTCTGTCAGCGGTCTGGGACGAATGGTTCGCCACCGACATCGGCCGCGTCCATGTCAACCTCTTCGAAACCGCCGTGGCGCAGGCCGCCGGCCAGCCCGCACAGATGTGTACCCAGGCCGAGTTCTGCGGCAAGGCTTTGGCCGTGGAACATGACGGAGAGGTCTATTCCTGCGATCATTTTGTCTATCCCGAATACCGGATCGGCAATATCGCGGAAACGCATCTCGGCAATCTCGCCTTCTCACCCCGACAGCAGGATTTCGGCCGCGCCAAGAGCGCCACGCTGCCGGGGAAGTGCCGCACCTGCGCCTATCTCAAGCTCTGCTGGGGCGAATGCCCGAAAAACCGGCTGATCCGAACCCGCACCGGCGAGCCGGGCCTCAACTACCTCTGTGCCGGGCTTTACGCTTTCTACGATCACATCGGCCCGGATGTGGTGCGAATCCTGAAAGCGATGGGCAAGGTCTGAAGTGGCAGCGCGCCGTTTTCCCGGGCGCAAGCCACTGGTTTTCCTGCGGTCATCGGCACGGCTGCGGCAAGATGCACCCGTCCAGCACATCATCGCCAGTACCCGTGCATGGTTGCGCCAATCGCTCACCGGCACCCTTCGCGCATTTGAAACAGGCGGCGACTGGCCGGCAGGGGGGATGCAGAATACCCTTGGCGGCGGACTTCTGTAACCGGATGCCGGAATGGCGTCTCCGGTCTTGTCCCCGCTCATCTCATCGCAGCATTTTCCCGGTCGCTTTTTGCCGTGGCAGCCGGTCGCCCCGATCCGGTCAACCGCGCGCGGACGGTATCGGCCCTGGCAGTTCCGGTTCTGGGCCCAGTGCATCAGTTGGTAGCTCGTCTCTTTATCCGCACCACGCGCTTCAAAGAGGATGCTGTGACGGAAAAGACCAGACATGAGGCGCCGGCCACCACCGCCGAAGTCAGCCGTCGCGACGTGGTTGCGGGCTCGACCGGATTCGCTGCCCTCGGCGACTGGGCGCAGGCAGCCGACATCCAGCGCCCGCACACCGCCCACATCGTCGCCGACGATCTCGGCCATGACGTCACGATTCATGGCGCGCTGATCGGCCTTACTTGCCGGTTCTGACCGGCGGGCTAAGGCTTCAGAACTGGGACTGGAGCCTCAGCCCCAGGATCAGCGCATCATCGCTGCCGGCGTTCGCGGGGCGTATCCATTGCGCGTCGGCCGTCAGCCGAAGCCATGGTGTCAGCGCCGCATTGTAATAGGCCTCTATCCCGTATTCGTCCCGCAGACCGATGCCGAGGGCTGCCAGTCCCGTGACCAGATCGTCACTGATGCCGTTCCTGAAATAGGCGATACCCCAACGGTCGTAAGGATCGCGCGCGGTGCCGGTGCCGCCGATGCCAAGAACGGCGTGCCAGCCGATCGGGTTGGGGTTGCCGTCCGAAATGCCGAAATCGCCGAAGAGGCCCCAGCCCTGACCGGAGCGCGCCGGATCTTCCGCAAGGTAGTGCTGAAAGCTTACCGAGGCATAGCCGTATCCTTCCTTGCGAAGGATACCCGCGGCCTGGCCGGGCAAGAGGAGGTCGGGGACGCTGTCAAGGTCAAGCCCCGAGGCGCTGCTGTAGACCCCGCGCAATGTGACGAAGGTGGTCCGACCGGCAAGTTTCGTGGGGATCGTCGCCGACAGGCTGTAAGACACGCCATCGGCGAAGGGATCGGAGATGACGTCCCAGTCCTGCGCGCTGCGCGGATCATAAATCATCAGCGTGTAGATCGCCGGCGCCGTCTTCCACGAGCCGATCGCTCCGAAAACATAGGGCGGCGTCACCCCGTCGATCGGTGCCGCGATCGAGGTGTTCATGAAGGTCTCAAGCCCGCCGCCGCCGACCAGCGGCGTCTGGGCGGCGATGTCGAGCATGTTGAACTTGCCGAAGCTGAGACTGAACGTGTCGCTGAAGGTCTGGTTGAAGACCCAGGAGATCTCGGCATCGTGCTTGCCGAGCCGCGGGAAGGCCAGAAGGCTGTTGGTCGGCACCAGAAGGCCGGCGCCCGTCCGGTTGGTGCTGCGCCCGAACACGAGTTCTGGATGGATCGACACCGAGAACCCGTCCCATAGGCCAAGCTTCTCTCCATCGAGCCCGATCCAGATGTCGGCCCTGCCGCCATCCCGCCAGTCCTTCGCGCCGTCGCCGGAGACAAGGCCACCATAAGTGAGGGCGAGGCTCCCCTTGATGTCGATGCCGGCATTCTTCAGCCCGTCGAAAGGGCCATCCGGAAAATTCAGAAGGCGCTTACGCTCGGCCGGGGCCGGGATCGTTCCGGAAGGCGCTTCCTGCGCACTGGCTTCAATCCCGAGACCCGCGGCAAGGAAGGCGAGCGCGGCGAGCGCTTTCATGAGCGTGCAACCCAAGGATGTTTCATTCAGAAATCAATCCCGCAGATCGGGTGTCAAAGCAATGTGACAAACTCGACCGCCAGTAAGGATGCGCGGCCAGAAACCGGCGCCAGGAACCAAGGGAATGACAGGAATGGCTGGCGCCCCCAAGAGGGACCTGAACAGAGGTGGCCGCGGCAAATTGAACCGCCGGGATAAGTGGATTTTCCGCGCAACGGCAGCATCATGCTGCGCGTGAGGAGAGGACCAAGGCAAGACGACCGCGCCGGAACCATGGCTCGGCCTTCAAGGCGAAAGTGGCTGTGGCCGCGATCAAGGGCGAAATGACCCTGATCGCGCTGGCGCGGGATTTCGACCTCCATCCGAACCAGATCAAGCAGCGGCGCGATCAGCCGCTCGAGGGGGCTACGGGGGTGTCTGGCGAAGGGTGTCAGGCGCGACAACGTTTTGGTCGAGCACCCGAGGCGAACCATCAAATGCGAGGAAGTCAACCTGCGAGCTTACGTCGGCGTCTTCGAGGCCTGCGCCTCGATCGGCCGCCATCTCGGCTTCTGCGACAGCCGATGCCCGCATTCGTCGCTTGCCGGCAAAACCCCCGACCAGACCCGCTGCCGGCGCCCCAAGCGGTGGCGGCATAACCGAGGCGGAAAACCCCTTACGAAACGCCCACATGCTGTTCAGACAAACCGAACCAAATCAATCTGCCCTTCAGACCGGTTGCTCGGCGCTGCGAAGGCTTGGGACACCAAAGCCGTCAAATGCTCGCAGGGTTGCAGAGCGCCGCCCCCCTGACGGGTCCCCGGCCGTCGATTGCAAGCCTTGCGTCGGGCGCCGACGCTGCAATCCGAAACGGCGTCACGACGCAGTGCATGTTTGGGACGGTCTCCCGGGTTCATCGGCCGCTTGCAAGAGCCGCACGTTGGGCAAGCGGCTTGTTGCTGTGGGCTTCCTGAAGATATGGTGCCGGTCATGTGGCAAGCCCGGATGTGCGCCGCAGATGTGAGAACAGGGTAGACCCAGTCATCGGCCAGATCAGGCGCACCGCTTCCATCCTTGCCGTCTTCTGTCTGGCGGGCGCTGCCGGTTTGGCCTTCTTCGGAATGCAGACCGCCACAAGATTTTACATGGCTGAAGGGAATGCGCGGGCCGAGGCTACTCTGGGCCTGACCTTGCAGGCGCTGGACGGGCATTTGCGGCGCTTTGAGTCGATCCCCGATCTGCTGGCTGACAATGACGGCGTGCGCCTGGTTCTGGAAAATCCTTCCGATCCGGCGGGCCGGATGGCGCTCGACCAGTGGCTATCGCAGAAGAACGCGCAACTGGACGCGCTGGACATTTATGTGATGACGCCTGACGGCGTGACCATCGCCGCCTCGAATTTTGACCGCGCAGACAGCTTCATCGGTCAGAACTTCAGCTATCGCCCCTACTTCCAATCGGCCCTCGCAGGCGACACGGGGCGGTTCTTTGCAATCGGAACGACGTCGGGCGTGCGCGGATACTACTTTGCTTCCCCGGTCAAGGATCAGGCCGGAGGCATATCGGGCGTGATTGCCGTGAAGATCGGGCTGGATCTGATCGAGGCGGAATGGCGCCTGCAGGATGCGAAGATCATTGTGACGGACAGTGAAGGGATCGTCTTTCTGTCGTCCGACCCGACCTGGCTCTACAAGGGGCTGTTGCCTTTGACGCCGGATCGGCTGGACCGGACACTGGAGTCGCGTCGCTATGCCGATGTGCGGCCGACCGCCCTGGAAAACACGCGCTCCTCTGATTGGGGCGTGAACACCATCACCCTGCCGGATGCAGGTGGCAGCCGCCGCGAGTATGTCGTGGCAGGCCAACTTCTGCCCCGCGCCGACTGGACGGTTCAGGTTCTTCTCGACACCCGCGCGGTTCATGCACAGGCGCGGCTGTCCGCGCTGGCCTTGATGCTGTCGTTGGGCGCGCTGGCGGCCGTTGTTGTCGTCATCCTGCAACGGCGGGCACGGCTGGCCGAACGTTTTGCCCTGCAGGAACAGGGCAAGGCCGAACTCGAGCGCCGGGTCGAGGCGCGCACCGCTGATCTGGCCCGCGTCAACCGCCTGATCGAGGCCGAGGTCGCCGAACGCCGCCTGACTGAGGCCGAGCTGCGCCGCACTCAAAGCGATCTGGTGCAGGCGGGCAAGCTGGCGGCCCTGGGCCAGATGTCGGCGGCGCTGAGCCATGAGATAAACCAGCCGCTAGCCGCGGCGCGCAACTACGCCGACAGCGCCGCAATCCTGATCGAACGGGGCGACGCGGCGCGTGCCAAGGACAATATCGGCCAGATCCTGTCGCTGATCGACCGGATGGCCGTCATCGCCCGTCACCTGCGCCATGTCGCTCGGAAGCCTGACGCGCCTCTGAAGGACATCAATCTGACCGAAGCCGTGGTCGAAGCACTGGCGTTGGTCGGCCCGCGGCTGGCGGGGGGCCGGATCACGGTCAGCCTGCCCGATGATCTGCCGCTGGTGCGCGGCGGGCCGGTGCGGTTGCAACAGGTGCTGGTCAATCTTCTGTCGAACGCGGCCGATGCGGTCGAAGGGGTGGGCGGCGCGCAGATCGCCGTCTCGGCCGATGTGGTGGCCGGGCGCGTCCTTCTGAAGGTGCAGGACAATGGCCCCGGCGTGCCCGCGGCGATTGCCGACCGCATCTTCGACCCGTTCTTCACGACCAAGCGGGTGGGTTCGGGACTTGGGCTTGGGCTTTCCATTTCTTACAACATCATGAAGGATTTCGGCGGCGATCTGCGGGTTGCAAATGCGCCGGGCGGCGGGGCGGTGTTCACGGTCGAACTGAATATCGCAAGGGTACGGGGAAAGGCGACCGAATGATGTCATGCCGGGTCCTGCTGGTCGATGACGACGCGGCGATGCGTGCCTCAACCGAACAGGCGCTGGAACTGGCGGGGCTGTCGGTGACCGGCTTCCGCTCGGCCGAAGAAGTGCTGGATCATGCGGGGCCGGGGCTGAACGGTGTTGTCCTCAGCGATATCCGCATGCCGGGTATGGACGGGATGACACTGTTGCAGCGCCTGCGCGATCTGGACCCGGACCTGCCGGTGATCCTGATCACCGGCCATGCCGAGGTGCAACTGGCGGTCGAGGCGATGCGGCGCGGTGCCTATGACTTCATTGAAAAGCCGTTCGCGGCGCAGAACCTGGTGGCCACCCTGCGTCGCGCGCTGGATCACCGCGCGCTGGTCCTGGACAACCGCCGCCTGCGCGCCGCCGCCGGCCAGCGCGACGATCTGGAGGCGCGGCTGCCCGGTCGGTCGGCCGCGATTATCGAGCTGCGTTACCGGTTGCGTGCCATTGGTGCGTCCGAGGCCGATGCCCTGATCACCGGCCCGACCGGTGCAGGCAAGGAGGTGGTGGCCCGCGCGATGCACGATCTGTCGCCCCGCGCGGCCAAACCCTTTGTCGCGGTGAACTGCGCGGCCCTGCCCGCCGCCATGATCGAATCCGAGCTGTTCGGGCATGAGGCCGGGGCCTTTCCCGGCGCGATGCGGGCCCGCTTTGGCCGGTTCGAGCATGCACGCGGCGGTACGATCCTGCTGGATGAGATCGGGCAGATGCCATTGGATCTGCAGGCCAAACTTTTGCGTGTATTGCAAGACCGGGTGATCACGCGGCTGGGGTCGAACGACGCGGTGCCGCTGGACGTCCGGTTTATCGCCACGGCAAAAACCGAGCTGGCCGAGGACGTTGCGCGCGGCAGCTTTCGCGAAGACCTCTATTGGCGGCTGAACGTTGCATTGTTGCGGGTGCCGCCCCTGTCGGCGCGACGCGAGGATATCCCGCTGCTCTTCCTGCAGTTGGTGCGAGAAGCCGCTGCCCGACACTCTGCTCCCGACCGCTCGCCTGCGCCTGAACTCTTGGCCGATCTGGCCGCACGTGACTGGCCCGGCAACGTGCGCGAGTTGCGCAACGCGGCCGACCGGTTCGTCCTGGGGCTGGACTGGATGCCAGGCGCCTCCGGTCCCGAGGGGCCTCGTCTGGCCGAGCGGGTGGCCGGGTTCGAACGGGCGGTCATCGCAGGGGCGATCGCGGCGCATGGCGGTCATCTGCGGCGGGTCTATGAACAACTGGGCGTGTCGCGCAAGACATTGTACGAAAAGATGCAGAAGCACGGCCTCGACCGCCGCCTTATCGCGGACGACGATGATGACTGACCGCTTGGGTGGAAATCCACACATCGCATCTGCCCCGATGTATCGGCTTTCACCCATCCACACCCGGACAGACCGATTTCCTTGCTCCCGGCGGGCGACAGTCGCTTGTGTTTTGGTCCGGGTCGTCCTTCGCTTTTCCCCAACCGCGCCGCCCGAGGAGGGGCGCGCGGGGCACATCGCCAGTTTTGGGAGGAACCAATGGCCCTATCCGTCAAACTTGCCGCCGTCGCGGCGGCTGCCGTCTTTGCCAGCAACAGCGCCTTTGCCGAAGGATATCCCGACCGGTCGATCACCATGGTCGTGCCCTTCTCGGCCGGCGGGCCGACCGACACCGTGGGCCGCCTGATCGCCGAAAAGATGTCGGCCGATCTGGGCCAGCAGATCATCGTGGAAAACGTGGGTGGTGCGGGCGGCACGCTGGGTGCCGGTCAGGTGGCCGGGGCCGAGGCCGATGGCTATACCATCCTCCTGCACCACATCGGCATGGCCACCTCGGCGACGCTGTACCGCAACCTCGCCTACAAGCCACTCGAGGCCTTCGAATATGTCGGGCTGGTGACCGAGGTGCCGATGACCCTTGTTGCCCGCAAGGATTTCGAGCCCACGGACTTGGCCGGTCTCATCACCTATGTCAAGGAAAACGCCGAGACGATCACCATGGCCAATGCCGGGATCGGGGCCGCTTCACATCTTTGCGGGATGCTCTTCATGCAGGCGGTCGATGCGCCTATCGTCACTGTCCCCTACAAGGGCACTGGCCCCGCCATGACCGAGCTGCTGGGTGGCCAGATCGACATCATGTGCGACCAGACCACCAACACCGCCGAACAGATCAAGGGCGGCACGATCAAGGCTTATGCCGTGACCTCGTCCGCGCGCCTGGACATCTTCCCCGATCTGCCGACCGTGGCCGAAGGCGGACTGCCGGGCATGGAAGTGTCGATCTGGCATGGCATCTATGCGCCAAAGGGCACCCCGGCAGAGGCGACCGACCGTCTGGCCACCGCGCTGCAAAACGCGCTGGCCGATCCGGATATCGCGGCCAAGTTCGCCGAACTGGGCACCAAGCCGTCGCCGGCCGCTGATGCGACCCCCGCTGCCCTGAAGGCCAAGCTCGAATCCGAGATCGCCCGCTGGCAGCCCGTGATCGAAAAGGCCGGCGTCTACGCCGACTGATCCCCCCGCGCCCCGGCTGCAATGCCGGGGCATGTTCAAGCATTCAAGAGAGGGGCGATCATGGGATCGGTCAACAGGGCGGATTTGTCCGCCGGAATCCTGTTTATCCTGTTCGGGCTGGTTTTCGGCGTGTCCTCCGCCGGGCTGGAAATGGGCACCGGGCTGCGGATGGGGCCGGGTTACTTTCCGATGGTGCTGGCCGTGGTGCTGACGGGGCTTGGCATTGCCATCGCGGCCACATCGTTCCGCTCGGTCGACGAAGCCGTGGGCGCCTACGCGTGGCGCGGCATGGTGTTCATCCTGGCCGCCCCGGTCTTTTTCGGTCTGACGGTGCGGGGTCTGGGTTTTGTCCCGTCTATCTTCGCGACCACGCTGATCGCGTCGTTGGCGGGGCTGAAGCTGAAACCGATTTACGCCGTGGCGCTTGCCGCCGCCGTGACGATTTTCTGCACGCTGGTGTTTTCCGTGGCGCTGGGTCTGCCGTTCCGCCGCTTCGGGCCCTGGCTGCCTGCAATGGGGTACTGACCGATGGATCTGCTGTCAAACCTCGGCCTCGGCTTTGCCACCGCCGCCAGCCCGGAAAACCTGCTGTTCTGCCTGATCGGGGTGATCCTTGGCACGCTGATCGGCGTGCTGCCTGGCATCGGCGCGACCGCCACCATCGCCATGCTGCTGCCGATCACCTTCCAACTGGAGCCCGTGTCGTCGCTGATCATGCTGGCGGGCATCTATTATGGCGCGCAGTACGGCGGATCGACCACCGCCATCCTGATCAACATGCCGGGCGAATCGTCATCGGCCGTCACCGCCATCGACGGCTATCAAATGGCCCGGCAAGGCAAGGCCGGTACGGCGCTGGCAGTCGCGGCCCTGGGGTCGTTCTTTGCGGGGACCGTGGCCACGTTGCTGGTGGCAATCTTCGCCCCGCCCCTGACCATCATCGCGCTGAAATTCGGCGCGGCGGAGTATTTCAGCCTGATGCTTCTTGGCCTCGTCTCGGCCATCGCGCTGGCGCATGGGTCGATCCTCAAGGCGCTGGCGATGGTGGTGCTGGGCCTGCTGCTGGGCGTCGTGGGCACGGACATCTACACCGGCACGCCACGCTTTACCTTCGGCGTCACTGCCTATGCCGATGGGCTGAATTTTGTGGCGCTGGCCGTTGGCGTCTTCGGCATTGCCGAGATTCTGCGTAATCTTGAGGGCGATCAGGACCGCACGGTGCTGGGCACCAAGCTGGGCGCGCTCTGGCCGTCCAGGTCGGACCTGAAGGCGATGTTCGCGCCGATGGTTCGGGGCACGGCGTTGGGGTCCGCGCTTGGCATACTGCCGGGCGGCGGGGCGGTTTTGGCGGCATTTGCCTCCTATACCGTCGAGAAACGGCTGTCCAATACGCCCGAGCAGTTCGGCAAGGGCGCCATCGCGGGCGTCGCCGGACCGGAAAGCGCCAACAACGCGGGCGCGCAGACCAGCTTCATCCCGCTTCTGACGCTGGGCATCCCGGCCAATCCGGTGATGGCCCTGATGGTCGGGGCGATGATCATCCAGGGCATTGTGCCCGGCCCGAACGTGGCCACCGATCAGCCCGCGCTGTTCTGGGGCATCATCGCCAGCATGTGGATCGGCAACCTGATGCTGATCGTGCTGAACCTTCCACTGATCGGGCTGTGGGTGAAGCTGCTGAAGGTGCCCTACCACGTGCTGTTTCCGGTCATCATGGCCTTCTGTTCGATTGGCGTCTATTCGGTGAACTCGAACGTCTATGACCTTTATGCCGTCGCCGGGTTCGGCTTGTTGGGCTATGTCCTGCTGAAGTTGCGCTGCGAACCGGCGCCCCTGCTGCTGGGTTTCGTCCTTGGCCCGCTGCTGGAAGAAAACCTGCGCCGCGCGATGATACTTGGCCGCGGCGATCCGATCGTGTTCGTGACCCGACCGATCAGTGCCACATTGCTGGTGCTGACCGCTTTGGTGCTGGTCGTGGTGCTGATGCCCTCGGTCAACAAGAAGCGCGCCGAGGTCTTCAGCGAAAGTGACTGATGCTTCGGCAACCTGGGGAACAGTCTTTCGGAGTGCCAGAAGACTGCCGATAGTGCGCGGTTGACGCAGGCTACGGGCGATCAACTGCATCGGCATCGGTTTCCAGCGCGGCACCCACGCCCGCTGGCAGCCGATCACGGCCAATGATGCCACGGCGGCGTCAGGGCTGGACGGCCGGCCCCAAGCGTGCTCGACGGCTGATGCGCAAGTTCGGCCTGTCGCCGATCTGCCAGACGCCGAAGGCCAGCGCGCCGCATCCGCAGCACCGCATCTGTCCCTGCCTGCTGCGGCACCTGGAGTTCGAGCGGCCGAACCAGGTCTGGGGCGCGGGCCTGACCTGCAGTCCGATGCGGCGCGGCTTTCCCTGCCTCGTCGCCATCATGGATTGGCTCAGTCGCAAGGTCTTGGCCTGGCGGCTGTCGAAGACGATGGCCCCGGCTTCTGCGCCGCGGCCCT
>DJUV01000052.1 GCA_002440625.1 Rhodobacteraceae bacterium UBA6273 | reverse complement strand
AGGAGAACCAGGTGTCGAGGACATCGGGGTCGCGACGAAGGGGAATCTCAATTGTACCGTCGGAGCGGACGAACTCGCCCTGTAGGCCAGCTTCGAATGCAGCGGTAATCTGCGTTCCCAAGAAGGGTGCGACGGTAGACAGGTCCATTCCGCGAAGGTCAGATACCTCGACGACACTAAACTTGCTCTTTTCATCCAGTGAACTGTGCTGTTGGATCGCCTGCTCAGCCGCGCCCTCAAACGTCGCCGCGCAATAGTGGTTCCCGTCCATGTCATACCACACCGGAATCTGATGCCCCCACCAGAGCTGGCGCGAGATGGTCCAGGGCTCGATATTCTCAAGCCAGTGGAAATAGGTCTTGGCGTCGCGTTCGGGCAGGATGCGGGTGTAGCCGGCCTTGGCGTCGAAGGTTCCGGCCTCTTGCGCGGCCATGCCCTGACGCACGGCATCGAGGGCGGGGCCGACGATCTTTGCCGTATCGACGAACCACTGGTCGGTCAGCATCGGCTCGATGACCACTTTCGAGCGGTCGCCAAAGGGCTGGGTGATGGGCTTCGCGTCGATCACCGGCACGCGCTCCAGATGCTCGGCGCCGGTTTCCTTGTCGATGGATTTCTGGAGGACCGTGACGGCCAGCCCCTCGGAGGTGATCTGGTCCACCACGCGCTTCCGCGCCTCGTAGCGGTCCAGCCCCCGAAGGTCATCGGGGACGAGGTTGAGGGCGTCGATCTCGGCTTCCGAAAGCTTCATCGGCTGTTCGGCGAAGCCGGGCATCAGGTAGCCCTTGGCGATCAGCCAGGAGCGCGACATCGCTTGCGCCGTCGCGGCGGCTTCGGCGTAGGGGACGCCATCGGCGCGCATCTGCGCCTTGGTGTCCATCAGCCGGTAGCAGGGGATGCCCGCGCGCTTGGCCACGGCATAGTCGTTGAAGTCATGCGCGCCGGTGATCTTGACCGCGCCTGAGCCGAATTTCGGGTCGGGATATTCGTCGGTGATGATTGGGATCAGGCGCCGGTGTTCCTTCGGCCCGACCGGGATTTCGCAGAGTTTCCCGACGATTGGCGCGTAGCGTTCATCCGACGGATGAACCGCGACGGCGCCATCGCCGAGCATCGTCTCGGGCCGGGTCGTGGCGATGGAGATATAATCGCGCGTCTCACGGAAGGTGACGCGGCCGTATTCGTCCTTCTCGACATATTCATAGGTCTGGCCGCCGGCGAGCGGGTATTTGAAGTGCCACATGTGGCCGGGCACCTCGATATTCTCGACCTCAAGGTCGGATATCGCAGTTTCGAAATGCGGGTCCCAGTTGACGAGGCGTTTGCCGCGATAAATGTAGCCTTTGTGATAGAGGTCGACGAAGACCTTGATTACGGCATCGTGGAAGTTGCCCTTGTCTGTCGCGGGTGCACCCGGCGCGCCGGACATGGTGAAGGCGTTCCTAGACCAGTCGCAGGAGGCGCCGAGGCGCTTCAGCTGGTTGATGATCGTGTCGCCGGACTGGCCTTTCCATTCCCAGACTTTCTCGAGGAACTTTTCGCGGCCGAGCTCGCGGCGGCCGGGTTGCTGGGTTTTGGCAAGCTCGCGCTCGACCACCATCTGGGTGGCGATGCCGGCATGGTCCTGCCCCGGCTGCCAGAGCGTGTCGAAGCCCCGCATCCGGTGCCAGCGGACGAGGATGTCCTGCAGGGTGTTGTTGAAGGCATGGCCCATGTGCAAGGAGCCGGTGACGTTCGGCGGCGGGATCATGATGCAGAAGGTTTCGGCGCCCGGTTTGGCATTGGCCCCGGCCTTGAAGGCCCCGGCGTCTTCCCAAGCCTTGTAGAGGCGGGTTTCGGCCTCGGCGGCGTTGAAGGTCTTTTCCATCGGCATGGCGCTGATCCCGTCTTTTCTTCTGGTTTTCCCATAGCGAAAGGGCGGGGGAAGGGGAAGGGGCGGGGTTGGCGGTAAGGGGGGCGGAGAGATAGAAGAGGGGATGCGGCTTTTCCTTCTTACGCTCCTCACGATGCTGGCTTTCGCCGCGAACTCGGTCCTGAACCGGGCGGCCGTGGGGCCGGGGCTGATCGACCCGGTGAGTTTCGCGGTGGTGCGGCTTTTGGCCGGAGCGGGGATGCTTGGGGTCTTGCTGATGGTGAGGCGGGGCCTCGCGGGCGGGCCGGTTTGGGCCGGGTGGCAGGGCCGGGTCGTGGGCCTGCTGTCGCTTCTGGTCTATCTCTTCGGGTTTTCGCTGGCTTATGGCGCGCTTGATGCCGGGACCGGGGCGTTGATCCTGTTCGGGATGGTGCAGATCACCATGTTCGCGGGGGCGCTGATGCGGCGCGAGGCGGTGCCGGGGCGGCGCTGGGTCGGGGCGGGAATGGCGTTTGCCGGACTTCTCTACCTGCTGGCGCCGGGGTCGGTGCCGTCGGGGCATCCGGTGCCGGTGGCGCTGATGGCGGCGGCGGGGATCGGCTGGGGCGTCTATTCGCTTTCGGCGCGGGGGGCGCGTGATCCCCTTAGCGCGACGGGGTGGAATTTTATCCTCGCGGTGCCGGTGGCTTTGGCGGTCTGGGCGCTGGCGCCGCATGGGGCAATGGCGGCGGCGGGGATCGCGCTGGCCGTGGTCTCGGGCGCCGTGACCTCGGGGCTTGGCTATGCGCTTTGGTATTCCGTGCTGCCGGTCCTCGGGGCTTCGCGGGGTGCGGTGGCGCAGTTGACGGTGCCGGTCTTCGCGCTGGCGGGCGGCATGGCCTTCTTGGGCGAGGCGCTGACTTTGCGCTTCGCCATCGCCGCGATGCTGGTGATCGGCGGGGTCGGCTGGGCGCTGCGGCGCTAGCGCGGGGAGCCGGTCAGGGGCGCACGCTCACCGGGGCGGATCACGGCGGGGTCGTAGGGTTTGCGGTCGAAGACCTCACGCACCATCGGGGCGAAGAAGCTGATGGGGAGGGTGTCGTAGCCGGGATCGAAGCTCGACTGGTCCCAGCGCTCGCAGAATTCCGCGCAATCGTCCCAGTAGGGGCTGCCCTTGTGGCGGTCGCGCTTGTGCTGGTCGCCGCCGACATGGTGGCCGTAGTAGAGCATCTGGAAATCGCCGTGCTTTTCCACGACCCATGTCACCTGCTCGCGCACGAAGGGCTTGAGGATGGTGGCCGCGTATTCGTCGTGATTGTAGGGGGCGAAGATGTCGCCGATGTCGTGGAGAAGGGCGGCGACCACCCAGTCGGTATCGGCACCGTCGCGCCAGGCGCGGGTCGCGGCCTGCACCGAATGGCCAAGCCGGGTGATCTGGTAGCCCGACAGGCTTTCGTCGAGATCGGTGAGCGCAGTCAGGAGCCGGTCGGCGGTGCCCTTGGTGTGGTCTATTTCGTGCGCGGTGAGGAATTCATACTCCTCGCGCGTGCCGTCCTTCATCCGGGTGAAACTGACCTTGTCCATGGGGGGCTCCTTCGCTGATGTGGGGAGGGGAGCGCAGATTGGCGGCGGTGGCAAGCCGCAGAAGCGACGTTTGGTTGTTCATCCCCGCCGCGCCCTTTCAATCGCCGCGATGTCTATCTTGCCCATCTCCATCATCGCCTCCATCACCCGCTGAGCCACGGCGGGGTCGGGGTCGGTCATGCCGGCGATAAGGGCGCGCGGGATGATCTGCCAGGAAAGGCCGAAGCGGTCGCTGCACCAGCCGCATTGGCTTTCGGCGCCGCCGTTCCCGGTGATTGCATCCCAGTAACGGTCGGTTTCCTCTTGCGTGTCGGTAAAGACCTGAAACGACACCGCCTGATTGAATTTGAACTGCGGCCCGCCGTTCAGCCCCATAAAGGGCTGGCCGAGCACGGTGAATTCGACGGTGATCTCCTGCCCCTTGCGGGTCGAGGGGTTGTCGGCGGGCGAGGCGAGGCCGTGGCCGAGGTGGCTGTCGGGGAAGGTCGCGGCGTAGAATTCCGCCGCCTCGCGCGCCTGTCCGTCGAACCAGAGGCAGGTGACGATGGGATGCTTGGCGATGTCCCTCATTTCGGACCGACCAGAGCGAATATTGTGCCTTCAGGATCGGTTGCCTGGAAGATCCACGCGCCGCCCGGCACTTCCACCGGGCCGTGCATGACCTTTCCGCCCTGAGCCTTGGTGGTGGCGATGGCCTTGTCGATGCCGTCCACGCCGAAATAGGGCAGCCAGGCGGGCGGCAGTCCGGGGGCGGGCAGGCCCATCATGCCGCCGATATCGGCGCCCTTGTCGGCGAAGATATGGTAGCTGCCCATCTCGCCCATCGGCATCTCGGTCGAGGGCTTCCAGCCGAAATGCCTGCCGTAGAAGGCGAGCGCGGCCTTGGGGTCAGGCGTCAGAAGTTCGTTCCAGTTGCCGTGGCCTATCTTCTTCTGGTCGAAGGCGCCGCCCGCGCCGCCGGGCAGGGGCTGGAGGATGCCGAAGTAAGCGCCCTGCGGATCGGTCAGGATGGAAAAGCGGCCGGTGTTGGGAATGTCGGCGGGCGGCACGATGATCTTGCCGCCGTCAGCCTCGACCGCCGCCGCGGTCTTGTCGGCATTGTCGACGGCGAAATAGATCATCCAGCAGGTCGGGGAGTTCGGATCGTCGGGCGCCATCATGCCGGCGACCATGGTGCCGCCGATGCTGGCGAGGTGATAGTCGAAGCCCTCCATCGGCGCCTTCGACATCTGCCAGCCAAGGAGCTTGCCGTAGAAGGCGCCCGCCTCTGCCGGCTTGCGGGTGGCGAGTTCGTACCAGCAGGGGGTGCCGTGGTCGCTCATTTCGCGGCTCCTTCCATCAGGATCGGCTCGAAGCCGCCGTAGATCAGGCGCTTGCCGTCGAAGGGCATTTCATTCATCGCGCCGGCCATCGTCGGGTCATCCATCATCTTCTTGTAGGCGGCCTCGCGGGTGGCCTTGTCGGGCCAGGTCATCCAGCAGAAGACCACGGTTTCGTCCTTGGTGGCGCCCACGGCGCGCATGAAGTCGGTCTGCTTGCCCGCCGGGACGTCATCGCCCCAGCAGACGGTCAGGGAACTGGCCCCGGCCTTCTGGAAGGTCGGCCACCACTTGGCCTCATGAGCGCGGTATTCCTCGCGGTTCGCGGTCGGGACAGGAATCACGAATCCATCGACATAGGGCATGACGTTTCCTCCGATTCTGCTTGCCGGGAAAGGCTGCGCCGGTTAGTAGTAAAAAGCAACCAGTAGTGCGAAATTATGACTGATCCCGGCGAAAACCCGCGCCCATCCCGGCGCAGCATCCATGAGGAAGGCTGCATCGCCGCCCATGCGCTGGACATATTGGGCGAGCGCTGGACCTTCCTTGTGATGCGCGAGCTGATGTTCGGGCCGAAGCGGTTCGGGCTGATCCGCGCTGGCCTGCCGGGGATCAGTGCCTCGGTCCTGACCCAGCGGCTGGAGGGGCTTGAGGCGTCGGGGATCGTGCGGCGGATGCTTCTGCCAAAGCCCGCCGAGGTGCAGGTCTATGCGCTGACCGACGTGGGCCTTGCCGCGCGTCCGGTGATCGAGGCGCTCTGCCGCTGGGGTGTGCGGATGCCGGGGCATGATCCGACGAAATTCATCAGCCCGACCTCGCTCATGTTCTCGATGATGGTGATGGTCGATGAGGACGCCGCGCGGGGGCTTGCGGTGCAAGCGGGCTTCGATCTGGGCCGCGAAAGCTTCCGGGGCGCGCTGGTCGCGGGTCGCTGGCAGGTGGAGCCGGGACCGGCGGAGGGCGATCTTGTCTTTGCCGGCAGCCCGAATGCGCTGGCCCCGGTGATCTACGGGCCGCAGCCGCTGGCGCATTGGTCCGGGTCAGAGACGGTGCGGTTCAGCGGCGATCCGGCGCTTGGCCAGCGCTTCATCGACCTTTTCAGCCTCAGGCGCGGCTGAGGTTCGGCGCGGATCAGTCGGTGATCTTCTTCACGAATTGCGACTTGAGGCCGATCTGGCCGATCCCCGGGATCTTGCAGTCGATGTCGTGATCACCGTCGACAAGCCGTATGCCGCGCACCTTGGTGCCGACCTTGATGACGTCGGACGAGCCTTTCAGCTTCAGGTCCTTGATCACCGTGACCGAGTCGCCATCGGCGAGCGGATTGCCCACGCTGTCGCGGACCACGGTTTCGGGCGAAGCGTCGCGC
Organism: Rhodobacteraceae bacterium UBA6273; assembly: GCA_002440625.1. GTDB lineage: Bacteria > Pseudomonadota > Alphaproteobacteria > Rhodobacterales > Rhodobacteraceae > Albidovulum. The sequence goes on along the minus strand of DJUV01000052.1, from coordinate 2,555 downwards.
GACCATTCATGCCCGCATTCCGGGCAGGCGAGCAGTGCATCCGCCTCATAGGTGTAGGTGGAGCGGCATTCGGGGCAGGGCGGCAGTGTCTCGGTCATGGTGCGGCTATAACAAGGCGCGCGGCGGAAAGGCAAGGCGGTGTCGCGCCGCGCCTAGCCGGCCAGGTACCAAAGGCCGTCCCGGCGAAGAAAGCGCCGCTTCGTTGCGGGGCGGAAGGCGGCGGAGCCTTCGGCGGCGATCCAGGGCGTGACGGCGATGGTGTCCTGCCCGAGGTCGAGGACGGAAAAGCCGTGGTCGCGTTCACCGGGCCGGTCGCAGAGCGCGGTGCCGGTCTGGACCATCAGGAGGGGCTGTGGCGTCGCCTCGGTGATGCCGAGGCCGATTTCCCAGTGGTGCAGGTGGCCGGTGAGGACGACCTGCAAGCCGTCGCGGATCAGAGCGGGCAGGGCGCTCGTTGCGCCGTGGGTTTCGCCTCTCTGAAAACCCGGAGGTACCTTCAGCGGATGATGGCAGGCGAGGATCGGGACCATGCCGGGATTGCGGGCCTTCAGGCCGGCGAAGATGCGGCGGAGGTCGTCGTCGCGGAGCTGGCCGCCGCGCCAGCGGTAGGGATCGGCGGTATTGGCAGAGAAGATCAGCGCGGCACCAGCCTCGCGCGCGGGGCTGAGGTCGGGGGAGACATGGCGCTGCCAGCCGCCGAAGGTGGCGAGGAAGCGGGCGGGGAGGTTGAAAAGCGGGATGTCGTGGTTGCCGGGCAGGGTGACGAAGGGCAGGCCGAGGCCGCCGAGGAAGGCCATGGCCCGGCGGAACTGCCCAGCCCGGGCGCGGTGCGTCAGATCGCCCGAAACGATCACGAGGTCGGGGCGGGCGACGACGACCGCGTCGTGCAAGGGCTGGACGAGATCGGCGCGCTCGCTGCCGAAATGCAGATCGGTCAGGTGGATGAGCCGGGTCATGTCCGTCGTTCGCCCGGCTTTCCGACAGGCGCGACCACCTTCAGCGCGCCCGGATGCATGGCCAGCCGGAAGGGCGCCGACATCCGCGCCTTTTCGCCGTCGAGCGCCACGAGCTTGCGCCTGCGCCGCGTCTCGATCAGCATCTCGTCAGAGATGACAAGGTCGAAATCCTCGCCCCGCGCGACCTTGCCAAGCGCGAGCCGAATCGAGGCCGCCATCAGGGCGCGCCGTGACTTTCCCCTGGCGACGAAGAGGGCGAAATGGCCGTCGCGCACCGCCTTTGCGCCGTCCATGCCGAAGCTTTCAAGCTGGTAGGCGCTGCGGGCGATGAAGGCCAGCGGCGTGTAGATGTCGCGCTGCTGGCCGTCCACCGTCAGCGACAGATGCATCGGGTCGCGGAGGTTGAGGACGCTGAGAAGCGCTGACCAATAAGCCAGAAGCCGGCTCCGGCCCCAGCGGTCATAGATCGCCTCGCGCCGTTGCAGCATATGGGGATAGAGCCCGAAGCTGAGGTTGTTGAGAAAGACGCGGTCGTTGACGGTGCCGACATCGCGCGCCTCTACCTTGCCAGCCAGCAGCGCGTCGAGCGCGTCGTCGAGCGTTTCCAGCCCCAGTTCACGGGCGAAATAGTTGAAGGTTCCGCCGGGCAAGGGGGCCATCACCGCGTCGGTGCCGGCAAGGGCGCCGGCGACGGCCGATTGGGTGCCGTCGCCGCCAAGCGCCGCGACCACGTCGCTGCCTTCATCGACGGCGGCCCTGGCGGCACGGGCGATCTCGCTGCCCCTGACCGGGCGCAGGATGAGCTTGCCGACCGCAGGTTCAAGCCGGGCGCGAATCTCCTCCACCCGGGCATCGGCATCCTTCTTGCCTGCTTTCGCGTTCAGGATCAGCGTGACCTTCGCGCGAGCGAGGTCGAGGTCAGGGAAGGTGCTGGTCATGACGTCCTTTTGAGGTCGGTCCCGCAGCGGGCGGGCAGGGAACAATGCGCCGGCGCCCGCCGGGTTCCCCTTTGGACCTGTCACACCGCGCGGTCCAGCTTGGTCGAGAGATGGATAAGGCTCTCGGAGCTTTTCACCCCCGTCATCTCGCCGATCTGGTCGAGCACGTTGTCGAGAACCGTCGTCGAAGGCGCCGCGATCTGCAGCAGGAAATCGACCCGGCCGGAAGTGGTGTGGACACGCTCCACCTCGGCGATCGACTTCAGGCGGGTCAGGACGCCGGCTTGCGCGCGCGGCTCGATCGTCAGGAGGACGGTGGCGCGGATGCGGGTCTGGCGCGCCGCTTCGCCGAGCTTCACGGTATAGCCGGCGATCACCCCGGTCGATTCGAGCCGCTCAAGCCGTGCCTGAATCGTGGACCGCGCTACCTTTAGTCGGCGCGCCAGTGTGGCCACCGATATGCGGGCATCCGCCCCGAGGGCGGCAAGGATAGCGCGGTCTAGATCGTCCATTCGGCAACACCAACAGATTGATGGGCAATTTCGTCAATATAACGATGGTGACGCGCATTTCTACTCTTTTGATCGGTAAAAATGTGCCCCATATCCCGGCAGACTTCGTACAGGAAAAGGGCGGCTCATACGCACCTGGCCTGGTTGGT
>DJUV01000020.1 GCA_002440625.1 Rhodobacteraceae bacterium UBA6273 | reverse complement strand
TAAGGTGGGGGCAGCCTTGGTGTCCGTTTCCCCCGCGGCCTGCAGGGGCGCGGGGCTCTCCCCTCTCTCACAAGAACGGCCCGCTCTTCGGTCCGCCCCCCGTGGCCCTTGAGCGGCGAACGCGGTCGCGGCTCGTGTGAGTTATAGAAAGGGGGTTCTATCGCTCATGCGCTGGAACCGGACCCCTACCGGGATGGGCGAGTTGCAGCTTCGACCGCGCTGCCGGCGAACCTTTCGAGCGGCGGTTCCTCCCGGCCTCCGGCGAGATCCTCGGGGCCGTCCGCGATGTGATCGGTGATGGTCGCGACCGATTTTGCGACGACAAGCCGGGTATCTGCACGACCTCGTCGAGATGGGCGCGCTGAGCCGAACGGGTGAGCGGCGCAATACGAGGTACTGGCTGCATCTGTCCGCCCGTTGATCCAGGGGCAGGGCCGGTCACTGATATGAAGCCAGCGTGATGGTGCTGCTGCTCTCAGCCGTTTGTCTTTGGCATGAAGTCCACGCCGGGCAACCCTTCGAAATGCGCGTCGCACGTCAGGAGCGTCGCGCCCCGGGCCAGCGCCGTGGCAAAGATGATCGCATCGGCGGTCGCGAGCTTGTGCGTGCGGCAGGCGTCTGCCGCCGCGAGCGCGATCTCGGTATCCAGCGCGACAACCTGACAGACCTGGGTGAAGGCGATCACCTGATCTGCCTTGTCCTCGCCGACTTCACTGGTCAGCCACTTCGTAAGCTCCAACTGGACCATGGTTGGCACCAGCCAGTCGGATTGCTGCGGCAAACGCTCAGAGAGCGCTTCTCCGGTGGGCGATCCGATCAGCCATTCGATCCAGGCGGAAGTATCGACCAGCACCATCAGAAACGGTCAGCCCGGTCACGATAGTCCGTCGCGCTAGCGCCACGGGCGAGGCCCTTCAAGGCATCGCGTTTGGGGACGGGGACCAGCAAGACACCCGTGCCCTTCGGGATGAACGCAAAGGTCAGACCAGCCTCCCAGTGCTGGGCGGTGCGGATGGCCTTGGGGATCGAGATCTGGAACTTCGACGACAGTGTGGCTGTCTCGGACATTGTCGTACCTTTCCTTTAACGATGCCGAAAACGTAAGATTGTGCCCGCAGAGAGTCAAGCCAACTCTCCAGCCGGGACGTGCTCCTGAAGCAGCGCGGGGCTGCCGTGCCGAGACTGAATTCCCCGCGAATGGAAAGAGGGGGCTCACGCCCCCTTCTCGAACTTCATGACCGGGATGCCCAGCTTTTTGGCCTTGTCGGCGAGGTTCTCCTGGATGCCATTGCCCGGGAAGACGAGGACACCCACGGGCAGGACGTCCAGCATGGCGTCGTTGCGCTTGAAGGGTGCGGCCTTGGCGTGCTTGGTCCAGTCCGGCTTGAAGGCCACCTGCGTCACGCCCCTCGCCTCGGCCCATTTGGCGGCGATGAGTTCCGCGCCCTTCGGGCTTCCCCCGTGCAGCAGGACCATGTCGGGATACTTTGTCCGGACCTGGTCGAGCTTGCCCCAGATCAGGCGGTGATCGTTGAAGTCGGTCCCGCCGGTGAGGGCGACCTTGGGGCCTGCGGGCAGCATCACCTCGGTTTCCGCGCGGCGCTTGGCGGCGAGGAAGTCGCGGCTGTCGATCAGCGCCGCGGTCATGTGCTGGCGGTTCACCATCGAGCCGGTGCGGGGGCGCCAGGCAGAGCCCGTGTGATGGACGAACTCGGTGGCGGCGTGATCGCGCATCATGTCCATGCAGTTGCGCCGTTCGATCAGGGTGAGGCCTTCGGCCGTCAGGCGCTCGAGTTCGGTGGATTTCACCTCGGAGCCGTCCTGCTCGCGCTGGAGGCGGCGCTGCGCCTGCTCGTTCTCATCGAGCGACCGCTCGATCCGGGCCGTGGCGCGGTGGAAGAGGTTGACCTGGCCCCAGAGCACCTCTTCGAGGTCGGGTTCCATACGGGTGTCTTCCAGGGTCGCGACGAGGGCGTCGAAGATGTCGGCGACGGCGACCGCGAGGCGCTGCCCATCGGGCATCGGGCGCGGATCGGGCTCGTCAAAGGGGCGGTAGCCATAGAGCTGCAGCTCGTCGAGCGCATGGGCGGTCTGGGAAGCGGTGTGGGCGGGTTCATACGCGTCGTCGTGTGTGTGGATCGTCATCGGTTCTTGCCTCCGGGCCTCAACTCGTCCGCGCGTCATCCCGCGCGGCCTTCATGGGCTGCGAAAGCCGTCACGGGGGACGCCCCTTCACCCCGCCTTCGGGGCCGGAACGCATGTGAAGGAGGACGGGGGGCGGCTGATTTGTCTCGCGATGCAAAGGCGGCTCTGCCGCCGGCGGAAATCAGCCGCCCCCCGTCCTTGAAGGGGCGGCCCCTTTGACGGCCGCCTGCCCATCTCTTGAAGGCCGCTCGGGTGACGGGTGGATGAGATTGCCCGGGAAGAGGCAAAACGACGATCCAGAGCCACGACAGGGACCCCTGCCCCGCTGTCCCTTGCCCGCCCCTCCGCGACGCTGCTCAGCCTGACAGGCGATGCCGATCCTCGAGCCCGATCTGCCCTGCCAGATGGTGGCGCAGCGCCTCTTTGCCGTACGCCCGGAGATCATCGTTGAAATCCCCGAGCCGCGGTTCCAGCACCCGAACGGCAATCCCGGCATCAAGTGCTCTGGCGCTCAACCTCTCTGCCGCGCGTTGCCCGGCCGGATCGCGGTCGATGGCGATGTAGAGGCGCTGCACCGCCTCCGGCAGCAGGACCGCCCCGAGGTGACCCGACGACAGCGCAGCCCAGACAGGGAGGCTAGGCACTGCTTCGATCAGGGACAGCATGGTCTCGATGCCTTCGCCGACCAGGAGGATGTCGTCATGCGGGGTCAACCTGACGGCATTGCCGAGGAGGTGACCCATGGCACGCCGCTGCGTCTCGACCCCCGCTTTCCCCTGTCCGTCAGGTGCCAGCCAGGTGCGATGCACGCCTTGGCACAGGCCTGCCCCATCGGTGACCACAGCGATCAGCGCCGGTCTGGGGATGCTCCGGGTCTGGCCCTCCTCCCGATGCCAGCACTTCGGATGGAACCGCAGCGCGCTCATTATTGCGCCTTGGGTAAGGCCGCGGGAGCGGAGGTAGGTGTCGGCAAGCGTGCCTGCGACCGGCACCGAGGCTGCGAAGAGCCGCGCCGCCGCCGCTGGCGTGCCACCGGGGATTTTGGCCTTCTTCGGCACCGGTGCATCCGGGAGGACCGGCTGCGGGCGACCAAGGTACGCCCGGGCCTCGGCGAGAAGATCGGGAAAGCGGGAGATCCCTGTTCGCTCACGGATGATGTCCAGAAGATCACCATGCAGTCCGACCGCCGCATCCTGCCATTTACCACGGGCCCCCGGTCCAGACGTTGGCCCCGTCAGCCGCACGAAGAGCGACCGGCCGGGGTTGTTCTGCAGATCGCCAACGATCCAGTAGGACCCTTCCCGCCGTCCGGCAGGAAGGTACGCGCGACACACGCTCTCTGCGTCTTCCGCCAGAGCGCGGATCAGATCTTCGGTCTCGGAATACATGGCTCAACACCCTCCGCGTGCATGTAGTCCCGTCACAGGACAACGCGCAAGCAGACGATCCAGTATTGCGATGCCGCTCGGATCAACTGGGCAGAACAGACGCAGCTTCCAGCTGATGATTTCCGAGAAGAAGCCATCGGCCTTGAGCCGGTCCTTGGCGACCTCAGTGAACCCAGACAGCTCGATCCGGTTCACGCCCATGACGCGTGAGCGGTGGAGCTCCATCCCGTCCGCAATGCGAACCACAGTCTTGCCCTCCAGAACGAGGGCATGGACCTGCGCCGCAGTTAGCGTCGGCGCATCGCTGGCCAGTGTGGTAGCGACCCAGGCGGGTGAGACACGGCGGCCGATGATGCGCTGGCCGTCATCGGTCTGCAGCCGGTAGACGCGGGTTTCGTCCTGCGGGAGTTGCTTCCAAATTGGTAGCAAGAGCCCCGCCACGATGTGCAGCGTGGCTTCCGAAAACTCCGGCACCTCGGCCAGTTCCGCGGTCCAGGCAGCGACGAAGGACGCGCGGTCGGCCTCGAGCCAGTGGGTGTCGTCCATGATCTTGGCCGGAACCGTGGTCGCCTCGGTCGGACGGATCAGCCGCAAGCGGGGCTCGATCGTGCCATCATCGAGCATCAGGCTGGTGGCAGGCACCTGCACGGCTGCTCGGCCCGAGCGGCTGTTGACCAGAAGGCGTGCCTTCGGGTCGTCGAGCCAGTCTAGAGCATCTGCGAGCGAGGTCGGCGTGTTGCGCCGCTTCTCCGCGATGGTCAGCAGTTGAGTTTTTGCGCCCGAGCCGGGATGGGTGTAGATGACGCGCGCATCCGTGACACGGAAGCTTTCGGCGCGCAGCGTCTCGAGCCCGAGGTCGTAGACCCCAGCCGCAATGGCCCCTTCGATCCGTTGGTCAAGGAGTTCCTCGAAGGCCGAGAAGAGCACGGCCTGCATGTCGATCGTCAGCGCCAGCAGGCGATTGAGGAAGGTGGTGATCGGCGGCAGGTCGTCTTTCAGCCCATTGTCATCGGTCAGGCTGAGGCCAGTGGCATCCTCAAAGGCCCCGAGCGAGCAGCCCGGCACATCGCCGCGATAGATGCGGCGGTAAAGCTGGCGCAACGCGTCGCGAGCATAGGGCGACTCGAGGTTGTCCTCGGGCCGGAACAGCCCCTCGCCCCCGGTCTGACGCTGACCCCGCGTGATGGCCCCCAGCGTGTCGAGGCGGCGCGCGATGGTGGAGAGGAACCGCTTCTCCGCCTTCACATCGGTGGCCACCGGACGGAACAGCGGCGGCTGCGCCTGATTGGTCCGGTTGGTGCGACCGAGGCCCTGAATGGCGGCATCGGCCTTCCAGCCGGGCTCAAGGAGGTAATGCACCCGCAGGCGCTGGTTTTTCGCGCCGAGATCGGCGTGATAGCTGCGCCCTGTGCCGCCGGCATCCGAGAAGATCAGGATGCGCTTCTGGTCATCCATGAAGGCGGCGGTCTCAGAAAGGTTAGCAGACCCGGCACGGCTTTCGACGACAAGCCGCGCGGCAGGACCCTCGCCTTTGCGCACGATGCGGCGCGAGCGGCCCGTGACCTCAGCCACGAGGTCGGTGCCGAAGCGCTGGACGATCTGGTCGAGCGCGCCCGGGACGGGCGGCAGTGAGGCCAACTTCTCGATCAGCGCGTCGCGCCGGCGGGCGGCCTCGCGGCATTCGACCGGCTGGCCATCGCGCACGACGGGTCTGGAAGAGAGATTGCCCTCGCTGTCGGTGAAGGGCTCGTAGAGCTGCACCGGGAAGGAATGGGCGAGGTAGTCCAGGACGTATTCTCGCGGGGTGATGTCGACGCGGATGTCGTTCCACTCGTCGGTCGGGATTTCCGAGAGGCGGCGTTCCATCAGCGCCTCGCCGGTCGAGACGATCTGAATGACGGCCGCATGGCCTGCCGAGAGATCGGCATCAATGCTCGCGATCAGCGTGGGGGTCTTCATGCTGGTGAGCAGATGGCCGAAGAACCGCTGCTTCGCGGACTCGAAGGCCGACCGCGCGGCGGACTTGGCCTGGCGGTTCAGCGTGCCGCTGTCGCCCGTGATGTTGGCGGCCTCCATCGCGGCGGTGAGATTGTTATGGATGATGGCAAAAGCCCCAGCATAGGCATCGTAGATGCCGCGCTGCTCGGGGGTCAGCGCGTGCTCCAGCATTTCATATTCGACACCGTCATAGGAAAGCGAGCGTGCGGTGTAGAGGCCGAGTGAGCGCAGATCGCGCGCGAGGACCTCCATCGCAGCCACGCCGCCGGCCTCTATGGCCTGAACGAACTCAGCGCGGGTGGCAAAGGGAAAGTCCTCCCCGCCCCAAAGCCCGAGGCGTTGCGCATAGGCGAGATTGTGGACCGTCGTGGCCCCCGTGGCCGAGACATAGACCACACGGGCATTCGGCAGCTTGTGCTGGAGCCGCAGGCCCGCCCTGCCCTGCTGCGACGCTTCGGTATCGCCGCGGTCGCCCTTCGATCCGGCGGCATTGGCCATGGCATGGCTTTCGTCAAACAGGATCACCCCATCGAAATCCGAGCCCAGCCAGTCGACGATCTGGTCGACGCGGGATTTCTTGGCGCCCCGCTCTTCGGAGCGCAGGGTGGCGTAGGTGGTGAAGAGGATGCCCTCAGAAAGCGGGATGTCGCGCCCCTGCGCGAAGCGCGAGAGTGGGGTCACTAGCAGGCGCTCCTGGCCGAGTGCTGACCAGTCGCGCTGCGCGTCCTCGAGAAGCTTGTCGCTCTTCGAGATCCAGAGTGCTTTGCGCCGACCCTGGGCCCAGTTGTCGAGCACAATCCCAGCCGACTGGCGGCCCTTGCCAGCGCCGGTGCCGTCGCCGAGGAAGAAGCCGCGACGGAAACGGACGGCGTCTGCAGCATCGTCGGACGCGGCCGAGACCATGTCGCCGGTCTCATCGATGGTCCAGGAACCGGCGAGATACGCAGCATGCGCCTCGCCCGCGTAGATCACCGTCTCGAGTTGGGCGTCGGACAACATGCCGTCGTGCAGGACGGCGGCGGGCAGCTGGGGACGATAGGAGGGTTTGGGGGGCGCAACGGACGCCATGGCCGCCGACTGCACCAGTTTGGTCGGGTGCGGGGCCGCGCCGGGGATGTCGATCGCCTGCAGGCGAAAGGTCTCGTAGATCGCATCGGACAGGCGCGCGGTATTGGTCTCCGCAGTGGCATCGCGCAGCATGTAGGCCAGATCTTCGGCATCGATCTGCGCGGGGGTGTTGGTGGGGGGCGTGGTACGCGATGTGCCGATGGCCCTGCGCGTGGCGCGGGCAGGATTTCCCGGAAAGGGGGAAGGGCGGCCCTGCCTTGTTGGATCAGATGGCCCCAACTCGAGGCGCGGGGGGACGTGGGTGGTGATAAGCGAGAGCAGGCTGGCAACATCCGGCGAAATCGGGCGCACCAGATCAGCGGTGATGCCACCCCGTTCACCACCCCGGCACTTGTCCAAGACCGAGATCCGGGTCTCGAAGCTGGTGCCATGCTTGGCAAAGGCAGCGCCCGACACCGCGCCGGTGAATACCAGATGCGCAGCCTCGGTGAGGCGGGCGAAGGTTTCTCCCCAGGCGGATGAATCGGGCGCGAAACCAGCGCCGGTGATGGCAACAAGCCGTCCACCGGGGGCAAGGCGCGCGAGCGCCGAGCGCAGATGCCGGGCCGTCGCCTCGGTCGTCCGCCCATCGACAATGGCCACGGCCGAGAAGGGCGGGTTCATCAGGATGACGCTCGGGCGTAGCCCCACGTCCAGATGATCGTCGATCTGAGCGGCGTCAAAACGGGTGACCGGGCACCCCGAAAAAAGGAGACGCAGAAGATCGGCGCGGGTCTCGGCCAATTCGTTCAGAACGAGGCTACCGCCCGCAATCTCAGCGAGGATCGCCAGAAGACCGGTCCCGGCCGAAGGCTCTAGGACGAGGTCACGGGGCGTGATCTGCGCTGCCGCCATTGCAGCCAGTCCCATGGACAGCGGCGTCGAGAATTGCTGGAAGCGCTCCATTTCCTCCGAGCGACGGGTATGCGTGGGCAAGAGACCCGCCACCTTGGCGAGGATCGGCAGCAGGGCAGCGGGCGAGCCGGCCCGGGCCAAAAGCGCGCGGCCGAATTTCCGCAGGAAGAGGACCAGCGCCGCCTCGCCCGCCTCATAGGCAAGCTTCCAGTCCCAGGCACCGTCCGCATCGGAACCGCCAAAGGCGCGCTCCATCTCAAGCCGCAGACGCAGCGGGTCGATCTGGAAGCCTTGGGCAAGATCGGGCTGCAGAGCCTCGGCGACAGCGATGATCGCGGGCGCGGGGTCGCGAGAGGGAACGGGAACGGGAGGCGCAACAGGCGCGAGATAGGTCATCGGGAAGCTCCGGAATGAGGGACAGGGACAGGCCCGGACACCCTCTCTCGGGCACCCTCAGGCCTGATCTTCCCCGGCCCTCCTCTTCCTCTCGAACCGATGCGTTCCGTTCGCTTGGCTTGATTTTGTTCCTGTTATGTTCCATTTTAAAGGCCAAGCCGGAAAGGGGATTCCCGATGGACAGCACCACGCACGCCCTGCCCGCGACACCGAAGCAGATCGCCTATGCGCGGTCGCTCGCCCTACGCAACCAGACCCTCCTGCCTTGGGAGGTTCAGCAGGACCGCCGGTCGCTCAGCGCATGGATCGAGGCGCAGGCCCAGCTGAAGCCGGTCTCCGAAATGGACCGACTGCCCACGTCCAAGCAGGTGGCCTTCGCGGAGAAGCTCGCCCGGATCAAACGGCGCGCGGTTCCGGATGAGTGCTTTCGCGACAAGGGGCTGATGTCGAAGTGGATCGACGGGAACAGGTGACCTGAAGCGACTCGCCGCTTCCGAGACAGAACCGTCCCAGAACCCGAAGGGTTCTGACCCAAGTTTGTACCCAGCCTAAGCGATTGATTCTACTAAGAGCCGAGCTTCGGGACAGAAACGTCAGGTTTTGGCACACAGGTACTGGCAGGCGGTCTACCTCCGATGCTGCGTGCAGACCGAACCTTGTTTTGCGCTCTATACCGCATCATCTCTGACCTCCCCCCGTTGCGAGTTGACCGAAACATCTGTCAAACGTAACATCATAGAAATACTGGAATCCGGGTCTGGAGCGCCTTTCATGACGAGCAAGTACACCTTTGAAAACCATGGCTTTGAGGAAATCGAAGCGACTAGCGGCATGACGAATGCAGCCGCCTACACGAAGGAGTGCTCTGGCGCACGCTCCGACTGCTGCACGCGCACCTGCAGCGCGGACGCGACCTTCGTTGCAAGCGATGAAGATTGGGCCAGGTTTCTCGACGTTCGGGGCGGTCAGATCCAATATTGATTCGCGTCGACGACGACCAAATCGGATCGCTTCGTCTATGGCTCAGGGACGGGGTGGACGTTTACATTTCTCCGGACTCCGTAGTTCACTTTGTCTTTCTGTCTACGAGGAAGCGGCTACGCCTACGGGTAACACCGCTACTGATTGAGTGCCTGGAATGGCTAGACGGCTCCGCGTCAGTCTTGGAGCTCGATGAGCGGTATGAAGCACGCGCATCCAGCTTGGACGTCAAGCACTCTTCGTCATTTACAAGTTTCATTCAGTATCTTTATGGCAAGGGGATCCTTGTTCGGAAGGATTGGATGCAGCATTCGTTCTGCCCAGAGAAAGTTAGGCGCTATTCGCGGCAACTGAATTTCTTTCTAGACATTGAAGAGTCCGAAGCTGCGGCTACAGCTCTTCTTAAGAGAATAATGGACTGTAGAGTTGCATTGATTGGCGTTGGCGCAGTCGGAAGTTGGATACTCAGAGAACTTGTTCAAATCGGTTTCCAGCGCTTTATCATTGTTGACCCAAAGGAATTGAAGCTCACTGATCGCACACGAAATGCATTCTTCGATCACCGACTGATCGGCAGGCCAAAGGCAATGGTTGCCGAGAGCTTCGTTCACGGCCAAGTTCTCAAGCCAGAGACACGCGCCGTACGAGCGCCGCTCGACATAGACACAAACGTCGAAGAACTGATCGGATCGGATGTAGACCTGATCATAAACACTGCGGACGAGCCCTACATCGGGGCAACAAGCATAAAGCTATCGAGATACTGTGTGACCAAGAGGTTGCCCCTGTTGGTTGCGGGCGGCTTTGACGCGCACCTCGCAAGTCTGAGCGAAATGATTGTTCCCGGCCAAACGCCATGCTCCGACTGTTATGCAAAACATTTCGAAGAAACTTTGCGCGGTTGGAAACCAATCTCCCATCCCATTGTTGATCGCCGACGCGGCTTCGGGGGCCTGCCGTCTTTATCGGCATTTGCCGCCTCCGCCGCGGTACTGAAGATCGTTAGGCTTCTTTCAGAGAGAGGTGGGGATATCGAGCAAGGTCGTGGTGAGTTTCTATTCGATCAGTACAGTATCGATAGTTTCAAGGTGGAAAGAAACCCTGAATGCTCAACCTGCGGCGATTTGGGGAGGCTGCGAGCGCATGCAGATTGAATTCTCACCCGGATCACATTGGCTGATTCGACCATCCGTTTCTGTTATCCCGGTAGGCGACGGGGTATTTGATTTCTTTCAGTCTTCGACACGCCGATCCGTGCGTTTTCGGCTAAGTTCAGAAATTGCCAGCGTCATCAGAGGGCTTGATGGCAGACAATGCCTTGAAGACATCTGCGAGGTTCATAACGCTTCGGTGCCGCAGATTTCGCATCTCATGGAAGCACTGCACGAGCGGTGCGCAGTTGAACCGAGGGCCGTTCGAGACGCTATTGACGCCGCTGAGCACTACCGCGTCCTGAATTTTCTCGGGGACTACTTTCCTGCAGCAGAGTTGTTTGCTGCCTTCGAAAGGCTCCGCTCAACAAGGATTGCCATTGTGGGCTGTGGTGCCGTAGGCAGCTGGACTGCAGTGCAGCTCGCTCACTCAGGCTTCGAAAACTTCACCTTGATTGATGGCGATCATGTAGAGGAGTCCAACCTTAACCGCTCGATCTTCCTTCACGAGGACATTGGTGCCCCAAAGGTCGAAGCCATCGCATCCGCCCTCCATAGGATATCACATAGGGTTCAGGTCCGGAGGGTCAGAGAGCATGTCCACGATGCAAACGGGATCCGCGCTTTGCTTTCCGAGGCAAGACCAGACGTGATCGTAAATTGCGCCGACGAGCCGTCGGTGGACCTCACTAGTGAATGGATCAACGATTACAGTCAGCATCAAGGCGTCCCGTATGTCATCGCAGGCGGGTACAATCTGCACCTGAGCCTGATTGGAATGACGGTCAGTCCTGGTGTGTCGGCATGCTTCAACTGCTCGCGCATCACCTTGGATGAACTCGAAGACAAGTCTTTACAAGGTGTGCGGAGGCTTTGGCGTCCGAAGCGTAATCTGGGAAGTCTTGCCCCGCTAACTGGAATAACTTCGTCGTTGGCGACATCCGAAGTCCTACGACTAGCAGTCAGGTCTGAAAGACTACGTCCAGCCATGTGGAACCGCCGGGGTGAGTTCAACTTCCTGACCAATGAACTCTCGTTCGTGAATCTTCCTCCCCGATCAGAGTGCGGGTGTACGTCCGACGGCAAAGAGACTGATAAGGAACAAAGAAGCCTGATCTGACTTCGCAGGTTCAGCTCTACGTTACAGTTCCCACCCGAGATCCCTGTTGATTTCGCGCTGGCGCTTGCGCTCTTCGTCCAGCTCCTACTCGCGATCTTTCTGGAGGGCCTTTTCCCGATGCAGGTCTTCGGCCCTTGCTTTGCCCAACACGTCGGAAAGCCTGCCACGTATGTCGCGAGTGCCATGCCCCGGCGCGTGATCATGTTCCCCCCCAAGATCACGCCCGGCAATCCGCGCCAGGCGCTCCCTGACCTCTTCGGGGTCCAGTGCCTTGGCTTGCCGCTCTGCAGCAGCGCGCAAGGCCGCCAGCCCGGCGCTGACATGGCCCTGCCCATCTTCCCGGGCCTCGGTCCAGGCATCGCGCGCCAGCTCCAGCCGGTCGCGCATTTCGGCAAACATGGCCTTGGCCTGACGGCGCCCGGACGCGGTCGCGCGAGGGCTTTCCGGCGTTCCTCGATCTCCTCGCGAAATGCCCGAAGCGGAGGACGCCGTGGCGCTTGGCCTGCTTCTACTCGCGCCCAGTATCCTCGGGGCGGTTTCGGCACTTGAAGGCGCGCGCAGAGCTTGGCAACGACAACGTCCGAGATGCCCATGTCACGCGCGACCTCCACGGCTGGCTTCTCCCAAATGAGCGCAAAAAGCTCCTCGCGCGATATGTCCATTCTCAATGTCCGGCGACCACAGGCTTCTGTTCTCAATAAGACTTTTGAAATTCACACGCCATGACTCCGCCCTGCATAAGGCAAGGCGCCGCACTAAGCGGATGACGACGTCGGCGGAAACAAGTGGGAGTGGTGACCTGCCACGGGATTTTCATCCAGCTGCGACCGGAGCCGGTTGCTGATTTACGCCTTTCGGCGCGGGTTGAGCAATCGCCCGGCGCGCGGAACTCTCGTCGCGTGCAGCGGGGCGGGCGATTGCGGTGGTCAGGTGCAGAGCGAAACCTGCAGGGGTCTGGTAGCCGAGGGCCGAATGGGGCCTTGCGGTGTTGTAGTCGGTGACCCAAGCCGTGATCAGATCACGGGCATGGGCCAGGTTGCGGAACAGCGTCTCGTTGAGAAACTCGTCCCGCATCCTGCCGTTGAAGCTTTCCACAAAGCCGTTCTGCATTGGCTTGCCCGGCGCGATGTAGTGCCATTCGACCTTGTGCTCGGCGCACCACTTCAGGATCGCGTTCGAGGTCAGTTCCGTCCCGTTGTCAGATACGATCATCCCGGGCTTGCCGCGTCGTTCGATCAGCGCGGTCAGCTCCCGCGCCACGCGGCGGCCCGAAATGGACGTGTCGGGGATCGCCGCAAGGCATTCGCGCGTGACGTCATCGACCACGTTCAGCACCCGGAAGCGCCGCCCGCAGGCGAACTGGTCATGCACGAAGTCCAGTGACCAACGGGCATTTGCCCGCGCCTCGATCAGGATCGGGGCCCGTGTGCCAAGGGCCTTGCGGCGCGCTTTGCGTTTACGCACCGTTAACCCTTCCTCGCGGTAGAGCCGGTAGATGCGATTGATCCCGGAGGCCTCGCCCTCCCGCCTGAGCAGCACAAAGAGCCGCCGATAGCCGAACCTGCGCCGTTCATTGGCCAGATCCCGCAGCCGCCCGCGCAGGGCCGTGTCCGGCGCACGCTGCGACTGGTAGCGCACCATCTTGCGATCAGCCCCGGCAATCTGGCACGCCCGCCGTTCCGACAACCCAAAATGGGCCTTCAGATGCGCGACAGCCTCGCGCTTCACGGCGGGCGTTACCATTTTTTTTGAAGAAGCTCTCGCATCGCCGCCATGTCGAGCATCTGCTCGGCCAGCAGCTTCTTCAGTTTTGCGTTCTCGTCTTCTAAGGCCTTCAGCCGCTTGGCCTCGGAAACCGTCATCCCGGAATACTTCGCTTTCCAGGCATAGAACGTCCCTTCCGACATTCCGTGCTTGCGGCAGAGATCGGCACACTTCGCGCCTGCCTCATGCTCTTGCAAGATGCCAATGATCTGCTCTTCCGTCAGTCGCGCCTTCTTCATCGTCCGTCCTCTCCATGGGCCGGACTCTAATCGCAGATGGAGGAAAAATCCCGTGGCAGGTCAGGCCAGCTGGAGTTGACCACAGGTTGCGGCGCCGTAATCGATCCACGTGGCATCCGCCGCCTTCTCTGCAAAGAACATCGTCTTGTGCCGGGCGACAGCGGTCGCAAGCGCGCGATCTTGGATGGCCACAGCGGCGATGCCCGCATCGTCCAACCGGGCGACATCATGCCAGTGGCGAGAAAAGCGATCCCCTCGCATACGGTTTTGCAAACAGAAGACGTGGATTGCTGTCGCCTTTTCCCAGAACGTCCGTTCCGCATGCATCACGCGCGGGCGGGCAGTGGGAAACTCCACGCCTTCGATCACCGATGCGGCATCGCAAACAATATCGCGTGGGGATGCGGGCTCTCCTGTAGAACGCGCGCCGAATTCCAGCATCACGCTCGGAGGAACGTATCCCGTGCCGCGCGTGAGGTGTGGGTAGTCGATGAACAGCTTGTCGCCGTCAGTCCGAAGCCTGGCATCGATCCCTTCCCGATCAATCGCCTGCTGCAGGATCGGCTGGATGGTCCCGGCCACCCATTCAGGCAAAGCCTGTCGGACACGTTTCGACCAGCGCCGCTCTTCGCTGGATGTGGCGGGCATGGCGTCTTCACGGCCCTCAAGCAGATCCGGGATCAGCGCTCTGATATCGAAGGTCAGATCCACATCCTCGGAAAACCGGTCAATGACCTGGTAGGCCTTCGACAGAGAGGTGCCACCCTTGAAGACGAGGTTTGTACCAATGGGCGATCCAAACAGCTGCTAGATCGCCCAGACCACCCAGACGTCCTTTTCGAGGAGATGGGCTGGTCGGCCGAGCCTGTCGGCAGCGACACCAAGAGCATCCAGTCGGTCCTGGCCGCTGAGGCGCAGGAATGCCTCAGCCATGGACCATCTCTCCGACCAATCGTGCCAGCCAAGTCGGAAACTGCGGCGCGGCGGACATCAGTTCGGTCTTTGCCGCCTCCGTGAGCTTGGATCGCAGAATTTGCAGAGCCTTGGGAGCCTCATCCGGCCCGAGCCATGCCAGAGCGCGGACGGCCTGGCCGGAGGTCTTGCTCCCAAGGGCCAACTGCCAGCGCGGCGCATGACGCAGCTCGACCGCTTGCCGGCCAAGATTCAGCACACGGCTTCGACCGGAAGTGAGGTAAACCGACTTGACCGGCACCTGTGTCGTGAGGCCCAGAGCGTTTGCCGCAGCAGCACCGCTCAGTACGATCGTCTCGCCCCGCTGCACAGCGAGCGCTTCAATCGCCTGTTCAGCCGACGGACTTCGCGGACCAAAACGTGTCTGGACGGGGCGCATGTAGATACCGCGTCCCGCACGGATCAACTCGCCGCGCGCGGCCAGACGCGACAGCGTCTGATCGACCGCCGCGCGCGAGCCGAGGTGCAGGAGCCCCTTCGCTGCCAAGGGCACCCCCTCCGGCAACGTCGTCGCGACATTCATAATGCTCTCGGCCATGCGCTCCATGATCGCTCCTTTGTCAGAAACATACGCAGTTTTCTGACAGTTTTCAACCGTGCGCTCTCACCCGAACCGCCGCCCGGCTTCGGTGAATGTGTACTCGTTGACAATGATCCCCTTTTCGATAGCTTCGTCCGAGGTGAGGTGGTCGTATTCCGCCTCAAGCTGGCGGTAGAGCCAGCGGGCCAGATCGCGCAGCGCCTCGGTCACGATCTCTTCCGCGTCCTCGGTCGGCGGCTGCCAGGTCG
>DJUV01000268.1 GCA_002440625.1 Rhodobacteraceae bacterium UBA6273 | reverse complement strand
GTGCTCTTGCCGGCGCCGTTCTCGCCGAGCACGGCGTGGATCTCGCCGGGGCCGACCTTGAGATGGATGCCGTCGTTGGCCACCACGCTGGGGTAGCGCTTGGTGATGCCGCTCAGCTCCAGGCGCGCAGTGTCGCCGGGAGGGCCGCTGAAAGGGGGCGGGGATGTGCTCACGGGCGGGCTCCGGACAAGAGGAAGGGGGTGATGGCCACCGGCCGCGCCGCCCGGGCCACGGCCTGGCGTGCCTCGCGCACCTGCAGCAACTGGGCCGCCACCGACAGGGCAATGGCGCCGGGCTGCTTGCTGTCGATGCCGGGGATGCCGATGGGGCAGGTCATGTCGGGCAGGCGCTCGGGGGCCAGGCCGCGGGCGATCAGGCGATGCTCGAAGCTGGCGCGCTTGGTGCGCGAGCCGATCAGGCCGAAGAAGGCAAAATCGTGGCGGGTAAGGATGGCCTCGCAGAGGCTGAAGTCCAGGCTGTGGTCATGGGTCAGCACCAGGAAGTAGCTGCCCGCCGGGGCGTCGTAGATCTCGGTGGTGGGGATGTCGGTATTCACGGTGAACACGCCCTCGGGCACCGCCGCCGGGAAGATGTCGTCCCGGGTGTCCACCCAGGTGACCTGGGCGCCCAGGGGCGCCAGGGCGTGGATGATGGCCTCGCCCACGTGGCCGGCGCCAAACACGATCACCGGAAAGCGCTCGCTGGCCACCTGCTGCTCGAACTGCCAGTGGCCGCCATCCGACCAGAAGTGGGCGGGCTCGCCGCGGCCGGGGTCGGCGTCGGACAGGGACCACAGGCTGCCCTCGTCGCCCGACAGCAGGCGGCGCTGCAGGGTGCCGCCGGCGGCCACCGCCTCGGCGCGGGTGCGCCAGACGTCGGCTTCCGCTACGTCGATGCGCTCCAGGGCCAGCCACACCACGCCACCGCAGCACTGCCCCAGGGACGCGCCGAGGGCAAAGCGCATCAGGCGCGGCGCGCCGCCATCCACCAGCAGCTCCCGGGCGGTGGTGCTGGCCAGCCATTCCAGGTGGCCACCGCCGATGGTGTCGACGATGCTGGCGCGGCCCACCAGCATGGTGGCGCCGGCCTCGCGGGGGGTGGAGCCGTCGGCCCGCACCACCGTGACCACCACCGCCGGCTGACCGGCCTCCAGCCAGTTGGCAAGGGTATGTAACCAGTCGTTCATGGTGACACCTCCAGACGGGGGGAGTGGGGAAGCTCTGTGTGGGTCACAGCTCGCCTCCGCTCAGGGCCTTGAGGATGGCCTCGGGGGTGGCGGGGGCGTCGAGCTGGGGCCGGGCGCCGGGGCCGAGGGCTGCGGCCACCGCATCGCGCAGGGCGAAGGCCTCCGAGAAGGCCAGCATCAGCGGCGGCTCGCCCACCGCCTTGGAGCGGTAGATGGTCGGCACGTGGTTCTTGCGGCCCCAGAGGGCCACGTGAAACTGCGCCGGGCGGTCCGAGCAGGCGGGGATCTTGTAGGTGGAGGGCGCATGTGTCCGCAGCCGCCCCTTGTCGTCCCAGACCAGTTCCTCGGTCGTCAGCCAGCCTGCGCCCTGCACATAGCCGCCCTCGATCTGGCCGATGTCGATGGCCGGATTCAGGCTGGCGCCGCAGTCATGCAGGATATCGGCGCGCAGGATGCGGTTCTCGCCGGTCAGCGTATCGATCACGACCTCGGAGACCGCCGCGCCATAGGCGAAATAAAGGAACGGTCGCCCGCGCCCGGCCTTCCGGTCCCAGTTCAGCTTCGGCGTCGCGTAAAAGCCCGTCGACGACAGGCTCACCCGGCCCTGATAGCAGCGCGAAGCCGCCTCGCCAAAGCTCATCTCCTCGCCGCCGACCATGACGCGGCCGGCCTCAAAGCGCACCGACGACGGCTCCGCCTGGTGCTCCCGCGCCAGATGCTCCGCCATCCTTGCCCGGATCGTGTCGCAGGCGGTCTTGACCGCCATGCCGTTGAGGTCAGAGCCGGAGGACGCCGCCGTGGCCGAGGTATTCGGCACCTTGCCGGTGTCGGTCGCCGTGATCGCCACCACGCCTGCATCGACGCCGAAGGCCGAAGCCGCCACCTGCGCCACCTTGCGGTTCAGCCCCTGCCCCATCTCGGTGCCGCCGTGGTTCAGGTGGATCGAGCCATCCTGATAGACATGAACCAGCGCTCCGGCCTGGTTGAGATGGGTCAGCGTGAAGGAAATCCCGAACTTCACCGGCGTCAGCGCGATCCCCTTCTTCAGGACGCTGTTCTCCGCATTCCAGACCGCCACCGCCCGCTTCCGCGCGGCATAGTCGCTCGACGCCTCCAGCGCTGACACCATCCCGTGCAGGATGAAATCCTCGACCTCCATCTGATAGGGCGTGGTCTGCCCTTTCATCTTGCCCGAAATACCTCCGCCGGAGGCATCCGCCATATCCGCATAGAAATTCGCCCGCCGGACGGAAAGCGGATCAAGCCCCAGCGCATGGCCGATGTGGTCCATCGCCCGCTCGATGCCAAGCATCCCCTGGGGGCCGCCGAAGCCGCGGTAGGCGGTGGCCGACTGGGTATTGGTCCTCAGCCGGTGGCTCTCGATCCGCACATGGTCGAGAAGATAGGCGTTGTCGGCATGGAGCATCGCCCGGTCAGCGACCGGCAGGGACAGGTCCTGCGACCAGCCGCAACGGGCGAGATGGCGGAACTCCAGCCCGAGGATACGGCCCGTCCCGTCGACACCGGCGCGGTACTCGATCCTGAAATCGTGGCGCTTGCCGGTGATGGTCATGTCGTCGTCGCGGTCATAGCGCATCTTGGCCGGCCGGCCGAAGAGATGCGCGACCAGCCCGCAAGAGACAGCCAAGGCATTGCCCTGACTTTCCTTGCCGCCGAAGCCGCCACCCATGCGGCGGATTTCCACCCGGACGGCATTCATCGGCAGGCCCAGCGCCTCGGCCACCTTGTGCTGGATCTCGGTCGGATGCTGGGTCGAGGATTGCACCGTCACCCCACCTTCGGCGGGCAGCGCCAGCGCCGCCTGGCCCTCAAGGTAAAAGTGCTCCTGCCCGCCCATGTCGAAGCTGCCCTCGATCACGCGGGGCGCCCCGGCGATGGCCTTCGCCGCATCGCCCTTGGCCCATATCACCGGCCCGCCCTCGAAGCGGCTCCCCGCCGCCAGCGCCTGATCGACGGTCAGGATCGCCGGCCGCTCGCGATACTCGATCCTGCCCATCCGAGCCGCCTTCCGCGCCTGAAGATGGCTTTCGGCGATGACAAGGAACATGGGCTGGCCGACGTAATGCACCGTTCCCGTGGCCAGAAGCGGCTCGTCATGGATCGAAGGCGAAACATCGTTGGCGAAGGGCAGGTCATCGGCGGTCAGGACCGCGACCACGCCCGGCGCCGCTCGCACGGCGTCAAGGTCCATGGCGACAATCTCGCCATGCGCCACGGTGGAAAGGCCAAAGGCCAGATGCAGCGTATTCGCCGGCAGCGCCACATCGTCGATATAGCGCGCCCGCCCGGTGACATGGAGCGGCGCGGAATCATGCGGAAGCGGCTTCGCGACGCTCATGCCGAGACCTCCAGCACCGATACCGCACGCCCTTGCGAGGCATGGAAATAGCGCAGAAGCATGTTGCCCGCGGTTTCAAGCCGGTAGGCGGCCGAGGCGCGCATGTCGCTCATCGGGGTGAAGTCCTGCGCAAAGGCCGCAACCGCCGCTTCCACTGTCTCAATCGTCCACGGCCTGCCGACCAGCGCCGCCTCGACCGCCGCCGCCCGCTTCGGCACCCCGGCCATGCCGCCGAAGGCGATGCGCGCCGCCGTCACCTTGCCCGCCTCGCGGGTCACGTTGAAACAGCCGCAGACGGCGGAGATGTCCTGATCGAACCGCTTGGAAAGCTTGTAGCAGGCAAGGTCGGGCACCTCCGCCGGGATCGTCACCGCCTCGACGAACTCGCCCATCGTCCGGTCCTGCTTGCGGTAGTCGAGGAAGAAGGCCTCAAGCGGCATCTCGCGCCGCGCATTCCCCTTGCGCAGGTGAAGCACCGCCTCCATGGCGATCAACGCCGGCGGCGCATCGCCGATGGGCGAGCCGTTGGCGATGTTGCCGCCGATGGTCGCCGCGCCCCGCACCTGTTCCGAGGCGAAGCGGCGCAGAAGCTCGGCGAAGGCGGGATGCGCGCCGGCGACGGCCTTGCGGAGCGCCGCGATGGTCACGCCGGCGCCGATGCGCAACCCGCCCGCAACCGTTTCGACCCGCTGCAAATCCTTGCAGGCGTGAAGGAAGGCGACGTCCGGCAGGTCGCGCAACTCCTTCGTCACCCAAAGCCCGACATCGGTCGCCCCGGCGATCAGCACCGCCTCGGGGTGCCCCTCATACCACGCCGCCAATTCGTCCGACGAGGACGGCGCGTAGGGTGCGCGTTCACTGCGCATCTTGCCGAGATCGTCGTTCACCCAGTCCGGAGCCTCCGTCCCCGCCACCGCCTCAGCCGCGCGGATGATCGGCGCGTAGCCGGTGCAGCGGCAGAGGTTCCCGGCAAGGTAGTCGTCGTGATCGACCGCGCCGTTCTTCTGCGCCACCGCCAGCGACATGACGAAGCCCGGTGTGCAGAAGCCGCACTGGCTGCCGTGTTTTTCCACCATCGCCGTCTGGACCGGATGCATCTCGCCCTTCGGGCCGGTCAGGCCCTCGACCGTGCGCAGGGCCTTGCCGTGAAGCTGCGGCAGAAAGAGGATACAGGAGTTCAGCGCCCGCGTTCCGGCCTCATCCGTCACCATCACGGTACAGGCGCCGCAATCGCCTTCGTTGCAGCCTTCCTTGGTCCCGGTCAGGCCGCGCTCCTCGCGCAGCCAGTCAAGAAGGGTCCGCGTCGGGTTGTCCCCGGACACACGAACCGGCGTTCCGTTCAACAGAAACGCGATGGTCGTCATCGACTGAACCTGCCGCCTTCTCCTCCTCCGGCTTTGCGTGCCCGCCCGATGCGGCGTAAAGCGGTCACGCGCCGTCTCCCTCATAGCATGAAAGCCTCAGGCCCGCTTTAAAGCAAGCAATGCTTTATCGGGAACTCACACAAGTGTTTCTCGATTTGGAAGCGAATTGCCCGGTGGGCTGCCTGCCTTGCAACCTCTGCTGGCATTGGGCCGCAGGTCGCGTAATATCGGCTTGAAGGGGGAAGCCAACCCCCCGGCGGGCAGACCCATTCGATGCAGACCGTTTTCGCCATTGTCTTGCTTCTCATGATTTGCGGCCTCGTGGTTCAGGTCGCCTTGTCGCGCGCGTTTCGGGCGCGGTCTGCCCGGCTCGTGGCACGACTGCGCGACAGCCCGCAGGTGCGTCCCGTCACGGGTTTGCCGCAGCCGGTCCATGACTTCGCGGTGCGCGCCGGGGCGAAGCCCGGTTCCGGCCTGCGCATCGCCTCACTGACGCAGACGGGCGAGCTGCGCCTGAAACAAGGGGGGGCCTTCTGCAAGGTCGGCGCCTGGCAGGCCATAGCGCTCGGCACGCCTGGGTTTGTCTGGCTCGCCCGGCACGATGCCGGGCCGGTGCCGAAGCTCCGTATCCTTGACGCCTATGTGCGCGGTGCGGGCCAATTGGAGGCGCGCGCCTTCGGGTCGATACCCCTTGCCCGCGCCAGCGGCCCTGTGCTGACCTTGGGCGAGGCCTATCGCTATCTTGCCGAACTCCCTTTCGCGCCCGACGCGATCCTCGGCAACCCCGAGATCGAATGGCGCCTGACCGCCCGCAACATCGCCGAAGCGCGGATGGCCACGCCCGCGGGCGCGGCGCGGGTCAGTTTCCGCTTTGATGCGGACGGCGACATCGTCGAGATGGAGGCGAAGGGCCGCCCGACGCTCGATGCCGCGGGGAACGAGGCCAAGCGCGACTGGCGCGGCTATTTCCGCGACTACCGCCAGATCGGCCCGCGCCGCATCCCGGCCACGGCCGAAGTCGGCTATGTCTACCCCGAGGGGTACGAGGCCTATTACCGGCTTACGGTCACCGATAATCATCTGGCACCGTAGGCCGGGTTTCACCCCGGCACTTTCACCCGGCGACCGCCGAACAATGGCGGGGTAAACCCCGCCCTACCCATTTGTGCTGCAGGGTTGCGAACGACGCCCGAAGGGACGCTAGTTCGACCAGTTTGCCAATACGTCATAGCCATCCGGCTTCGGCGGCGCTTCAAGGTGCTTGCCGAAGGCGCCCCAGATCTCGGCGACCTTTGCGGCATTCCCGTTCGCCACCGCCTCGCTTTCGGACAGGGAAATGACATAGCCGCTGCCGTCCGGCTTTGCCACGTTGATGAATTGCTTGAGGCCCGGCAGAGCCATGATCTGGCTGCGGAGCGTGTCCACAAGCTTCGTCGCTTCAGCCATGCTCCCGGATTTCATCTTGTACTGGGTCACGCGCGCAAACATTCATTATCCTCCCTGAAAACGGATCTTGAAACAAACAGTCTTGCTCTGGTTTGAAACGCTCCGACAGGCGGGCAAGTCGCCCGCCAAGGACGCGTCTCGAAAATCCTAGCACATTCTCCCGCCCTCACCAACATGCGCTGCAGGTGCTAGTCCACCCCACCTTGCGTTACATGCCCCCCGCCAGTGCCTCCAGCTGCGCCGTCGCAGCGCCCCAGCCGTCCTGGAAGCCCATGGCCTCATGCTTCTTCATCCCGGCGTCGTCGGCATGGGTGACTGTCGCCACATAGCGGCAGCCGCCGGCCTCGGGCGTCAGGCGGATATCGACGGTGAAGCCGAAGTCGATCGGGCCATTGCCGAGCTTGTTCGGCACAAAGTCCGGGCCGAGGCAGTTGGTCCAGACCAGCCGCTTCGCCCGTTCGGCAAGGAGAACGCAGCCGGGATCGCCCGCCATCTCGCCGTGATCGGGGATCACCATTACGGTACGAAAGCCGCCGCCCGGTCGAACGTCCATCTCGAAGACCGTGGTTTCGACCGGCTTCGGCGCGAACCACTGCTTGGCCAGCTCCGGTTCCGTCCAGCAGCGCCAGACATTCTCGGGGCTCGCCTGCAACAGACGGTCGAGGATCAGTTTGCGGTCATGTCCCATCAGTCGGCCTCCTTCGCCAGAAACTTCGCCAGAGCGGCAAGAAGCGATGTCCAACCGCCCTTGCGGCCATTGAGCCCGTCGCCCTTGTCGTAGAACGCGCCCTGTTCGGTATAGCTCACCCGCGTGCCGGTCCCGGCTTCGGTGAAGCGCACCGTGGCGAGCGAGGCGGAATGGATGCGGCCGTTCTGCGCCATCGTATAGGCATAGACGATCCGGCTGCCGGGAACGATGTCGAGATAGACCGTCTCGTTCACATGCTCGCCCTCGGCGGGCGTCTTCGCCAGAAGGACGAAGCGGCCATGCTCCCTGCCGCCGACGCGGAAATCCATGCCGTAGTCGAGCGTCTGCCAGTCGGCGCTGTCGGCCTCGACGAACCATTGCCGCTTCTGCTCGGGGTCTGCCCAGGCGGCAAAGACCCGGGCCGGCGGCACGGCAATGATCTTCTTCACGGTGAAGCTGTCGTGGGTGATGGCCATTTCAGTGGTCCTTTTCCTTGGTTTCCGTCTCAAGCGCCTCGACAAAGGCCTGAAGCCGGTCGAGCTTTGCTTCCCATTCCCGGCGCCTCCGGGCAAGCCAATCCTCCGCCTCGGCCAAGGGGGCGGCCCTGATCCGCACCATCCGCACCCGGCCCTGCTTTTCGCTGACGACGAGGCCCGCCGCCTCAAGCACCTTCAGATGCTGGAGGAAGGTTGGCAGCGCCATCCGGAACGGCTCTGCCAGCGCGCCGACCGATGCCGGCCCTTCGGCCAGCCGCGCCACGACTGCGCCTCGCGTCGGATCGGCGAGGGCATGGAAGACGGGCGCAAGCCGGGGTAAATAGTTAGTCATTAGACTAAGTATAACGAAGCTTCTGCCGACGCAACCATCGGGACATGTCCATTTGGTCAGGTCTGGAAATCCAGCCTGACAGACCCCTACGGAAAGGCATAAGTTGAGCGCATATTTCATTTCGGATTTGCACCATGGAACTCTCTCTCGCTCTCAAATTTGTTCATGTGACTTCGGCACTTGTCTGGTTCGGCGGTGGATTCGCCCTTGCGGTTCTCGGCACTTTCTACGAACGGCGCGGCGACCTGCGCACCGGGGTATCGGCGGTAACGGTTATTGCCGTGCTCGGCCCGGTCGTGTTTCTTCCTGCCTCGGTCCTTGCGCTGATCTCGGGCGCCATGCTCTTCGTCATCGGCGGCCTGCCGTGGACCGCCTGGACGATCCTGTCGCTGCCGCTTGTCGCTGCCGCCTTCGGGCTTGGCGCAGGCGTGGTTCGCCCGACCGGCGAACGGATTGCGCTGCTGCAGGAGGCCGGGCATGACGGCATCGCCATCGACATGACCCGCCGCGTGCTGCGGGTGGCGCGGCTGGAAACCGCGCTTCTCGTCGCCATCATCGTCCTGATGGTGGCGCGACCGGGTTGGGGCGACCACGACATTCTCGCCCCGACCGCCGCCCTGGTGATCCTCGCGACGCTGACCTTCTTCATGCGGCGTCGTCCGCTGACGATCTGACAAAACCGGGGGCGGGCGGCTTCCCGTGCCGCCCGTCCTGCGATACCCCTGTGGCATGGCTGGCGCACCCCGATTCATCCACCTTCGTACCCACACCGAATATTCGCTCCTTGAAGGCGCGGTCCCGGTGAAAAAGCTTGTCGGGCTTTGCGACAAGATGTCGATGCCCGCCATCGCCGTCACCGACACCAACAACATGTTCGCGGCGCTGGAGTTTTCGACATTGGCGAAGGGGGCGGGCGTGCAGCCCATCGTCGGCTGCCAGGTCTCGCTTGACCACGACCCTGCTGAAACGGGGGAAAAGCCCCGCCCGCCCGCGCCCGTCGTCCTTCTGGCGCAGTCGGAGGCCGGCTACGAAAACCTGATGAAGCTGAACTCCTGCCTCTATCTCAGAGGCGACGGATCGCTTCCCCATGTCACCGTCGAGGAGCTTGCAGCCCATGCCGCGGGCCTCATCTGCCTGACCGGCGGGCCGGACGGCCCCATCGGACGGTTCTTGCAGGCCGGACAGGCGGCGAAGGCTGACGCGCTGATGCGCCGCCTCGCCGCGATCTACCCCGACCGGCTCTATGTCGAACTTCAGCGCCATCCCGGCGAGGGTGGCCAGTACACCGCCGCCGAACAGGCAACGGAGCGTGGCCAAGTCGAAATGGCCTATGCGATGGACCTGCCCCTCGTCGCTACCAACGATGTCTACTTCCCGAAGCCCGACATGTATCAGGCGCATGACGCGCTCATCTGCATCGCTGAAGGCGCCTATGTCGACCAGCAGGAACCGCGCCGCCGCCTGACGCCGCAGCATTACCTGAAATCGCCCGACGAGATGGCCGCGCTTTTCGCCGACCTGCCCGAGGCGCTTGAAAATACGGTCGAGATCGCCCGCCGCTGCGCCTTCGCTGCCTTCAAGCGCAACCCGATCCTGCCGCGCTTTGCGGATGATGAGGTTCAGGAACTGCGTCGTCAGGCCAACGAAGGCCTGAAGGCAAGGCTCGCCGTGATCCCCCACGCGGTCAGCGTCGAGGATTACCAGAAGCGGCTCGACTTCGAGCTTGGCATCATCGAGCAGATGGGCTTTCCCGGCTACTTCCTGATCGTCGCCGACTTCATCAAATGGGCCAAGGACCATGACATCCCGGTCGGTCCGGGGCGCGGTTCGGGCGCGGGTTCGCTTGTCGCCTACGCGCTGACCATCACCGACCTTGACCCCCTGCGCTATTCGCTTCTCTTCGAACGGTTCCTCAACCCAGAACGGGTGTCGATGCCCGACT
>DJUV01000266.1 GCA_002440625.1 Rhodobacteraceae bacterium UBA6273 | reverse complement strand
TCATCACCGGCGGCATCGACCTATCGGTCGGCTCGATCGTCGGCCTCTGCGCCATGGTCGCGGGCTGGCTTGTGCTGAACGGCGTGGACACCGGGCTTGGCTACACGATCTGGTTCAACACCTATGAGATCGTTCTCTTGACCCTTGCGGTCGGCGTCGGCGTCGGGCTGGTGAACGGTCTGCTCATCACGCGGCTGAATGTGGCGCCCTTCATCGCCACGCTTGGTACCCTTTACATCGCGCGGGGCGCGGCCCTTCTGTCCTCCGGCGGGCGTACCTTCCCAAACCTCAGCGGATCGGAAGAATTCGGCACCGCGAGCTTTCCCTTCATCGGCACCGGCAGCTTTGCGGGCCTTCCCGTCATGGTCTGGCTTCTCGTCGCGGTGGCGCTGGCGGCGCACTACGTGTCCCGCCGCACCCCGCTGGGGCGGCATATCTATGCCGTCGGCGGCAACGAACGCGGCGCGGCGCTTTCGGGCGTCAAGGTCAACCGGGTCAAGGTCTTCGTCTACATGTTCTCGGGCTTCTGCGCGGCGCTCGTTGGCATCATCATCGCCAGCCAGCTTCAGGCCGCCCATCCCGCAACCGGCGAGACCTTCGAACTGAACGCGATCGCCGCAGCGGTTCTGGGCGGAACCTCCATGTCAGGCGGCAGGGGCCGGATCGGCGGCACCATCGTCGGCGCATTCGTCATCGGCATCCTCTCCGACGGGCTCATCATGATGGGTGTCTCCAGCTTCTGGCAAACGGTGATCAAGGGCGTCGTGATCGTACTCGCGGTGGTGATAGATCAGGCGCAAAGCCGGTTGCAGGCCCGTGTTGCGCTGGCGCAAGAGGCCGCCGCCTCCCGCTGAGGCGCTGGTTTCCCGTGTAGTCTTTGCGGTTCCGATCGTTTACGGTTGCATGCGATCATCTTCCTTTTCCGTCGAGGCAATGTTGAAGTCGAAAACTGTCTCTTCGCGCCCGGAACCAGTCAGCGGCCTTTTGTCCGAACCGCGCCGCCGCAGCATCCTTGACTGGATACAGGAGGAAGGGTCAGCGAGGGTCAGGGAACTGGCCGTCGCCTTTCAGGTCTCGGAGGCGACGATCCGGCAGGACCTTGAGCGGCTTGAGCAGGACGGACACATCACCCGCGAACACGGCGGCGCGTTCCTGAACACGGTGCCGGCACAGGTCGGGACCATGACGCTCCACCATCAGGACAACATGGAGCAGAAGCGGCGGATCGGGGCGCTGGCGGCGAACCTCGTGAAGGATGGCGAGACCATCATCCTCGATGCGGGCACCACCACGACCGAAATTGCCCTGCGTCTGGTCAGCCGCCGGAACCTGACGATCATCACCAACGCGCTGAACATCGCCATCATCCTCGGTGCCGTTCCCGGCAATGCGGTCCATATGCCGGGCGGTCAGTTCAAGGCGCCGACGCTGTCCTTGTCGGGCGACAAGTCGGTCGAATACTTCCGCAACATCTTTGCGGCGAAGCTGTTTCTCGCCACCGCAGGCGTGGCTTTGGACGCGGGGCTCACCTATCCGTCCTTTGCCGACCTCCAGTTGAAGGAAGCGATGATCCGGGCCGCGAGCCGCGTCTACCTCGTGGCGGACAGCACCAAGATCAACAAGTCGAGCTTCACGCGCCTCGGCTCGCTCGAGATGATTCATTCCTTCGTGACCGACAGCGGCATTTCCGAAACCGATGCCAATGCTTTCCGGTCGCGCGGGATCGAGGTGCTGATCGCCTGAGCGCAAGCGACCCGCTACAATTGCCGCAGGACGAGGGCCACGGGCTGAATGATCCGAAGCCGAAGGACCGTGCCATCGTGCGACGACGACGCCACACAAGATCGTTGTCCTGAAAGGCCGGATCGACCTGGGCAGCGGCGCAGAGGCAATCGCCGGACTGGCCGAGGCGGCGGGCGCAGGGCTGTAGCAGGCCCTGCGGCTTGGGTCCGGACGCATCGTGGCGGTTACCCGCGACGGGCTCGATCTGCGCCCCGGCGATCCGCTCGCCGTCAATCCTTTGGCGGGCTACGCCCATTGCATCGACAGGGTCTCCGGGCTGAGGATCTGAAACGACGCAGATTGCCGACCCGCCGCAGATCGGAACTCAGGCGCTGGGATTGCCGGGTATCTGGTCGAGGGCCAGCCGGCTTGTTCCATCGCCGCCGCCGGTTTGGTTGCAGACGCCGCACCAGATGAAGTTCTGTCCGCCGTATGATTGGCTGCGCTGGAAGCTGCGCTAAACCCGGATACCGGCGCGCGGAAGCTCATCTTCATGGAGGTCATGGCCCTCGGGGACCGGCTGATCGAGGCCGTGCCGCAACAGCACGGTGCGCGGCGCGGCGCAGTTGGGTTCCGTGGGTATCGTTCTCGACAGGGACCGGAATGAAGGGGGTCCAGTGCTCGGACACCTGGGTCATGGCCTTGGGCGTATTCTTCGGCGGCAAGGTGCTTTTCAGTCGCGCCCCAGGGGGCGGATGTCTCGAAGGCATTTTCCGGACGGTCGGGTTGGCAAGTGCCGCGAGATCATGTGCATGGTTTCCCGGCGCTGCGGCTGCATGGCGATCTGACCGATAGCATGCGGCCCGATATCGAGATCGGCGTGCGGCGCGAGGTGAACCACAAGCGCCTGTTCCGCATCACACGCAGCAAGCCTTCCTGATGCGAAGGTGCACCAATGAGCGCCGTCGGCACGCGGACCCCGATGGTCCTGCCCTTTTTGCCGAACAAGCGCTGGTCGCAGGACCTTCGCCCCTGGCACCGAACCAATGGCGACTTCATCGAAAACTTCAACGGACGCCGGCGCGCGCTCCCGACCGCGCTATGTGCTGGCCAGGGATCCGAGCATCTCAAAGATCGCGGCGCGTTCGGCATGCACCAGAAGCAGCGCAAGGTCGCCGGGTTCGAGGCGCTCAAGTATCTGCCTTGCGCCGTCCGCAGGGCTGGTCGCGGACAGCACCTGGTCGTCGGGCAGGCCGCAATCGCGGCTGGCCGCGCGGATCAGCGCGGGGATCTCGCCGGGCTGGCGCCCCCGCAGGTAACCCGCGATTTCAGCCACCACGACGGTATCCGGCTTCAGCGCAAAAAGGCCCTGTGTCAGCGCCCGGATATCGGCATCGGAGCGGTCGCCTGCGTGGCTGATGAGCGCGAAGCGCCGCTTGGCCTGCAGGGCGGCCAGCGCCGAGGTGACGGCAGCTATGGAATGCGGATTGTGGGCGAAGTCGACAAAGACGCGGGCGCCGTTCACGGAAAACTCGTTGGCGCGTCCGGGATTGTCGATGGGATCACTGCGGAAGGACCGCAGGACGGAGCGGATCGCGCCATCGGGCAGGCCAAGACCGCGCGCAGCCAGTGCCGCAGCGAGCGCGTTCTCGATATTGTAGCGCGCGGCCCCGCCGAGGGTGAGCGGCACCTCGCTGACCGCCACGAGGGGCGTGATCCCGGTGCCGTCGGAAAGCACGATCCGGCCATCCTCGAGCCAGCCGCAGGGCAGGCCCAGCCCCCTTGCGCGGGCGATCTCTGGCGTGCCGCCATTGAGCGAAAACCAGATTGGGCGGGCATCTATCAGGTTTGCGGCGGCGACGAGAAAGGGGTCGTCGGCGTTCAGGATGAGATGCCCGCCGGGGAGGAGAGCGCGGTGGACCGAAAGCTTGACCTGCGCCAGATCGGGGACGGTATTGATCCCGTATTGGCCAAGATGGTCCGCCGCCACATTCGTCACAACCGCGACGGTTGCGCGTCCGACCGGCAGGCCCCGGCGCAGGATGCCGCCGCGCGCCACTTCAAGAACCCCCAGTTCCAGCCGCTTGTCGCGCAGAAGAAGGCGGGCGCCCGCGGGTCCGGAATAATCGCCGCGATCGAGGATTTCGTCGCCGACCTTCACGAACTCCGTCGACGAGAGGCCCGAGACCTTGCCGGCGGCGGCACCCATCGCGGCGATCAGGCGTGTCGTCGTCGTCTTGCCGTTGGTGCCGGTGACCAGCGCCAGCGGAATGTCATGGAGGCTGTCCCAGTCCGGCGCATCGGGAAGCTGGTCGGTCGCCCAGGTTGCCGACCCGGCGCCGTGGCCCAGCGTCAGCGCGTCGTCGTCAAGAAGCCGGTCTATGCCACGTCTTGCCGCCTCTGCTGCGAGGGACCGAAGCCGGGGCGAACGCTCAAGCGCGCTGACGCGCAGCAGCCCGGCCACGAGATCATCGAAGGGTATTTGCGCCTGGCCGAGAAGTCCGGTCGCGGTGAAGTACCAGGCCGCTTCGACGGCATAGGCCGCGGTGAAAAGCTGATCTATCGGCGCCGGGGAAAAAAGGCTTGCGCCGCCGTCGAAAAGGCGGGTGCGGACCCCGGCCCCGGCAAGGCCCAGCGCGTCGAGGATCGGGGAAAGACGGCTGCGCCAAAGTGCGGCCACATGCGCCGGATCATGCCCCTTGACCAGACAATCGCCAACCGCCCCAGGAGCCGGCCCGTAAAGGTTCGGGCCAAGCAGCCGGCGGCAACTGTCGAGGATCAGCCCCGGATCCTCGGGGATCGGAATGACAAGCGCATCGTTAAGCTGTTCGGATCGCGCCAAAGGCCTGCCTCTGTCAGTCGGACTGTTCAACCTCGACCCGCGCCAGCCGCACGCCGCGTTCGTCGCGGATAAGCTGATCGCCTTCGGAGATCAATTCCTCGAACCCGGTGGGTTGCGGTTCGGGCCGCTTTGGTTTGGCCGACAACAGGGCTTCGCGTTCCGCCTTCTGGAAATAGATGATCTGCTTCCAGGACCGCGCCAGTTCATCCGCCAGAATGACAAGAAGGTCGTTCGGCTGCGCGCTTGCCAGCGCGAGGTCGATCGCCTCCATCTCGCTCGGCATCAATGTGATCTGATCGGCCGGCACGCCCGATTTCAGAAGCTCATCGCGAAGCATCTGCGGCACTTCCATCTCGCCGCGCCCGCGCCGGTCGTCATCGGGCTTGAGGAAGTAGTGATCGAAGTGGCCGGCAAGTTCGCGGGCCGAGGCGAGGATATCCTCATCACGCCGGTCGCCCGGCATTGCCGCCACCACAAGGCGCCGCCCCTTGACGTCCAGCCGGTCGGCAAGGCCCGCCATGGCGGCGATTGCCGCCGAATTGTGGCCATAGTCGAGGATGACCTTGAACGGATGCTCGTCATAGACGTTGGTCCGGCCCGGCACCTGGAAGAAGGAGGTGTCGAAGGT
This sequence comes from Rhodobacteraceae bacterium UBA6273, assembly GCA_002440625.1. GTDB lineage: Bacteria > Pseudomonadota > Alphaproteobacteria > Rhodobacterales > Rhodobacteraceae > Albidovulum. The sequence goes on along the minus strand of DJUV01000266.1, from coordinate 9,302 downwards.
CCGCAAGCCATGGCGGATATTGTCGAGGTCGAGGCCGAAGGCATGCGACATGGCGCAGGCGAACATCGCGTTCTGAACGTTGTAGAGCGCCTTGCCTTCAAGCGTGGCGGGGATGAGATGCGACCAGAGCACGGGCATGTGCAACCCGTTGGCATAGATCGTTATCATGTCGCCGTTCATGGCCTTTTCCAGAACCACCGCGCGGCCACCCGCGCGGATGTGTTCCTTGACCAGCGGGTGGTTTGAATTCGTCGTCACATAGCAGATATGCGCAGCGTGGCAGAAATCCGCCATCCTCAGGCAGAAAAGGTCATCGGCATTCAAGACCACCGTATCGGTCGCGGTTTCGACCACCACGCGCTTGACGACGGCAAGCTCCTCCAGCGTGTTGATCCCGCCCATGCCGAGATGGTCCGACGTGACGTTGAGACAGGCGGCGACATCGCAGCGCTGATAGCCGAGGCCGGCGCGGACCAGCCCGCCACGCGCCGTTTCCATCACCGCGAAATCCACCGAGGGGTCGCGCAGCACCATCTGCGCCGAGGCAGGCCCCGTCATGTCGCCCTTCACGGTCAGCTTGCCATCGACATAGACCCCGTCGGTCGAAGTCAGACCGGCGATCTTGCCCGACGATTTCATGATATGGGCCACCATGCGCGAGGTGGTCGTCTTGCCGTTCGTCCCGGTGATGGCGGCGATGGGAATGCGCGACTGCGTCCCCTTCGGGAAGAGCATGTCCATCACCTTGCCGGCGACATCGCGCGGCTTACCTTCCGACGGGGCGACATGCATCCGGAAACCGGGTGCTGCGTTCACCTCGACGATGGCGCCGCCGATATCCTTGTAGCTTGTGGTGATGTCGGAGGTGAGGAAGTCCACGCCGCCGACGTCAAGGCCGACGGCCTTGATCGTCCGTTCCGCCATGTCCTTGTTGTCGGGGTGGCAGACATCGGTCATGTCGATGGCCGTGCCACCGGTCGACAGGTTGGCGGTCGAGCGCAGGAAGAAGACCTCGCCCTTCGGCAGCACGGTTTCCGCGCTATGGCCCGCATCGGCCATCAGCCGTTCGGCCTGATTGTCCAGTTCGAGGTTGGTCAGCACCTTTTCATGGCCGATGCCGCGCCGGGGGTCGCTGTTCACGATGTCGATCAACTGGGCGATGGTGTGCTTGCCGTCGCCGATCACATGACCGGGGACGCGCTTGGCCACGGCGACCAGCTCGCCGTTGACCACCAGCATGCGGTGATCCATGCCGGTGATGAACTGCTCGACCAGAATACCCCGGCTTTTCGACTGGGCCTTCGCCTCGTGGAAGGCCGTCTCGATCGCCTCATCCTCGGTCAGGTTGATGGAGACGCCGCGCCCGTGATTGCCGTCCAGCGGCTTGACGACGACGGGATAGCCGATCCGCCGCGCGGCGCGGATCGCTTCGCGCGGCGAATAGACCAGACGCTGCTGGGGAACCGGCAGGCCGAGGTCGTTCAGCATGTTGTGGGTGTCTTCCTTGTCACAGGAAATCTCGACCGCAATGTGCTTCGTCTGGCTGGTGATGGTCGCCTGAATGCGCTGCTGGAACTTGCCGTGGCCGAACTGCACAAGCGAGTTGTTGTTGAGCCGGATCCAGGGGATATCCCGCTCCTCCGCCGCCTTGACGAGCGATGCGGTTGATGGCCCGAACTCCCGCCGCTGCGCCGAGAGGACAAAGCTTTTCAGCTCGGCGGGAAAATCGAACTCCGGGTCAAACTCGTAGTCCGTCTGCGCTTTCAGGCTCTCCGGCAGGTTGTGCATCAGGAGGCGGATCGCGAGGGTGCCCGCATCAAGCCCGACGTCGCGCTGGCGATATTCGTAGACGAGGTTGTACTGCCCCGGAACGCCTGTCGAGCGGGTCCGGCCAAAGGTCACATCCGATCCCGCGACGCCCTGAATCTCAAGGGCGACATGTTCCGCAGTATGGCCAAGCCATGTCCCCTCGCCCTCGCGCAGGCGCCGGATGAAGCCGCCGGGCTCGCGGTAGGAACAGCCATGTTCGCGCAAGCCCGGCAGCGCCTCGACCAGCGCCTCGATCCAGGGCTCGCCGATGCGGACCGATGGCCAGTCTTCGAGGACGCCGAGGTCAACCACATGGCGGATGACCGGAAAACTCGCCCAGACGTTCGGCCCGACAAAGACATTCGTTGAAACGATTTTCATGACGCTTCCCCCCCGTGTTGTCGGCGTTCAGTTCAGCCAACCTTTGATTTGTCGTCCAGCAGCGAGCAGAAGCCCGCGAGTTGATCCGGCGGATAGGCGTGGCGGCCGACCAGATCGTACCGGCACCCCTCACCAAGAACATGTACTTTCAGCCCCAGAAGCGTCAGCGCCTGCCCCGGCGCTGCGTCCCACATCGACGAATGCGTGAGACCAGAGGCATCGACCACCGTGACGGTGCCTGAACCCACGACCTCGAACACGCCATCCGGCCCGATGAAGGCGGCGGTATCCTCGTCGATGCCGATGCCGATCAGGAAGGGATTGTAGGATGACGCCGTCAGGAGCCGCCCAAGCCGGTTCCGTTCGGTGAAATGCTGGTCGATGATGACCGCGTTGGTCAGCCCGAGGCCCGGTGCCAGACTGACGGAGCCGACAGCCGGCGCCGAATTGCTTTCGCCGCCCGCGATCATGTGCTCGGACATGATCGAAGCACCGGCGGATGTCCCCGCGACCGGCACACCGGCGGCATTGCGGCGCCGGATCTTCTGGGCGATGCCCGTGCCCCCGAGAATGGTGGACAGCCGAAGCTGGTTGCCTCCCGTCAGGAAGATGCCCGTGGCATTGTCGAGCATGTCGACATAGCGCGGATTGTCGCAATCGGCGCGCTTGGTGATCGGCAGGAAATCCACCGTCGAGGCGCCGAGACCCAGGAACATCCGCTTGTAGTCGGCGCCCGTGGTTTCGAGCTCAGACGCAGTCGGGATGACGACGATGTCGGCGCTCTTGCCCCCTGCAAGTTCCACGAAGCGACGGTGGATATGCCGCTCCTTCACGCGATCCTCGCCGCCGCCGATCGGGATGATGAAGCCGCGTGAAGCTTCGTTAGGCAAAGGCGCAGGGCACATTTCGCGGGGCGACTCTGGTTTGGCCAAAAGGCGTGTTACATTTCCCCCCAAAACGCGAACGATTCTTTCGCATCGCGCAACCCCCAAACTGCCCGCAGTCTGACGGAGCATCACAATTGCCGCAAGCGGTTTGCTGGGCGCTGCAATGCTGATGCGAAACCGTCTCTGTCAGGACAGCAGACCTGCCCCTCATGCGGCGCAGCGACCGCCTCGCTCGGAGAGAGCGGCGCGGATCTGCTTGAAGTGGCTTGTGGTGGACAGGCTGCGCTCCAGGTCGACGTGGTTCTAAAGCCATTTGCATTTAATCTGAGACATACCCCGCGTGGGCAAGGTAGTTGAGGCATTCGTCCTGGGTGAAGAGGTCGCAGACATTTCCGAGGGCTGCGATGACGGCGTCGAAGGTTTTGGCGCGGATGCGCCGCAGATGGGCCTTGAGCTTGGAGAAGGCCAACTCGATGGGGTTGAGATCGGGGCTGTAAGCGGGCAACGACAGGAGCCTTGAGCCTTGAGGATCGCGGCGGCACGGGGGCTGCGGTGAACGAAGAGGTTGTCGAGGATGGCGGCGGTGCCCGGCGTAAGGACGGGGGCGAGTTGGGTCTCGATCCAGACATCGAACGCCTGCCGGTCCATCGCGCCGGGGATCACCCAGAGAGCGACCGGCCCCTCGACCGAGAGCCCGGCGGCGAAGGTCTGGGTGTGCCAGCGGCCGAATGGGGCGCTGCCGATCAGGCGTTCGCCCTTCGGGGCGCGCCCGCGCAGGCGGGTGAGGCACTTGCACTGGCTTTCTGCGATGTATTCGACAGCATCTGGTTCCCGTCCAGTTGCGGCATACTGGTGGGCAGCAGCCTTGTCGTGACGGCTCCCCGATACCCGGGATCTGAAAGTTTTCAGCAAATGCTGTAATAGAATTTCATACTGACGGCGCCTGAAGCTTGAAAGGCTCGGCGGGGTCGCCCGGCGTACGGGCGCAAGGATGCTGTTCACCTTGAACAAGAAGGAGAACCGCCTGCTCGAACCGCACGACGGGAGGCTCCATGCAATCTTTGTCAGACAATGTTTTGACAATGTCGGACAATCTGCTATCACTGATTCTCGCGGAGTTTTCGGGGGATCGCGGTGACGATCAGTGAGGCGTCGAGAATACAGGAGCAGGTTGATCCCGCTGGCGCCAGGCGCAACCGCGACAGCGCGGTCGTCGATGCGATTATCGCCCTGATCGAACGGGAAGGCATAGGCATCGGCGACAGGCTGCCGCCCGAGATCGAACTGGCCGAACGGCTCGGCGTATCAAGATCCTCCATCCGCGAGGCGATCAAGTCCTGGCAGAGCCTGGGCATCGTGACCCGCAACAAGGGCGCAGGGACGCGGCTGTCGGCGGAAATCTCCTCTCGCTCGATCCATCTGCCGCTGACCCTGAAGCTTGAGGCCGAAAGCCTGATCCGCACCCATGCCGTGCGCCGCCCGCTTGAGATCGAAGCCTCGCGCCTCGCCGCCCGCAATGCCTCCACACAGGAGCGCAAGGTGATCCTCGCGCGGATGGCCGAACTGATCGCGGTCTTCGAGGCGGCGGAGGACTGGCGGCCAGCCGATCACCGCTTTCATGCCGCCATTCACGATGCGACCGGCAACCCGCTCTTCGGCCAGATTATCTGGCAGATCCATCATGCCTTCCATGACATCTACGACACGCCCTTCGGCAAGGCGCATCTTGGTGCTGCGACCATTCCGCTGCATAGGCCGCTGGCCGAAGCCATCGCCGCCGGCGACGAAACCCGCGCCGCAGCCGTGACGGCCGAGATCCTCGACATCGTCGAGGCCGATGTGCGCCGGGAAATGGAGGGCGGCGATGCGTGATCCGGTCATGCCCGACCTCGCCACCCTGCTCGCTGCCGCCTATGACGGCCCTGGAGGCTCGATCACGCCGCCGATCGTGCAGACCTCGCTCTTCTCTTTCGACAGCTATCAGGATTTTGTCGACCGCATGGCCGGCGAAACCTCGCAGCCGGTCTATACCCGGGTGCAGAATCCGACCGTCGCGGCCTTCGAGGGCCTGATGGCGGGCGCCGAAGCAGGCGAGGCCGCCGTCGGGTTTGCCTCGGGCATGGCGGCAATCTCCTCGACCGTGCTCGCGCTTGTCCGCCCCGGCGACCGTATCGCCTGCGTGGAACATGTCTACCCCGATGCCTACCGGCTTTTCGAACGGCTGCTGCGGCCCTTCGGGATCGAGATCACCTATCACCCCGCCTCTGCCTTCGAACGCGACGCCGATCTTCTGAAAGGCGTGAAGCTCGCCTATCTCGAAAGCCCCTCCTCGCTTGTCTTCAAGCCCTTGAACCTGCCGATGGTCGCCGAGCATGCCCGCCGGCATGGCGCGCTGACGGTGATCGACAATTCCTGGGCGACGCCGGTCTTTCAGCGGCCGCTGACCCTTGGCATCGACGTCGTCCTGCATTCGGCGTCCAAATACATCTCCGGCCATTCCGACACCGTGGCCGGGGTCGTCGTCGCGTCATCCGAACTGATCGGCAGGATCCGCGACCTGACGCTGCCGCTTCTCGGCGCGAAACTTGCGCCGTTCGAGGCCTTTCTCCTGACGCGCGGCCTGCGCACGCTGGATGTGAGGATGCTGCGCCATCAGGCGACGGCAAACCACTTCATCGAAAGGCTCGCGGCCCTGCCCCGCGTCACGGCCATTCACTCGCCCGGCCCCAATGTGGTGCCCGGCCTGACGGGCCGGGCCGGCCTCCTGTCGGTCGAGTTCGACGACAGGGTCGACATTCCGCGTTTTGTCGACCGGCTGAAGCACTTCCGCATCGGCGTTAGCTGGGGCGGGTTCGAAAGCCTCGTCCTCCCCGCGCAGGCCACGCTGTCGCAGCAGGGCGAACAGAATTCAGCACAGCGGTTCGGCGTGTCGCCACGCCTTGTCCGCTTCAGTCTGGGGCTGGAAAGCCCCGCCGATCTTTGGGCCGATCTGGAGGCGGCCCTGAGCGAGAGCGCCGCCTGAGGAGGGCGGCCAACCAACCCGGAGGAAAAAATGAAACTGCGACTTGCTGCAATAACCGCTTTGGCGGCCCTGATGTCGACTGCCGCTTACGCCCAGACCACGCTGAAGCTGGTCGAGGTGATCACGAGCCCCGAACGCACCGAGGTGCTGAAGGGCCTGGTCGCCGAGTTCGAAAAGCAGAACCCCGGCACGACGGTGGAAATCACCTCGCTGCCCTGGGGCCAGGCATTCGAGAAGCTGGCGACGATGGTGTCGGGCGGCGACATTCCCGACGTGGTCGAAATGCCCGATACCTGGCTCGCGCTTTATGCCGGCACGGACCAGCTTGCGAGCCTTGAGGGCCATATCGCAAGCTGGGACAACGGCGCCACGCTGACCGAAAAGACCCTCGCCATGGGCCGGCAGGCGGGCGACGCCTACATGATCCCCTACGGCTTCTATCTGCGCGCCATGTTCTACAACAAGAAGCTTCTGGCCGAAGCGGGCGTGGCGGAACCGCCGAAGACCATGGAGGAATTCATGGCGGCGTCGGAAGCCGTGTCGAAGCTTGACGGCAAGTACGGCTATTGCCTGCGCGGCGGCCCCGGCGGCACCAACGGCTGGATCATGATGGCCGCGACGATGAACGGCACCAACGAGTTCTTCACCGAAGACGGCAAAAGCCGGGTGAATGAACCCGGATCGGTCGCCGGCATCCAGTTCCTGATGGACATGTACCAGAAGGGCTATGCCCCGAAGGATTCGGTCAACTGGGGCTTCAACGAGATCGTCGCCGGCTTCTATTCCGGCACCTGCGCCTTCCTTGACCAGGACCCCGACGCGCTGATCGCCATCGCCGAGCGGATGCCGGCCGAGGATTTCGCCGTGATCCCGATGCCGGTCGGCCCCTCGGGCAAGGCCTTCCCGACCATCGGCTTCGCCGGCTGGTCGATCTTCAAGGCGACCCAGAATGAGGACGAGGCATGGAAACTCGTCGCCTCGCTCTCTTCGCCCGAGGCCAACGCGATCTGGGCCAAGCGCGTCGGCGTGATCCCGATCCACAAGGGCGCCGATCAGGACCCCTTCTTCAAGACCGAGCAGTTCAAGGGCTGGTTCGAGGAACTGAACGGCGAGCAGTACGTGCCGACGGTGATGCCGACCTATCTGGAACAGTGGGGCTACTTCGGCAGCACCGTGGTTCTGGAAAGCGCCCAGCAGGCCCTGCTTGGCCAGCGCACGGCGCAGGACGTTGCCGATGAATGGGCGACGTTCCTCACCGACGAACAGGCCAAGTGGAAAGCCAAGCAATGACCACCACTCGCACCGCTGCCGCGTCCGGGATTTCCCGGGCGTGGCGTTCAGCCTACATGCGCTATCTGGTCGAGCCCTATCTTTATGTCGGCCCGGCGGTGGCGATGATCGCGCTCGTCATGCTGGTGCCGCTGGTGATCGGCATTTCCTATTCCTTCCAGTCGATCACGCTTCTGAAGCCCTTCGCGACCGGCTGGATCGGGTTTGAGAACTACGCGACGCTCTGGCGCGATGCGAAGTTCTGGCTGGCCTTGGAAAACACCGTCTGGTGGACGCTGAGCTCGCTCGTCTTCCAGTTCGCGCTCGGCCTTGGCCTTGCGCTGCTCCTGAACACCCAGTTCGCTGGCAAGCGTCTGTTTCAGGCGCTGGTCTTCCTGCCCTGGGCGGTGCCGACCTTTCTTTCGGCCCTGACCTGGGCCTGGCTTTTCAACCCGGTGATCGGCCCCCTGCCGCACTGGATGGCCGCCCTTGGCATCCTCTCGGAACCCTACAACATCCTCGGCGACCCCGATCTTGCCATGTGGGGGCCGGTGGCCGCCAATGTCTGGTTCGGCGTGCCGTTCTTCGCCATCACGCTTCTCGCCGCGCTGCAATCCATTCCGGGAGAGCTTTACGAGGCGGCGGAGATCGACGGCGCCTCGACCTGGCAGGTCTTCACCAAGATCACCCTGCCGTTCCTTGCGCCGATGATCGCCATCACCGTCATGCTCCGGACGATCTGGATCGCCAACTTTGCCGACCTGATCTTCGTCATGACCGGTGGCGGCCCCGCCAATGCGACGCAGATCCTCTCGACCTACGTTTTCACCACCGCCTTCCGCAAACTCGACTTCGGCTATGCCTCGGCCATCGCCGTGGCGCTGCTTGTGCTTCTGATGATCTATGCCGTCCTTCTTCTCGCCATCCGGCGCCGCTTCGTGAAGATCTGAGGGGCCAATGTCAGCAACCCGCCGCCCATCGCCCGTTCTGACCATCGGCAAGTATGCAGCGCTGGCCTTCTACCTGATCTTCGCGCTCTTCCCGCTCTACTGGCTGGTGAAGATCTCGATCACGCCGGACCAACTGGTCTTCACCGAAGGCACAGCACTCTGGCCGAGCGAGACGACGCTCGGCAACTTCCGCACGGTGATCTTCCAGACCGACTTCCTCGCCTATTTCGGCAACAGCCTGATCGTGTCGCTAGGGACGGCGACCGCGACGACGCTGATCGCCGCCGGGGCGGGCTATGCCTTCTCGCGGTTCAACTTCGGCGGCAAGCGGCTGATCATCGCGCTGATGCTGGTGACACAGATGTTCCCGCTCCTGATGATCATCGCGCCGATCTACAAGATCGTGGCCGCGATGGGGCTTCTGAATTCGCTGACGAGCCTGATCGTGGTCTACACCGCCTTCAACGTCCCCTTCGCCACCTTCCTCATGCAGTCCTTCTTCGACGGCATCCCGAAGGATCTTGAGGAAGCGGCGATGATGGATGGCTGCACCCGCTTCCAGGCGCTGCGCAAGGTGATCTTCCCGCTGACCCTGCCGGGGCTTGGCGCCACGTTGGGCTTTGTCTTCACCGCCGCCTGGTCCGAGCTTCTCTTCGCGCTCATGCTGATCTCGAAGAACGATGCCATGACCTTCCCGGTCGGGCTTCTGACCTTCGTATCGAAATTCTCCGTCGACTGGGGGCAGATGATGGCGGCGGGCGTTCTGGCGCTCATTCCCTCCTGTCTCTTCTTCATCTTCATCCAGCGCTACCTCGTCCAGGGTCTGACCTCTGGCGCGGTGAAAGGATAGGCCATGGCCCGGTTGCAACTGACGAACGTCGCCAAGCGCTACGGCAACGTCGAGGTTCTTCGCGACATCAACCTCGACATCGCGGACGGCGAATTCATCGTCCTCGTCGGCCCTTCGGGCTGCGGCAAGTCCAC
>DJUV01000166.1 GCA_002440625.1 Rhodobacteraceae bacterium UBA6273 | reverse complement strand
TGTCGATGAAGTCGATGACGATGAGGCCGGCAAGGTCGCGCAGGCGCAGTTGCCGGGCCACCTCTTCCGCCGCCTCAAGGTTGGTCTTGAGCGCGGTTTCCTCGATCGAACCTTCCTTGGTGGCGCGGCCGGAGTTCACGTCGATGGCGACCAGCGCCTCGGTCACGCCGATGACGATGTAACCGCCGGATTTCAGCTGCACGACCGGGTTGAACATGCCCGCAAGGTAGCTTTCGACCTGGAAGCGGGCGAAAAGCGGAAGCTGTTCGCTGTAGTTCTTCACGTTCTTGCCGTGCGACGGCATGATCATCTTCATGAAGTCCTTGGCGGCGCGGTAGCCTTCGGCGCCCTCGACCAGAACCTCGTCGATGTCCTTGTTGTAAAGATCGCGGATCGACCGCTTGATGAGGTCGCCTTCCTCGTAGATCGGCGCCGGGGCGATCGACTTCATCGTCAGGTCGCGGATCTGTTCCCAGAGCCGCATCAGATATTCGTAGTCGCGCTTGATCTCGGCCTTGGTTCGCTGCGAGCCTGCGGTGCGGATGATGAGACCGGCGCCCATCGGCACCTCGATCTCGCCGGCGATTTCCTTCAGCTTTTTGCGGTCGGCGGCATTGGTGATCTTGCGGGAAATGCCGCCGCCGCGCGCGGTGTTGGGCATCAGGACGCAGTAGCGACCGGCGAGCGACAGGTAGGTCGTCAGCGCCGCGCCCTTGTTGCCGCGCTCTTCCTTGACGACCTGCACCAGCATGATCTGGCGCACCTTGACCACTTCCTGGATCTTGTATTTCCGCGGTCGGGGCTTCCGCGGCTGGCGGATTTCCTCGGCCACATCTTCTTCGGCGATGGATTCAATCTCATCATCGGTGTCGGAGGCGTGATCGGCGGCGACATAGGGCTCGTCGCGCTCGCGGCGTTGTTCGCGCGCCTCCGGCTGGGCGTCGGCGCTGTCGGAAGTCTCCGCCACAGGCTCGTCGGCAGCGACCTCGGGCTGGGCCTGATCGGTCTCACCGTTTTCGTCGCTCAGGTCGACGACGGCCATGCCGGGGATGTCGTCGCTCGACACCACCTTGTCTTCGTTTGCCACCGCTTCCGGCTGCGCCCGCTCATTGCGTCGCGAGCGGCGGCGGCGCGAATCCTCTGCGTCCATCTCGGCGGCATAGGCGCGCTCTTCTTCCAGAAGCGCCTGCCGGTCCGCGACCGGGATCTGGTAATAGTCCGGGTGGATTTCCGAGAAGGCAAGGAAGCCGTGCCGGTTGCCGCCGTAATCGACAAAGGCCGCCTGGAGCGACGGTTCGACGCGCGTGACCTTGGCGAGGTAGATATTGCCGGCTAGCTGGCGTTTGTTGACGGTCTCGAAGTCGAATTCCTCGACCTTGTTTCCGTCCACCACCACGACGCGGGTCTCTTCCGCGTGGGTGGCGTCGATGAGCATTTTCTTGGCCATGTATACTTTCCGAACGCAGGCAATCGCGCTGGCCCCGAGGGGCCTGAGGAAGGTCTGCGCTCAATCGCTGAGGCGATGATGCCCGAGGAAAGCATGGGTGCGGCGGCCATCGGCCTTATCCGCTCCTCCTGCTCTGCCCTCTCGCGTTTCATCGCGGTTTTGTCCCGGACGCCCGGCGGGCGCCCATTCGGGCCCCTGCCCTCATCAGGGCGCGGGGCGATGTGTTCGGCCTTGCGGCCATTCGGCCTGCCGGTCCCGCGCCCTCTTGGCTGATGCCCGGACGCCGGAAGGCAGAGAATCTGGTGATGCGGACCGTCGCCAAAAGGCTGGATCAGCGCCTCCGCACCTTAGCGGGGAATGTCACAAAATGACAATATCAAATCGGGTCACGCAGGGGTGGTCGACTTGCGCGGGAGAAGGCTGAGCCTGTGTGATCGCTGACAAAGCCTATTCCTGCAACAGGCGTGGGGCGCGACGGAGGGTCGCAATCCGGCTCCTTGCATCCGTCGCCGCGGAATGAGAACCCATGTAGGAACAAAAGGGAACCTAAGAGATCACAGACACGACTGAGCGGCGCCGGATGGCAGCCCGCAGTATTGAAAACGCTGCCATGGACCGCCTGAACAAGATTGTTGAGATGATACCACAGGTGAAGCCCAGGCTTGCGATGACGGCTCTGAAGACTGCCGTGAAGAATGGCACACACGGCGCGGGAGAACTCGACCAATCTGACCGGGATTTGGCTTGGCGGGATGGTTGGGGGCAGACCACCTCCCCGATCGGCGGGCGCATTCTCGTCGCACTCTTCCGCGACGGGAAGATTGCGCAACACGCGGTAGGGTTGGACGACATTGCAGAACTGGAAGCCTATGCTTCAGGCGTTGATGACTTCCGGGCAAAGATCGCAATGGGCATCGCCGATTGGGAGAAGCGCGAGCAGCGACTCGATGAAATCGCGGCCAATCCTGATTGCGCGTTGCCGGAAGAAATCACCTCAAGTCTCATCAACGAAGTTTTCCTTCGTGTCTGTGGTCTGGGCCATTTCGGGACGATGCGCATCGCGGGGCTCGAATGCCACAAGGGCTACAATGGCGCTTCCCTCTCGAACAGCGGGAAGACACGCTACCCCGGTGAAGTATATTGCTGGTGGATTGACGCAGATGGTACCCGCCGAGGTCAAAAAACCCCAGCAAGTGTACCGAACCGCCGGAACGATCCCGCCCGGAACTGGGGACTCGGCCGGGATTGAACGCCACAAAGCGCGGGCGGTCTTATTGCGTCCTCATCGCCCTCGGCGTCAAGCTCGCCCTCGCCCGCATCTGACCACGGTCAGAGATAGTCCGACCGCTGCAACCCGTATTTTGCCATCTTCTCGTTCAGGGTCCGGCGCGGCAGGCACAACTCGTCCATGACCGCGGTGATCGAGCCCTTGTGCCGCCGCATGGTGTTGTCGATCAGCATCTTCTCGAAGCTTTCGACATAGTCCTTGAGCGGCTTGCCTTCGGTGGTGATCGTCGGCCCGGCCTCTTCGTTCTCGGACATGAGGAGCGAGGCGATGGAGCCGGAGCCGCGGCGGTTCTGCAGGACGGCGCGTTCCGCGACATTGATGAGCTGGCGGACATTGCCGGGCCAGGGCGCCTGCAGAAGCTGGGCCGCCTCCTGCGCCGTCACCTGCGGCGCGTCACAGCCGTATTCATCGGCGAACTGTTCGCCAAGCCGGGTGAAGAGCGTCAGGATATCCTCGCCGCGCGCCCTGAGGGGCGGCAGCGTGATCTTGAGCGCGGCGAGCCGGTAGTAAAGGTCGGGGCGGAGCGCATCCTCGACGGTGCGGCCCTGTTCGTGGTCGTTGCAGATGCCGACGATGCGGGTTTCGGCCGGCGTCCCCTGATCGTTGATGAAGGTGAGGAGCCGGGCCTGAAGGGGCTGGCTCAGCGCCTCAATGTCTTCCAGCACCAGCGTGCCGCCGCGCGCATCTTCCACCAGCGGGATCTGCCCGCCCTCGTCCATCGGGCCGAAAAGCCGGGTCGCGAGCATGTCTTCGGCGAAGGCGGCACAGCTCAGTACCACGAACTTCTTGCCTGCCCGCGGCCCGACCGCGTGCAGCGCATGGGCGACAAGCGTCTTGCCGGTGCCGGTTTCGCCGTCGATCAGCACATGGCCGTCGGCCTGGCCGAGATCTAGGATGTCTTCCCTGAGACGCTCCATCGCCGGCGAGGTGCCGATCAGCTTCTTCATGATGGTGGAGCCGTCGGCCAGTTCGCGCCGGAGCGCACGGTTGTCGAGTGTCATGCGCCGCGACTGGCTGGCGCGCTTGGCAAGTTCGGTCATCCGGTCGGGATTGAAGGGCTTTTCAAGGAAGTCATAGGCGCCGACCCGCATCGCCTCGACCGCCATCGGCACGTCGCCGTGGCCGGTGATCATGATCACGGGCAGGCCGCTATCAAGGCTCATCAGCTTCTTGAGGAACGCCATGCCGTCCATGCCGGGCATCTTGATGTCGCTGACGACGACGCCGGGCCAGTCGGCACCAATCGACTTCAGCGCATCCTCGGCGCTCGAATAGGTTTCGGTATCGAAGCCCGAAAGCGCCAGCCACTGGCTGATCGACTGCCGCATGTCCTGTTCGTCATCGACGATCGCCACTTTCATCGCGCGCGCCATGGATCACCTCATTCCGCTGCCTGGGAGCTTGCGCTCAATATGGGAAGCTGAACCTCGAATACAGCCCCCCCGCCCGTCGCATTGCGCGCCGTCAGCCTTCCGCCGAAGTCCTTCACGATCCCGGAGGAGATGGCAAGACCAAGCCCGACGCCTTCGCCGGGCTTCTTCGTGGTGTAGAAAGGCTCGAAGAGGTTATCGAGATCGGTGATGCCGTGGCCGTTGTCGCGGACCGAAAGCGAGGCCGTTTCCCCCGCCGAAAGGGTGATGTCGATCTGCGGCATGGCCACGTCCTTGGTGGCGTCGAGCGCGTTCCTCAGAAGGTTGATGATGACCTGTTCCAGCCGCACGCGGTCGGCCTGCACCTTCACCGGCACCTTCGGCACGCTGCGCGCGATCCTGACGGCACGGGTCCGCAGCGTCGGTTCCATCATCGACAGGGCCGACGACAGACAGAGGCGAAAGTCAACCGGTTCAAGGGCTTCGCCGCCTTTCCGGGCATAGCTTTTCAGCTGCCGGGTGATCGCGCCCATGCGTTCGATCAGATCGTCGATGCGCTGGAACG